>NZ_JACCAS010000001.1:632247-948370 GCF_013409255.1 Paraburkholderia bryophila
CAATCCGGCCGACGCGCCGATCCTGATCGTTAGTCTCACTTCCGACTCGGCGACGCGCGGGCAGCTATACGACGCGGCGTCGACCGTGCTGCAACAGAAGCTGCTGCAAACGCCGGGCGTCGGCGATGTCACGGTGGGCGGCGGCGCACTGCCCGCGGTGCGAATCGAACTGAACCCGGACCGCGTGAATCACTACGGCGTGAGCCTCGAACAGATTCGCAGCGCGATCGCCACGGCCAACGTCGATCTGCCGAAAGGCTCGGCCGCCGTGGGGCCGCTGAAGTACAACCTCGGCGCGAACGACCAGTTGTACAACGCCTCCGATTACGCGCCGCTGATCGTCAAGCAGAGCGGCAACGACGTGGTGCACATCTCCGATCTCGGCTATGTGCGGCAGGATGTCGAGAATCTGGAGAACTACGGCCTGTCGAACGGCAAACCGGCCGTGCTGCTGATCGTCTACAAGCAGCCGGGCGCGAACGTGATCGACACGGTCAACAACGTGAAGGCCGCGCTGCCGTTCCTGGAAGCGTCGATCCTGCCGACCATCAAGCTCAACATCCTGATGGACCGCACGTCGACGATCCGCGCGTCGCTGCTCGACGTCGAGATCACGCTGGCGATCTCGGTGCTGCTGGTCACTGCGGTGACCTTCGCGTTCTTCCGCAACTGGCGCACCACGCTGGTCCCGGCGATCGTCGTGCCGCTGTCGCTGCTCGGCACGTTCGGCGTGATGTACTTCCTCGGCTTCAGCCTGAACAATCTGTCGCTGATGGCGCTGACCATCTCGACCGGCTTCGTGGTCGACGATGCGATCGTGGTAGTCGAGAACATCATGCGTCACATGGAGCGCGGCGAGCCGCCCATGCAGGCGGCGCTGGCCGGCGCGCGCGAAGTGGGCTTCACGGTGCTGACCATCAGCGTCTCGCTGATCGCGGTGTTCATCCCGCTGCTGCTGATGGGCGGGATCGTCGGGCGGCTGTTTCGGGAGTTTTCCGTGTCGTTATCGGTGGCGATCGTCATGTCGATGGTGATCTCGCTGACCGTCACGCCGATGCTCGCCAGCATCGCGTTGCGCAGCACCGGCCACGCGCACGACGACAATGAATACCCCAACTCGCACTTTCACCGCTTCTATTCGCGCACGCTGGGCTGGGTGATCCGCCATCCGGTGCTGATGGGGATCGTGACGATTCTGGTGCTGGCGCTCAACGTGCTGCTGTATATCGTGATTCCGAAGGGCTTCTTCCCGCAGGAAGACACCGGGCGGCTGATCGGCCAGGTGCAGGCGTCGCAGAGCATTTCGTATCACGCGATGCAGCAGAAATTCCTCAAGATCAATCAACTGGTGCTGAAGAATCCGAACGTGCAGGCGGTGGGCGGTTTTGTCGGCGGTTCGAATTCGGTCAACACCGCGCTGCTGTTCGTCACGCTCAAACCGCTCGGGCCGCGCAAGGCGAGCGCCGATCAGGTGATCGCGCAGTTGCGCCGCTCGCTCGCCAATATTCCCGGCGCGCGGCTGTTCCTGCAATCGGCGCAGGACATCACCGTGGGCGGCCGGCAAAGCGGCGCGCAATACCAGTTCACGATGACCGCCGACGAGCAGACCGATCTGGACAAATGGGTGCCCAAGGTGGTCGCCGCCATGCACAAGCTGCCGATGCTGCAGGACATCAACACCGACCAGCAGGACAACAGCATGCAGGCGAGCGTGGTCGTCAATCGCGATACGGCGGCGCGGCTGGGGGTCAATTTCGCGTCGATCGATCAGGGCCTGTACGACGCGTTCGGGCAGCGCCAGGTGTCGACAATCTACAAGTCCGCCAACCAGTATCACGTGGTGATGGAACTCGCGCCCGAGTACTGGACCGATCCGGCCGCGTTGAAGGCGATCTATGTGCCGGCCGGTGCGGCCGCCACCTCGGGCAGTGGTTCGACGGGCGGCGGCACCGCCACGGCGCCGAGCGTCGCGACCTCCGCGAACGCGGCATCCGCTGCTGCTGCGGCGGCCAGCGCGGCGGCGGTGGCCGGTCCCGGCAGCCGCACGGCGACGCCCTCCGCCGCCGTGCTGTCGAACGGTAATGCATTGGTGCCGCTTGCCGCGATGGCGCGTTTCTCGATCGCGCAAACGGCGATCTCGATCAACCACCAGGGCACCTTCCCGGCCGTCACGGCGTCGTTCAATCTCGGGCCGGGCGCGTCGATCGGCCAGGCCACGCAGCAGGTCGACGAAGCCGTCGCGCAGCTCCGCATGCCGGCGAGCATTGTGGGCAGCTTCGCGGGCACGGCGCAGGTGTTCCAGCAATCGGTGGCGAGCGAGCCGATCCTGATCGTCGCCGCACTGCTCACCGTGTATATCGTGCTCGGCATGCTGTACGAGAACCTGATGCATCCGCTGACGATTCTGTCGACGCTGCCCTCGGCCGGCGTCGGCGCGCTGATCGCGCTGCTGGTCACCAACACGGAGTTGTCGATCATCGCGCTGGTCGGCGTGATCCTGCTGATCGGCATCGTCAAGAAGAACGCGATCATGATGATCGACTTCGCGATCACCGAGGAACGGCAATCGAATCTGCCCGCCGAACAGGCCATCACGCGCGCCTGCCTGATCCGCTTCCGCCCGATCATGATGACGACCAGCGCCGCCATTCTCGGCGCGCTGCCGCTCGTGTTCGGCTCCGGCTACGGCTCGGAATTCCGCAAGCCGCTGGGTATTTCGATTATCGGTGGACTGATTTTCAGCCAGATGCTCACGCTTTATACGACGCCGGTCATCTATTTGTGGCTCGACCGCGCGTATCAGCGTCTGCGCCGTCGACGTCACGGGAAGGAAGCAACATCATGAAAAGCAGAGTGTTGAGCGCGGTTGTGGGGGTGGGCGTGGGGCTGGCGACGCTGTGCATGACCGGCTGCGCGGTCGGGCCGGATTACAGCCAACCCACGGTGGCGATTCCCGCGGCGTTCAAGGAAGGCGTGGACTGGCAACGTGCGCAGGCCGATCCGCAAGCGTCGCTGTCCAGCACATGGTGGCAGGTCTATCAGGACGACACGCTGACGGATCTGATCGGCCGCTCGCTCAAGGCGAATCAGTCGATCGCCGCGGCCGAAGCCGCGTACCGGCTTGCGCAGGCCACCGTCGACGCCAACCGCGCGAGCCTCTTCCCGGTGATCACGGCGGGCCTCTCGGCGACGCGTAGCGGCACCGGCAATGGCGCGGCGAGCTCGGGTATCAGCAGCACGACCGGCAGCACCGTGGCGGGCATACGGAATTCGGTCAGCGCCACGGCCACGGCAAGCTGGGAGCCGGACTTGTGGGGCGAAGTGCGGCGCGAGGTCGAGTCGGCGAAAGCGAGCGCGCAAGCCAGCGACGCACAGTTAGCCGGCGAACGCCTGTCGATCGCGGCCACGCTCGCCAACGACTATTTCGCGTTACGCCAGGCCGATCTGGATATCGACTCGCTGAAACAGCAGCAAAAGATCGACGCACGCATTCTCGACATCACGCGCACCGCGTTTCTGCAAGGCACCGCGTCGAACGACGACGTGCTGACCGCACAAGACACGCTGGAGATCGTGGTCGCACAATTGCAGACCACCGAAACCTCGCGCGAACAGGACGAGCATGCGATCGCCGTGCTGATCGGCGTGCCGCCCTCCGGCTTCTCGCTGCCGCCGAAAAAGGATTACGCATTCGCCAATCCCTCGGTGCCGCTGGCGTTGCCGTCGCAATTGCTCGAACGGCGCTACGACGTGGTGAGCGCGGAACGCACCGCCGCCGCCGCGAACGCGAAAATCGGCGCGGCTGAAGCGGCGTTTTTCCCGGTGCTGGATCTGTCGGCGCAAGGCGGCTTCGAGCACAACGCGTTCGCGCATCTGTTCTCGCTGCCGAGCCGCGTGTGGACGCTGGGGCCCGATCTGGCCGCGACGATCTTCGACGGCGGCGCGCGCAGCGCCGCGGTGCGCGAAGCCCGCGCGACTTACGATGAAGACGTGGCGAACTATCGCGGCGCGGTGCTGACGGCATTTCAGAGTGTCGAAGACAGTCTGTCGACGATCAATCATCTGCAGCAGCAGGCCGCGGCGTATGGCGAGATTTATCAGCGCAACCAGCAGTTGTTCGCGAGCCAGCGGGCGCAGTTGCTGGCGGGTACGGCGAGCGAGGAAAGCGTGCTGACGCAACAGTTGACGTTGTTGCAGGCGGCGCAGTCGTTGACGGATAGTCAGTCGTTGCTCGCGCAAGGGAGCGTGACGCTGATTAAAAATCTGGGGGGTGGCTGGCAGTGGGACGGGGCGCCGGGGAGCAATGCGGGTGCGTCTGGGCCGGTGGTGGCGTCCACGCCGGTGGCTTCAGCCTCGACTGCGACTACAACGTCTGCGTCGGCTGCAACTTCGACTCCGGCGCCTTAAGCGCCGCGCCACCTGCCGCCCTGCTCACTCTTTCTCGTCGCTCTGCAACCGCGCCAGCAACTCGCGCCCCCGACGCGTCAATTGCAGCGTCATTTCATGCGGCTGACGCTGCCGCACTTCGACAAGCGCATATCGGCGTAACGCCAGCACATCGGGGTCCAACGGCTCGATACGTTTCTCCGTGTCGCGAAACAGCATGAGCGTCGCGAGTTCGTGATGGCTAAGCATCCAACACCTCCGTTCATCAAAGCGTGGCGATGAGACGATAGTAGTCAGACGCCGCGACAGTTTGGCTACAGACACGTTTCCGCTTCTTACGGGCACGCGGGCTTCGCGGCGGCCAATCCGCCCGCAGGCCCGGCGTGGTTCGCCCTCCGCCCTTGAGCCCGCGTAAAACGGCGTAACTCGCCGCGATTCCGGCGGCAAAAAGCTCACGATCGTGCGCAATCCCTGACGATCCGTACCGCGATCCATCGAAACCCTATCGAATTCGAGCGTCGACCCTTTCCGGCCGCAACGGCTGAAACTCGTCGCACGTAGGGAGTTAACATATGTTGTTATTATTTTGTTTACTGCAACATATGGATCCAGGCGCCATGGCGTGCCGCTAACGATCGTTCGATATCACTGGGGAATGAGATGGTCCGGGAAAAATTGTTGATGCTGGCCGTGCTGGCATCGGCCGCACATGGCGTGCTCGCGCAGGACGCAACGCCGACCATGACGAAGATTCAAACCAACGGCCTGATTTCGATCGGCCATCGCGAGACGTCGGTCCCGTTTTCCTATGTGGACAGCGACAACCAGGTCATCGGTTTTTCTCAGGATCTGTGCAACAAGGTTATCGACGCAGTCAAGGCGAAGACGAAACGGTCCGATCTGCGTATCCGGTTCATTCCGGTGACGTCGCAGAACCGCATTTCGCTGGTACAGAACGGCACCGTGGATCTGGAATGCGGCGTGACGACGAACCTTGCCGCCCGGCAAAACCAGGTCGCGTTTTCCGATACATTCTTCGTGGCCACGACCCGGCTGCTGACGCGCAAAGACTCCGGCATCAAGGATTTCCCGGATCTCGCGGGCAAGACGGTCGTGACCAATCAGGGGACGACGTCCGAGCGCATCCTGAGAAAGATGAACGAAGAGAAGAAAATGAACATGCAGATCATCAGCGCCAAGGACTACGGCGAGGGCCGCCTGACGCTGGAAACCGGCCGCGCGGTGGCGTACATGATGGATGACGTTTTGCTGGCGGGCGCGCGCTCGCTAACGGCGAAGCCCGCTGACTGGGTGCTGGTCGGCACGCCGCAATCGTCCGAGGCTTATGGATTCATGCTGCGGAAAAACGACCCTGAGTTCAAGAAGGTCGTCGACGATGCGATGCAGCAGGTCATGAAAGGCAAGGAGATCAACACAATGTACGACAAGTGGTTCATGAAGCCGGTCCCGCCGAAGAACCTCACGTTCGACTTTCCGATGAGCGACTCGTTGAAAAAGGTCTACGCGAATCCGAACGATACGGCGTTCGAATAAGGGCTGCGAACCGGCGTTGCGCGGTCACGGGTGCGTGTTCGCGCGACTACGACGACGCGTCATTGCGTGCGCGGCCGGTTCAGAACGCGCCGATCAGTGCCGCGACGGCTATCACGAGCACTTGCACGACCGCGAGTATCGTCACCAGCCGGACGAGACGGGCGACGCCGCGCACGCGCGCGTCGAGCGTGCGTCCGGCCTTCGTTTCATCGATCCAGCCGAGCCGCCGCAACGCGTGGTCGAGTGCCGCGAGTGCATCGTCTTCGTTCGTCAACGCGGTTGAATGTGCGAGCGTGCTGAACAACCGGCGATCGATCGCGACGCGGATCAGCAGCCATAGTGCGAGCACGGCCACCGCGCCGCTCACGCACACCACCGCGACGCACGGCCATGACCCCAGTGCGAAAGCGAGTGCGAGCCCCACCCACGCCGCCACCTGCGTGCAGATCGCGACGATCAGCCCAGCGTCGAGCAGGCCGCGCGCCGCGGCGATTTTGAATTGCACGCTGGCGGGTGTGTCGTTCATGATCGAACCTCGGGTCCAGGCCGCGTGTTGTGTGGCGCTTCATGCCGCATTGGCGAACGCCAGTCGATATACCGCTGCAACAACGCCACGCTCGGCGCCCGCAACACCACCTGCGGACGCGCTTCCCGCAACAGCGCCAGCGCGGCCTGTGCATCGTTCAACTGCAAATACGCAGCGAGCCACGCCGCCACCGTCAATGCGCTACGCGAATAGCCGAGCGCACAGCACACCAGCACGGTATGCCCCTGTTCACGCAACATCTCGATTGCGGCGACGGCTTGCTGCAACTGCGCGAGCGTCGGCGGCAGCAAGTCGAGTTGCGGCACGCACACATAGTGGATCGCCGGATCGCGCCGGGCCCAGCCGGGCATTTCAGCGGTCAGGTCGACAATCGCGGTGGCACGCGCCAGCCTCACCTCACGACGCGTCGGCGTACGTCCCACCAGCACCGAGTGACCCACCGGCGACGACGCCGCATGACGAAACGTCCACGCGCGCGAATTCACGAACGTGCCGAACACAGTCGGCAGGAACAGCGCGCCGGTCGCCCACGCGAGACCGCCCGCTTCGCTCTTCTGATACAACCCGGCATCCACACGCCAATAGACAATCGCGACGCACAGCACGGCCAGCGCGATCCAGCCAAGCAGCAACGCCGCGAACGGCGAATGCGGAATCGTCACGCAGGTGGCAATCAGAAACACCAGCGCCAACGCCGCATAGCGCCGCGCAATGCGGCGGGCGTGAGCCAGCACGGTGGGCGTGACCGGTTCGTCGACGGCACGCACGCGGGACGTTCCATCGCCCCGCCGCAGCGGAAACAGAAACAGCGCGAAGCAGCCCACCGCCGCGCCGGTCGGCACATCGATCACGTGATGCTGATAGGTGGTCAGCACGGAAATGCCGATCAACGCGAACCAGCCATGCAACAGCCAACGCCACGCGCCGCGCGCCTGCAACGCATACACGGCCCACAACACCACCAGCAAACCGATATGCAGCGACGGCGCCTGATTGAACGGTTTGTCGAAACCCGCGAGCAACGTGAACAGCGCCCCGCTCATGCCACCGGCGGCCGGCCGCTCGAAGCTGAAGCGCAGCGGCCACGCAATAAAGCACACCACCGAAATAACCTGCACCGTCAACAGCCGCTTGACGTGGTCGAGCAACTCATCGCGCCAACGCCACAGAAAAAACGACAGCGCGTACAGCAGATCGATCGACCAGTAAGGCACGATCGTCCACGGCCAGAAAGGAATGGCATGCTCCCAGCCGAACGCGAACGAAGGCACGCTCGCATGCCTTCCGGCCAGCCAGTTCGCGAAGCCATAGGTCGAAAAGAACACCAGACCCATGCCCGCCAGCAGCACGCATTTCAGCACGAAGGTAGCCGGCCGCGCGGCGGCTGCGTGGGGTGGCCACGTCACCGCGTCGGTGCGCGCGCCGCTGCCGCTCATACGTCCGCGACCCGTTGCGCGACGCTGACGGTGAAGATGCCCCATTCGTCGATGCGTTGCGCGATCTTGCGAAAGCCCGCGCTCGCCACCAGCTCATCGAGCTCGGCTTGCGAGCGACGGCGCATCACCCACGCGGCCTCGCCGCGATGGTTCTTCAGCGTACGCGCGATGAATTCCAGCTGCGGATGCCACGGCTGCCCCGTATAAACCAGGTAACCGCCGGGCGCGACGGAGCGCGCGAGGCCGCCGAGCGATGCGCGGATCATCGCGTTGTCGCTGAACAGTTCGTACAGCCCCGACACGATGGCCAGATTCGGGCGCGGTTCGAGCTTGGCGAGCGCTTCGGCGTCGAACGCGTCGCCTTGTTCGAAACGCGCCTTCGTGCCGAAGCCTTTCTGAATGATCAGCGCGCGGCCGGCCTCGACATTCGGCGGACTGTAATCGCGCAGCAGAATATGTTCGATGCCTGTCCGGCTCAGCGCGGCCGCGCCAATGGCGTCGAGCACATAGCGCCCGTGCCCCGCGGCAATATCGACGATCCGCACCGGCTGGCCGTCCCGCCGCAGGCGCGCGATGGCATCGGCGATCAGCGCTTCGATATGAATCTTGCGCTGACGAATGCCGCGCCAGCCGATCGATTCGAGATAGTTGCGGTCGATCAGCCGGCCGAGCGGCGAACGCCCTTCCGCGCGATTGCGGTACACATAGTCGAGCGACGAGCCGGAATCGAAGCCGCGCTGGAACCCGAGCGCGATCCCCGCAGAGAACCACGACGACAGCCGCAAACCGCCGCGCACCAACGCCCAGTAGGCGCCTTTCAACGGCTGCGGCGGCTGCTTCAGACCCGCGAATTCGTCATAGAACGGCCCACGCTCATGCGCGTCGAGCAACGAGACCGGCGCGCTCGGCGCATCGTATTCCTGCAGGACGAACGCGCGAATCGGCGCGATGGCGCGGCTGCGCTCCAACTCACCGAGCGTGTCGTGATGAAAACCGTCGAGCACGATGCGCTCCTTGCGCGCCGAACTCAGCCGTTCGTAAAACTGGTCCTGCGGCTGCCGACGCACGACCCAATCGGCGCCGGAGATCAGCACTTGCGTCGGCACCTTGATCGCGGCGGCGTCGGCCACCACGCGTTGGGCCATATCGTGCAGATCGAGCAGCATGTTGACCGCGATGGCGCGCGCGATCAGCGGATCGGACTGGTAGCTGGCGACGCGCTCGGGGTCGTGCGTCAGCAGCTTCGGCTTCACATAGCTATTGACGAAGAAGCGCCCGCGCAGCCGGTACATGAGCCGCAAAGCCGGCAACGCGAGCGGCACATACAGCTTGATGCTGAAGGCCGGCGCGGCCAGCACCAGCGCGCGCAGCGGCGGCGCGTAATCGTGCACCCACGCGGCGACCAGCACAGCGCCGACGCTCTGGCCGATCACCGTCATGTCTTCGATCGCGATGCCGTGGGTGTCGCGGATATGCTCGGCGAACGTCTGAACGTCGCGCACCGAAGCCGCCGCGCTCGGACTGTAGCCGCGTTCGCCCGGCGAATGGCCGTGGCCCCGCGCGTCCCACGCGAAGAACGCATGCTCGGGCAGATCGAGTTCGTCGACGAGATGGGCCATGCGCGCCGAGTGTTCGTGACCACGATGAAACAGCAGCACGGCGCCACGGCAACGTTCGCCGGCAACCGGCCAATGGCGGTAGAACAGCGCCTCGCCGTCGTGCGTGACAAACGTGTGTTCCCCGGCAGTGCGGCTCGTCATGGAAGTCCCCTCGAACGTGGAATGGTACTCGCGGCCCGGCTGCGTGCCCCGCCGGGTTTCTGATTCAGCGCGCCTCGGCAACCCCGTTGCGCACCCGTTGGCCCATTGTCACGAGCGCCAGCACAACCAGCGCGCGCCACAGCCACGTGGCCCACGGCGCGACCGTCAGGCCGAGGCCGATCCACAGGCCGAATGCGCCGATCACCACCGCGCGATCGCTTTTGCCGAGCGGGCCGTCGTAGCGGCGCGTGGCGCCCGCCAGCGGCCCGACCAAACCCGCGCACTCGACCACCGCGGCGGCCAGCGCGAACGCCCAGATATCCGCAGCATTGAATGCGGCGATGACCAGAAACGGTAAAACGAGTGCGATGTCGGAAATCACGTCGCCTAACTCGTTCAAATACGCGCCGAGCGCGCTCTTTTGTCCGAATTCACGCGCCAGCATCCCATCGATCGCATTGAGCGCCATGCGCAGGAACAGCCAGATCGGGATCAGCAGGAACAGCCGGTAATAACCCGCCGCCGCTACGCCGCCCACCACGATCGAGCCGAGTGCCGCCGTCACCGTGACCTGATTGGCCGTTACACCGACGCGCGCGAGTTGGCGCACCAAAGGCCGCAGCAGATTCTGGAACTTCGGTTTGAGTGCGTAGATGCTCATATTTATTTAACAGTTCAAACGGGTTAACCAGCCCATACGCGAATTGCCCGGAAACGAAATTGTCCCGAGCCTGTTTTTCGAGCTATTAGAAACAGCGACATCGTCATTTAAATGGGAGGAAAGGTCAAGAATCACCCTGCTCTTTAAATCGATGTGGTGATCGACGAAAAAAATCGTCATAATGCCGCGACCGAAACGCCACCGGCGTTCAGAATGGCGCAATCAATGAGTCGGATTCAATGAGTATCTGGCACGCATGGCAACGCGATTGTCTGCTGGGTGTAGTGCGTCTCGTGGCAGGCGCCTATCCGGTCTGGCATCACGGCACACCGAACGCAACGCAGAAGATTTACTTCTCCAATCACACCAGCCACGTCGACACACTGGCGATTCTCGCCGCGCTGCCCCGCGAGTTGCGCTCGCAGGTGCGGCCCGTCGCGGCGCGCGACTATTGGGAGCGCGGCAAGGCCAAGGTGCACATCGCCAATAACCTGCTCAACGTGGTGCTGATCGACCGCAAGAAAGAAGGCGACGGCGATCCGCTAGAGCCCGTGCGCGAAGCGTTGCGGCTCGGCTATTCGATCATTATTTTTCCGGAAGGCACGCGCAGCGCCGAGGCCTTGCCGCAGGCGTTCAAAAGCGGCCTGTACCGGCTCGCCGGCGAGTTTCCAACGGTCGAGCTGTGCCCGGTCTATCTGGAGAACCTGCAGCGCATCATGCCCAAGGGCGCGATCTGGCCGGTGCCGCTGATCTGCAAGGTGCATTTCGGCGCCACGATCACACTGGCCGACAACGAGCCCAAGGCGGATTTTCTGCAGCGCGCGCGGGAGCGCATCGTCGAACTTTCGCCGGTACGCCACGCGGATTGACGGGACTCGCATAACAACAACGGGGAAACACACACGATGAGAACCGCGTTCTGGGAACTCGTGGCCGGCCTGACCGGCTTTCTGGCGATCGCTTCGGTGATCGGCGGCCTGCTCGCCTGGCGCGATGGCGGCCGTAGCACGACCATCGCCAATCTGAATCAGCGTATTCGCGCATGGTGGGGAATGATCGCAATCATGGCGATCGCGATCGGCCTGGGGCCGACCGCCACTTACATCGTGTTCGCCTTCGTGTCGTATATGGCGCTGCGCGAGTTCATCACGCTGACGCCTACTTCGCCGAGCGATCACACCACGCTGTTTATCTGCTTCTTCATCGCGATTCCGGTGCAGTACCTGCTGCTGTGGGTGAACTGGTACGGCATGTTCTCGATCTTCGTGCCGGTGCATCTGTTCATCACGTTGTCGCTGGTGTCCGCGCTCACGCAGGACACGCATGAATTCCTCAGCCGTAGTTCGAAGATTCATTGGGCGCTGATGGTGTGCGTGTACGGTCTGAGTCACGCGCCCGCGCTGCTGATTCTGGATATTCCCGGCTATCAGGGCGAAAACGCGCTGCTGCTGTTCTTCTTCCTGCTGGTGGTGCAGATCAGCGACGTGTTCCAGTACGTGGTCGGCAAGCTGTTCGGCAAACGCAAGATCGCGCCGAAGCTGAGTCCTTCGAAAACCGTCGAAGGGTTTATCGGCGGCGGGCTGCTCGCTACGCTGTCGGGGGCCGCGCTTTACCGGATCACGCCGTTCAGTTTCGGTGCGGCGTTTCTGATGTCGCTCGCTATCGTGCTGGCGGGGTTCGTCGGCGGACTGGTGCTGTCTGCTGTTAAGCGCTCGCTCGGGGCGAAAGACTGGGGGTCGATGATCGCCGGACACGGCGGTGCGCTCGATCGCGTCGATTCGATCTGCTTTGCCGCACCGGTGTTTTTTCACCTGGTGCGATATCTGTATGTGAACTGAGGGATGGTGCGGTTGAGGTGCGGCTTGGTTGCGGGTTAGTTGTTCGAGCAACCGCCGCAGCTGCTGGAACTGCAACTGCTGGAACTGCTGCAACTGCTGCAACTGCTGGAGCTGCAACTGCTGCCGTCGATGCCGCCGCCAGAACCGCTGCTGCCGACCACCCCCGGTACGTTGAGGGCGCGCCCCTTGTCGGCCCGCTGCGGCCCAAGCCCGGCAGCCGCTTCATCACGATCACGTAGGCAAGCGCAAACAGGATCACGCCGATCACCAGCAGCATGACCGGCCGGTCCCGGCTCATGCCGACGCAAATTTTCGCGAAGCCGAGCGCCGCCACACACAGCGCCAGCACACGCGCGACGAACAGCAAGCCGCGCATGCCACCGCGCTTCCATAGCCAGCCGCTTTCGATCAACTCCGCGTTGAACGATTTTTCCTGCAGCATCAATTGCGCGCGGAACGCCACGTAATCGGCCCGGCCGTTTTTTCTCGCCCGCAACCATTGCCACTCCGCCGCATAACGGCCGGCCATGGCGACGTCCTCGGCCTTCACGGAGGGCTTTCTGCTCGGGTAAGGCGAAAAGCTGATCGCGCCGGCATCGATCAGCGCGAGCGTCGCGACATTGCCCGGCGTGTGGTGCAGCGGTGCGCCCAACACCTGAGCGCAAAAGACGTCCCAGTATTCCCGGGTGTATTCGAGGTGCAGATGCCACGCGGCATCCACCGCTTTGGACGGCGTCGCGACCTGCCCCGTCGACACCGCGAGAAACGTGAAGCGCTTGTATTCGGCGATCACCTCGGCGGTATGGTCGCTCGACCAGCCTTCGCGCTGCGCGAGGCGCACGCTGTACGGCAGCGCGACATTCGGTGCGTCGAGCGAATACGCGTGGAGGCGCTCGATCAGCGCGCACTGGGCGGCGCTCATGGGCCGCGGCGAGAGCGCCGTTAGTGCGGCTTGCGGCGTGACGGCCGTGGACGGGCGGTTTGAATATCGGCGCATGGATCGGGTGAAATCTCGCGACGCAATCATTCGACACGCAAGCGCCGAACTGTTGGAAATGAGCGCCCTCTTAAACTGAAATGAGTACCCCGTTTTTCAGCCGGTTTATCGCATTGGATTCTAGTCGAGCAGAATGCCCGGACTATAGCGTTTTGGTGGCGATGTCAAAGCCGTACGCGCGCCCGAGGATTTACCCGCGCGCGATTGTCGAATGAGCGGCCTCGCACTGTTTCTTTCCGGTTCAGATCCGATAAACAGATTCGCTCAGACGATCTTCCCCGCTATGGATTGTGCGGCGACGCACCCGCCTCGGAAACCGGCGCCGCATTGTCCTGCGCGGCCCCGCATTGGTGGCAATGCGGAAAGAAGAAGAAATTCCGGCCGAGGCATGCGCATATATTGAAGAGCTTCAGTCCGCAATGCACGCAGAACGTGGAGTCGTCGCCGCCGAGATTCCATTGTTTGTCGCACGACGGGCAGCGCTTCTTTTCAAGCGAGCGAACCGCCTTGTCATAGCCGATGGTGCGTGCCCGCTCGCCCTGATCCTGCTGCAACTCGATACGCTTGCGCTCGGCGTAGCGCTGAAACGCCCTCATCATGTACAGCCCGGCGAACACGGTCACCGCGATGCCGACCAGCACCCGCACATAGCCGCCGAAGTCAGGCAGATACGGAACCAGTTCGATAAAAAACGCGCTCAACGCAAACAGGCCGAAACCGTAGACGAACGGCCAGTAACGCGCTTTACGGTAGCGGATGAACAGCCAGATCCCGATCAGCAGAATCGGCAGCGTCAGCGCAAGCCGCAGACCGAACACCTGCAATTCATAGTGCCGCGTCGCCTCGTCGAAGCGGCGTTCGGCTGCCGCGTCCGCATTGGCGCTTTGCGTGTCCAACTGCGCCTGCCTGGCTGCCAGCGCGCGCTGCTGGTCGTCGAGCGCATCGATCTGATGCTGCCAGACGATCGCGACCGCCTGCAACGCGTCCAGCTTGCGCGTGCGTGCCTGCAGGTCCGGGTCGCGCGTGCTGTCGCCCGTCGCCGAGCGGGTGGCCAGCCAGTTGCGGAAACTTTCTCTCGCGTCTGCGTAGTCTTTGGCAGCGCGGCGATGCGCCACCTCGAGCGTTTGCGCCTTCTCGTCCAACGTGTCGTGCTGCGCCTGCAGGTCGCGTTTCGCTGCGTCCAGCCGCGCTTTTGCCGGGACGTCCGCGAATTGCTCGATGGCTGGCGGGCCGCCGCGTGGCGCGAAGGCCATGTCGCGGATCACCAGGCTGCCGAGCATGTTCAGAAACACGGCGAACAGGATCGCGATCGCCCAGGAAGCGAGCTGCAGGAGTCGCGCTGGACGGGTCAGGCTATCGCTGGAGGTTGCCATTGTTGTGCGCCTTTGGAATGGTTTTGACTTTGCACGAAAGAATACCGAACAGTTCTTTCTTCGCCAATGCAAACCCGGGAAATGATGCCCATTGGCATAAAATAAATCGAGTCGGCGCCAATAAAATCCACACGCGGCCCGCATTTTTTCATTCGCCACGAGTACGGCGTATTCGCCGGTTCCGGAATCGGCAATATCATCCCCGGTCGCGCCGATAAAGTCGCGATAGGTGGTCAAAGAGGGACGCTATATAGCAACGAAACGAGCAACGAAACGAATAAACGAATTCCCGCTGGATAACGGGTTTCGCAATCAAGGCGCGAACTGGCTTTGGGAGAATCGGGCGTTTCCGCTACCGCCTTATCGTGACGACCGGCGAGGGAATGAGCGAACAGCAGTCGCGCGTCAAGCGCGACCGTTAATACGCGATCAGAACTTCGGGTGGCACTCGAAATTAACCGACGACCCATGCTCGGTCAGCATCTGCACGCCGCTGACGCTTTCCGTCGTGACGCTGGTCAGCATGCCGCGACGCTCGCAGTAGTCGCGCGCCTCGGTCATGGCGTGCTCGTGTGCGCGCGCCCAGGCCATCCGGCCGCCGGTGGCACTAGCGGCCACCGTATAGGTGCCGGGTTTGTCCGTGGCGACGACGTCGGTCGCCGACGCACACCCCACGAGACTTGCGCACGCGAGCGCGGCAGCAATCAGCGCGCGCCAGCCGCTGGCCGGGGAACCTTGGGAACCACGCCCGCCAAACGCAACGGAAGCCGCCTGCCGTTCAGGACGTCGGTCCGGGACCGTGTTGAACATATATCACCTGCACTTTTTAACCGGTTCATCGAGGATGAAATTATCCGCAATCGTGCGACGAAGATCAGCCTCACCGACTGAAAACACTGTTGCGGGGGGCTTAACAATGTCACCGGATGTAAGTGGCGTTGCAGGTGGGACGGTAAGTTGGGTGACGCGTGCTTGCATGGGTGCCCGGCTGGTCGTTCTACCGAGCACCCATACAAGCGTGTGACGAACGACCAAGGTGGTTGAACGACAAGGTCCACGTGCCGTGGACTTGAGGGCGGCCCGGCTCGTCCCTCAAGGTGAACCGTTACCGCCTGTCGGCGCATTGACAGGCGCCCCGCCCGCGTCCGGCGCCCCGATGTCGTCCGGTGTGGGTGTGGGCGAGGAAGCGGCTTCGCCATTACCGCGCGCTTCGCCATCGACCGGTCCGCTCGCGGCCACTGGCGCCGATGCAGGCAAGCCAAGCAACGGCGGCAGCGCGCGCGGCTCGACCGCCGCAGCGGAAGCCGCCGACGCCGAAGCGGAAGACGCCGAAGACACTGAAGACGCCGCCGTCGAAGCCCCCGCCACCACCGCCGCAGCGCTAGGCGCACGACGCGTCGGATTGCGCGTCACCACCGTCGCCTCGGGCTTCTCAGGCGACGAGAACACCTGCTGGAACCAGTCGCGCAAGCGGCCGGTGCGCTCGCTAAACCAGCCCGGCTCCTGCTCCGTCGCGAACTTCACGCGGCTGTCCACCAGCTTCGAGCGCTGCGCGCGCTGGAAGAAATCGCCGACGATCGGCAGTGCGCTATGCGCGCCCTGCCCCCAGTAGTCGCTGCGCAAGGTCACGCGACTATCGTTGAAGCCGACCCACGCGCCCGCCACGAGTTGCGGATGAATCAGGATGAACCAGCCGTCCGCGTTGCCCTGCGTCGTGCCCGTCTTACCCGCGACGTCGCCGCGTACCCCGAAGCGGCTGCGAATGCTCGATCCGGTGCCCCGATTCACGACGTCGCGCATGATGTCGATCAGCATGCGGTCGGCGTCGGCGGGCAGTTCCTGTTTCGGCGACACCGGCGCGAACTCGGCCAGCACGTCGCCCTTGCGGTTTTCGATTCGCGTGACCATGACCGGCTCCACGTAGCCGCCGAGGTTGGCGATCGTGCCGTAGGCCGAGACCATTTCCTTCAGCGTCACCGGGCTCGTGCCGAGTGCGAGCGACGGCACCGGGTCCAGTTCGCTGTCCCGCACGCCCATCGCGCGGGCGAGTCGTGCGACCTTGTTCGGGCCGACCGTTTCCATCAGTTGCGCGGTAATGCGATTGCGCGAAAACGCCAGAGCGTCGCGCAGGCTGATCGCGCGATCGCTCGGTTCGTCCTCGTCGTTCGGACGCCAGACTTCGCCGCCGGCCAACTGGATTTCGACGGGCTTGTCGACGAACGTGTCGGTCGGTTTGGCGCCCGCTTCGAAAGCCGCCGCATAGACGAACGGCTTGAAGGTCGAGCCCGGCTGGCGACGCGCCTGCTGCACGTGGTCGAACGGATCCTGGATGAAGTCGCGGCTGCCGACCCACGCCCTGATCTGACCGTTGCGCGGGTCCATCGCCAGAAAATCGGCTTGCACGCGGGTCTTGGATTCGCATAGCGACTGCACGAAGGCGCGGTCGGATGAGACCTGCTTCAATGCGTCCGCGTCGCTCAGGCCGGTGCTTTTCGCGGCCTGGTACTCCGGCGTTTCGCGCAGGAAGGTTTGCAGCAGATCGCGGCCGTTCGAGCAGCCCGAGCGCGCGCCCCACGCCGAATTGGCGATGCCCTGCAACTGGTTGCCCTGCAGCGTCACCGCCTGGGTGGCCATGGTCTGCAGACGCGAATCGATCGTGGTGCGCACGACGAGGCCGTCGGCATAGAGGTTGTAGTCGTTGCGATCGGCCCACGCGGCGAGCCACTTGCGCAACTGCTGCGCGAAGTGCGGCGCGGGGCCAGGCGGCTCGGTCTGACGCTCGAAATCGATCCGCAACGGCTTGCGCTGCAGCGTCTGAAAGGCGGCGGGCGTCAGCTTGCCGTACTTGACCATTTGACCGAGCACCGTATTGCGCCGCTGCAACGCGCGCTCGGGATTCAGCACCGGGTTGTAGTAGCTGTTGCCCTTGAGCATGCCGGTGAGCGTCGCGCTTTCCAGCACGGTCAGGTCGGACGCCGATTTGTCGAAATAGGTGCGTGCCGCCATCTCGATGCCGTACGCGTTATAGAGGAACGGCACCGTGTTCAGGTAGGTCTCGAGAATCTCGTCCTTTGTGTAGAGCGCCTCGATCTTGAAGGCCGTGATCGCTTCCTTGATCTTGCGCGTCAGCGTCGGCGCGCGGCCGATCTCGTCCGGATAGAGATTGCGCGCAAGCTGCTGGGTGATCGTCGAGCCGCCCTGGCGGTCGCCGGAAAACGTATGCAGCGCCGCCGATGCCGTGCGGCGCCAGTCGAGGCCCCAATGCTGGTAGAAGCGGTGATCTTCGGTAGCGATCAGCGCGTTCACCACGTTCGGCGAAATGTCCTTGAGCTTGACCCACTCGCGGTTGGACGGCTTGAATTCGGCCAGCAGCTTGCCGTCCGCCGATAAGATCTGCGCCGGCTGCTCGATCTTGGCCTTGCGAATATCGCCGATGCTGGGCGTGAACGGAATCAGCACCAGCACATACAGCACCAGCAGCAGCGGACTGGCCGCGAGGGCCCACGCGAGGCCGCGCCGGGTCGGATGGCGCACATGCCACATGGCCCGCGCGATAGGCGCGTTCACTCGGGTAAGGCCTTTGTCCAAGGCCGCCAGGAGGGGGGTGATCAGGCGCGTCAATCTAACTTACCGTCTGCTGGGAAAGGCGCAATCCTACCAAGACGCCGGGCAGCGGCTGGTTTTTTGCGTTTTTTTGGCAGCCGTGCGGTTGGCTTTGGCGCGCCTGGGCTCACTGTGAGCGGCTTCGGATGTCAGGGAACCGCGGTGCACAGACGCCGCGCCGGCAAACAATCGCGGCCTACTATAATGTCGGCAATTCCGACAAGAGGTGCTTCATGATCATCAAACCGCGCGTGCGTGGCTTCATCTGTGTTTCGACCCATCCGACCGGCTGCGAAGCCAACGTCCGCGAACAGATCGACTACGTCAAGGCACGCGGCTCCATCGCCAACGGCCCGAAGAAGGTGCTCGTGATCGGCGCATCCACCGGCTACGGCCTCGCCGCTCGCATCAGCGCCGCGTTCGGCGCCGACGCCGCCACGCTCGGCGTGTTCTTCGAGCGCGCCGGCAGCGAAACCAAGGCCGGCACGGCAGGCTGGTACAACACCGCCGCATTCGAGAAGTTCGCCACGGCGCAAGGCCTGTATGCGACGAGTATCAACGGCGACGCGTTCTCCGACGAAGTCAAGCAACGCACGATCGAAGTCATCAAGCGCGACCTCGGCCAGGTCGATCTGGTGATCTACAGCCTTGCCGCGCCGAAGCGCAAGCATCCGAAGAGTGGCGAAGTGTTCAGCTCCACGCTGAAGCCGATCGGCAAGTCCGTGACGTTCCGCGGCATCGACACGGACAAGGAAGTCATCAAGGAAACGGTCCTCGAGCCGGCCACGCAGGCTGAGATCGACGACACCGTCGCGGTGATGGGCGGCGAAGACTGGCAGATGTGGATCGACGCGCTGCTCGAAGCCGGCGTGCTCGCCGACGGTGCGAAGACCACGGCGTTCACCTACCTCGGCGAGAAGATCACGCACGACATCTACTGGAACGGTTCGATTGGCGCCGCCAAGAAAGACCTCGACCAGAAAGTGCTCGGCATTCGCGAGAAGCTCGCGGCCCACGGCGGCGATGCGCGCGTTTCCGTGCTCAAGGCGGTCGTCACGCAGGCAAGTTCCGCAATTCCGATGATGCCGCTGTATCTGTCGCTGCTCTTCAAGGTCATGAAGGAGAAAGGCACGCACGAAGGCTGCATCGAGCAGGTCTATGGCCTTTACAAGGACAGCCTGTACGGCGCGGCGCCGCACCTCGACGATGAAGGCCGTTTGCGCGCGGACTACAAGGAACTCGACGCGGACGTGCAGGCGCGCGTGCAGGCGCTGTGGGGCGAGGTGACGAACGACAACATCTACGAACTCACGGATTTCAGCGGCTATAAGACGGACTTTTTGCGTCTGTTCGGCTTTGAGATCGCGGGCGTGGATTATGAGGCGGATGTGAATCCGGATGTGGCGATTCCGGGGTTGGTGCAGGTTTGATCGGGGCGGGGGTGGGTGCGATGCGTTGTGTTGCGCCGACGCCCCCGTTTTGCGGGTTTGCGGATGAATTCATGATTTATTCGAGGTCTATTCCTTTATAGTCCTCTTCGCGAAGATTCTCGTATGCGCTCGCATGAATGGAAGCATCGTTTGTGCATTGAAAATTTTCGACTCTTCTTCCCTCTTTCTCCGCAATAACACCCGCACTAGTCTCAAGGGACTGGCGGGTCGTTATATTTCTGTCATAGATATAATACGTATAGCCTTCTCTAGAAAATTTTACGTGCCCTTCTCCGCCTCCGGGGTAGGGTCGACTACTGACAAAAAACTCACCACCCGGGCCCGACGTTTTCTCCGGATAGGCAAGATAAACTTTATTTCCGGACCTGAACCTGTAAATGAAACTATTCGCGTCTTTCGAATAGCACAGTTCGGCGATCTTGTGGCTACGCTTACAGTTAAACGCGACCTCTTCGTTAGGCCGGCAAAATTCACTTGCATGAACGCCATGCAGGAATTCGCCTGACAGGAACAATGAAAGCGCTATTTTCTTAATCATGACCTTAGTTGTCCTGTGGCACACCAAGCAAAGAGGCGATTCGATTAAATGAATTCTTTCTCTCCGCATACCCGTTGAGGCCTCCATTAACCAGATTCGTGATGGTCAAGACCGTTGAATTCGCGTCGTCGCAGACAGAATTTGCGCGAACATTTTCCCAGTAGAAAAATGCCGTCTCGACCCCGTAGTCAAGACTCGAGAGCACAACATCTGGATTCGCGACAAAATCCCGCTGATCCTCCGGAAATTTTTGATTATGAGAATCTTTGAAGCGCGTATAGTTCCGCTTGCCGGTCAATTGAATAATTCCCCGCCCCCTGTACTTATAGCCGTCGCCGGTCTCCTCGCTACCGTTATCCATTCTGTTGGCATACACGTAGTTCGCCAGGCGCTCAGGTTGGTGCGCGTAATAATCAGCCTCTGCCCATAATTTGCTTCTTAGCTGGCCGAAGTTGCAGACTATATCCACTGGCGTTTCATGAAATTTCCCTGCATGGACCCCACTGGGAGGCGACTTGCATCCAAATTTCTTTTTCATTCCCTTGACGCTATAGCTCAAGCCCTCTTCCAGATTTTTAAAATGACTTTCCACCGCAATCTGGGAGAGAAAATGCGCGATCCGTTTTGGCTTGTCTATTCCATACTTTCGGGCCGATCTATTCAGGTAAGGCAAGACTTCCCGGTGATATGACTCGGCTGTACCGGGATCGACTATCCTCAGCATTTGCAATGTGATCAGGTCGTCCGTTTCGGCCATGCTGTCGAGGAACGTCAGCGGGTTGAAATGCCAGACGCACGACGACGCCGGAAAGTCCTCCACCCCCTCGATCTCGTCCCACCAGGAAAGCTGATCGATCCGCTCGAGCTCGTGCTTAAGGCGCTTCGGATCGTTCTTGAGCAGCGCGTCCTTTTCCTTCAGCACGTTCCACCTGGCCGCATCGGACTTCCCTTGCCATTCACTGGGATGTCTGGCGACAACGTGCGCAAGCGCATTGCGCACAACCGGGTTGTGATTCGCTGCGGCAAGCTCGTCGGGCATGATGTCGCTGTCCGGATGCTGATCGATAAGCCGGTAGATCTTCCTGAAAAACTCCGGCACGTCCTCAGGATCCATATACCCGTTCGCAGTGGCGTTCGTCTCCTCGATCTGTCGGAAACCCAGCTTCGTCCAGTCGTATTGCACGACATTCTGAAGACGACTCTCGGGCACCCAGCCTGTCAACACGCCACCGTCTCCGATACCCTCGACCGGAAACCATTTCTTGTGCCGCGCGTCGAGCTTCGCCAGTGAGGGTGTCGTGTCGACCACAACCGGTAAAAGCAACGGATCTGTGCCGGGCGTAAAAGTACTGACTCCTGAGGCCGATACCTCTTCCCTTGCAGGCGCTCCGTCCGTACCCGCTACCTTGAATCTCCGGCCTTCGGTCAGTCCCGCCGTATTCGCGAAGAAGTCGTTGAATTTCGGATCGCCGGTGAATACTTCAAGATGAGCCTGCTGGCGAGTCATCTTGTCGTGATCGCCTGCGCCGGGCGTTTCGTACAGACCAAGGTGGCCGATGGCGTCGCCTGCTTCGACCGGTATCGGAGGATTGCAGGTCACGACGTTGAAGAGATCAGGGATCAGCGGGTCGCGCGAAAGACCAGTCCCGCTCGATCTGATCCACACTGTGGCGCCGACGGCGACCGGCCCTGCGCTGCCCGCGCCGAGCGTCAGTATCGTCACCTGCGCGAAGGGCTTCATCTTGTTGCCCTGCCTGAGTAGCTTCTCCTGCTCAATCTTGACGGTCGTGCCCGGAGGCACGGTATGGATGACAGCGCCCGCGACGTTCTGAGCCGAGGGTTCGCCTCTGGCGCTGACTTCATGCAACAGCGTTCCGGTCGCCTTCCGGTTCGACTTCCAGTACGCCGGGCGCTTTCGGATATCGGCACCGGTCGTGGCCTCTAGCTGGACGCCATGGGTTGCGATCCAATAGTGTTGTCCGGCGGTTATCGCTTGAGATGTCGGATTACCCGACACCGGTACCGCATTGACCACGACGTAAAGCAGCTTTGTTATCTGATCGCCTGCCGTCGATTGCACTTCATCCAGCACCGACAACTCAGTACCCGATGGCAACGCAATAGCCGGATTCACCGCCGGCACGTCATGAAGTCCGTAGAGTGGCGACGCAAAGCCCGGCACAGACATCGCACCGGAATCCGACGGAGTTTCCGCAATCGCCGGACACCTTTCATACGCCACGGCAGACGTTCCCTGCACCACGACACGCTGTGCATAGCCGCTATACGGCAGCAGATGCATATACAGGCTGTAGAAGACCAGTGTGTTCTGCGACCCCGGGGATGTTGAACCCGCCGTTGAAGCCTTACGCGGCGACTCATAACGATGCCGCACCAGACAGAACGACGTCGAATACTTCAACGTCTGCGCATCCGCACCTTCCCCCCAGGTCGACGTCCGGTAGTCGTCGTTCAGACGGTAGGCTACGACCTCTCCCGTGGCCATTGCACGGATCGGCCGGGCGTCCGCCAGATATTCACTGGTGGCGTCGCTGATATGCAGTCCGCCATGCCAGAAGCCGTGAGTACCCAACAGGTAAAAACCTGCGGATTCGCCGTTCAGATGTTCGAACAGTTCCTTCGCCGACTTGAACTCACTGCCGTCTGCTCTGGTGATCGGATACTTGAAGCTGAGAGACATTGATTGAAATACTCTGGCTTATACCGGTTTCGAATGACGCGCTCAGTGGCGATCGCTTGTGCTGTTTGCGCAGCGCCAGACGATCTCGACTGTGCTCTCGTATGCCCGCTTTCGCCGTTCGCGCAAGCAGCACATTCAAAAGATTAAGCCATATTCCTCATACGAAATTGCCAACTTTTCCAAATCTTGTTGTGGAAATTTCGGCATCCCAATCAAGCAGAAAAAAGCCACCTATTCCGCATTTTCTTTCACCCCGCCGTGTCCCCACCCACCCACTGCGACTGCGCCACATACCCATCCACCGCGCGCATCACACGCACCTCCAGCGCAGCCGCATCACGTTCATCGCGCTGCCCGGCGGCGTCGACCATGCCATGCACGATCGCCAGCAAATCGTGCGCAACCAGACCGGCGTCACTCAACTGAGGCGCGTCCCGCTTCTCCGTCAGCGCACTCGTCAGCACGCCATGGACCAGGTCCGCCAGCCGCTGGTTACGTTGACCGAGCGGCAACCTGCGCTCCTCGAAATCGATGACGCGCGCCAGTGCCGGCCGGCGCATCTGATGCGCGACTGCCGCGTGCACCATCGTCTGCACGCACCCCCGCGAACTCTCCACTAACGCCGCCGTCTCGATGTCCACGACCAACTGCGCCGTCTCGCGCTCGATCAGCGCCACCGTCAACGCGTCGCGATTAGGGAAGTACTGATACAGCGAGCCGATGCTGACGCCGGCACGCTCGGCGACCGCGTTGGTCGTGCAGGCGACGAGCCCCTGCGTCTCCAGAATGCGAGCGGCCGCTTCGAGCACGGCTTCGACGGTTTGCGCCGAACGCCGCTGAACTGGCGCTTTACGGGGTTTCAGACGCTGTGCAGCAGTGGATTTGGCCATGGCTGAAATGCGAGTTTTAAACGTGAGTGATCGCTCGTATTCCAAACCTGTTTTTCGCGAAAACCCGATCGCCCCCTTAGCCCTCGACTGAAACTTGATCTCATGACCTCCTCTGCAAAAAAACTGTGTTGACCGTTTTCATGCTCGTCAAAACGAGGCCCGAATGGCTCGCCTTGTCCGACGACGAACGCGCCCGCCTGCTGCACGAACATGTGCTGCCGATTCTCAAGAAGCACGCCGACGAAGTGACCATGCGGTACTACGACATCGAGTTCTACTCGGCCCGCGTCACCGACATCTGGGTATGGGACGCGAGCAGCCACCACGCCTATGAAATGGTTGTCGAAGCGTTGCGCATGACACCGTTCTGGGATCGCTTCTACGACGTCGTCGAGATTTTGCCGGGCGTGGAAAACGCCGTTGCTCAGGCTTACGACCGGGACGCGGCGCTGCCGGCGGCTTGAACCGAAAACCTTCGTGGATAAACGGGCCGGGAAGCTGCCGTAGCGACGCCGGCCGCGCGCTACCTGGCGTCAATCGGTCTTCGTTTTCGATGGATCGGATTGCGATTGCGCCACCAGGGTCCGATCGATCAACTCCAGTTTCAGCGGCTTATCTGTCGAGAGTCTTTTCCTCGGAATCACCGTGCGCCACTGACCATTCGGGCTCGGCTCCCGGTAGAACGCCACGATCGCGACGTACCGCGTATCCGTCTGTATCGGCTCAGACAGGCTCACGGCGCCGCCCGGATTCACCACGGCCGCCGTACTCGCCCTCAAGTCCTGCGCGAGCCAGGCTTTGTCGTTCGTCAGCAAGTCGCTGTACGACGCGGCGTCGAACAGCTTGCGGTCCTTCAACTGATAGACGCGCACGACCACCGAACAAGGCCGATTGGCTTCATCCGGATTGATGGACGCCCGCGCGACGAAATCGACATCGACCGTCTTGATCTGCCTGTAAAACACCGCGCGGTAAGCGCCCGTGCCCGTATCCGAAACGGCTTGCCACGCGCCGCAGCCCGACAGCAGCGCGATCGATACGAAACCGGTGACAATCAAGCGTAAAAACATGAACACTCCGGATTCAGGAGACGCGTGCAGCGTCGAGAAACGGGTCGGCGACGGACGATGGAAACGCCTCGCACACGCCAAGGGGAATCGTTATCAAACGATCCGAGGAGGAAGGCAACACGGTGGTCCACGCGAGCCGGGGCGCGGGCCCCTCATGCGACGCGCCGACAACAGGCGCCGGCGCGAAGCGCGAAGACATCTCCATCTGCACGAAGACGTCGGCCTTGACACCGACATACAGCTTTAGAAACGCCATCAGTTCGCGATGCAGGCCGGCTCCCGGCAGAAGGTCATACGTCTGGCGTGCGTCCGCCGGCCGCAACGTCACACACACTGCGCCACTGCGATACGCCAGCCGTGCGCCAAGCACGTAGCTGCCGCCGAGACCGTGAGGCACGCGCCCCGCGTCGGCGACG
This sequence comes from Paraburkholderia bryophila, assembly GCF_013409255.1. Lineage (NCBI taxonomy): Bacteria > Pseudomonadati > Pseudomonadota > Betaproteobacteria > Burkholderiales > Burkholderiaceae > Paraburkholderia > Paraburkholderia bryophila. The sequence continues at coordinate 657,469 of NZ_JACCAS010000001.1, forward strand.
CAACCCAGCGGGCTGGGTTTGCCCACCCGCTTGAGCGTCGCGTGAAATTCATCGACGCGCACCTCCACGCCCGGCACAGCCAGCGCGACCACGCCCGCGAGCCCCTCGGACGTACGCGTTCGCTGGATCAACAGTCCGAGCAGCGCCAACGCGCGCGAGTCCGGTAAACCGGCGCGCGCCGGTTTACCGCCCCAACCGAAACCTGCTAGACAGAGCAGATTCCGCGAATGGTCGTCGATGCCCCCGGCACGAAAGCCGATCGGATAGCGATATTTCTTCCACGCGCGATAGAGCAGCGTGACGAAACGATGGTTGAACTGATCGAGAAAGGCTTCGACCGCTTCATGCCCTTCCTCGCGCAGTACGATATCGTCGATCAAATGCGACGGCATCGCCGCGTCCACGCCGTACAAGCCCATAAAGGTGGTGCGCACTGTCGGCGCTGAGCCGGCACATTCGTCGTCGAGATCGACGCGCGCCACCTCGCCGGCCGGAAAGCCCACACGCTGGCGCGGCCGGAAGCGCACCGGTTCGAATTCAGGCGTGTCTTGCGTACCGAAACCCGGATGGTCCGGCACACGCAGTTCCAGCAACCGGCACAATTGCATGAAGCTCATGGCCGGCGCGCGGCCAAGCAGCGACGCGACGAACGGGTCAAGCGCCTCCGGAAAACCCTGCGACGAAACAAGCGCAGTCATAACGGACAACGCAGCGCCTTGCTGCGCGGCCAGACGATGCGGGCCTGCGAAGGCAAGCTGACTATCTCAAGCTTCGTGAACAGATTGATCTCGGCATACAGCGCGAAAAACCGGTGCAGCAGTTCACCGAACAGCATCAGGTCGCCCTCGCCCGCGAACGCGTGGCTATCGAGCGTGACTTCGATCAGCACGCCGCGTTCGACCGCGCCGCCCGTCACCTCTTCGCGCAGTGCCTCCGACACATGCAAAATGCCCGCAAGACGACGCCGGTTCAGTTCGTCGCCGGTCCAGTCGTACAGCGCCAATGCGCCGCGCAACACCTCGGCGTTCATCAGCGACAGAAAGTTCGGTGCGAGATGGGACAACACCCGCCATTGAAAGCGGTCGCCCGTCGGCGGATACAACGGCAGCGTTGGCGCAACAAGATTTCGCACCCTCGCGACATTCGGCACACCGGCGCCGAGTTCGTCGAGACTCGCCTCGTGCAGGCCCTTTCGCGGCAACATGCCGTTGGTGCCGGTCACGCGCAGCGACAGACTTTCTTCCGGAAGATCCGTCAGGCTCTCCCATGCGTGGCCGCCCAGAACGATCCACGTTTCATGCAGACCCGCGCCGCTCTGGCGCACCCGCGTATGGAAATAGCGCTCGGGCGCTTCGTGCCGCAGCATGCCGCCACGGTGCCGGAAGGTCGCGAACGGCACGTACTCGTAACGCTCGGCGTTGTCGTGATCGATCGCTTCGATCGCATCGACGGAATACGTTTCGACGTGTCCCGCCGCGTGGCCGGCCGGCACGACCCGGTATTCGGTTTCGTGGTGGTCGACCTGAACCGTTTCGGCATCCAGTGGAAACAGATTGATGACCGGCGCGCAGAACAGGCGCACGTTGTCCACCGTAAAGCGCTGGTCGGATGGGTAATTGTGCGTGAGGAGGATCTCGAGTTCGAAGCGGGTCGTGTCCACGGGCAGTTTGGTCGCGTCCAGACCGCACAGATCCACGAACAGAAATTTCTCGCGGAAACTGAAATATTCGAGCAGCAGTTGATAGCCCGAAAACGCCGCATCCGCTTTCGGCCACAATCGCTCTTCGAGCGTGAACCCCGCTGGTTCGATGCTGACGCCGTCGAGCGGCAGCGCGTCCCCGCCGCGCAATTCCGGAATGCGCCAGACGATCGACGCCACCTGCCGGGTCAGCGCGAGGTGCATCGCGAACGCCGTGGGCAAATCGGCGTTCAGATAGAGCGGCAGACGCGAGAGATCCATCGCATCCCGGCGCGCGGACCGGTCGATCTCGAACTGCAGGCCGATCACCGAACGTCCGTCGTGACGCACGGCCGGCGCGGCGTTGACGAGCCGGATCGGTTGTAAACTCACGGCCCGGGTCGTGCGATACAGACATTGCACGGCCTTCGGCACCGCACCCGCACCTTGAGAGGCCGCCGCAAGCGGCGTGGAGATCGGCGCCGAGCGCACCGGCACGCCCGCAGGCAGGCATTCGGTTCTCTGCAATTTTTCCGCGAGCGGCGTGAATTCGACGATCGACAGTGACGGAATCATGCGCAGGTAATGCGGCCACAGCAGACTGACGAGTCCTTCGGTCAGCTCGGGTAATTCGTCGTCCAGTTTCTGCTGCAAACGTCCGCTCAGGAACGCGAAGCCCTCGTAAAGACGTTCGACGTACGGATCGCGGTCGCCCACGCGATCGAGATTGAGCATGCGGGCCCGGTCCGGATGCGCCTGAGCGAACTCCTTGCCAGCCTCTCTCAAATAGCGCATCTCGGCGTCGTAATAGCGCAGGATCGGATTGTCGTGGTTCATGGAAACTCGGGGTTATGACAGGGTCAGCGCGCGGGCCGGGTCGAGCACGACCAGCTCGCCCTGCAGATGTTCCACACGACGGGCCAGCGCCGGCTTGTCAGCGTCCTTGCGGCGGCCGAGCGTTTTGAGCGACTTGAGCAATTGAAGCTTGATGTCGAACGCCAGCGCGGGCTCCCAGTGAATCAGCTTCAGCGATTGCACGGCAGCGTCCAACTCGCTCAGCAGCGACATGGCAATCTCCGCCCGGCCGGCGTGATCGGCGAGGCGCGCCATGACGACGCGTTGCAGATAGCGCCGGCGCTCGGTCATGACGCCGGGCAGCGACTCCAGCCAGACGAAGGCCGCTTCGAGCGTCTGGTTCGTGCTCAGTTCGCGCGCCTGCGTTTCGATTTCGGGCCAATTGTCGGCGACATCGAGGTGTTGATGCGCCGTAACCGGCAACGGTGCAATCGCCTCGCCGGCTTCCAGATCGCGCACGACCGCGTGCCGCGCAATCCATTCGCGGGCCGTGTCGTCGGCGAAGGGCGTGCCGTCGTTGAACGCCAGCCGTTCGATGCCGGGTAGCCGGTCGAGAAACAGCGCGACGTCGGCCCGCAACAGCTCGCGCCAGGTGTTGTACGGTGCACCGATGTGATCGAGCGCGACGTGCTGGAAGTACTGCAAGTCGAGCCACAGATGATTTGCCCCTTCCATGAACGCCCCTTCCACACGTTCGAGCAGTTCATGCCACTGTCTTTGCAGAACGAGCAGCTTCATCTGCTGACGTAACTCCGCGCGTGGCGGCACGAGACGCGTGCGTGCCTCGACGTCGGCGGGTGGCGGCTCATGCAGCGTGTCCCAGCGCACGCCGCGCACGAGCCTCGCAGAGGGCAGATAACCGTTTTCCTGGTCGCGCAGATAAACCGCCATCGCACGGGCCTGATCGAGTAGTTCGCGCGTGGAAGAGACGCTGCCAGTGGTCAGCGCGGTCCGCGCGGCCTGTGTGCTCCGAGCGGTCTGTGTGCCGCCTGACGCTGTTCCGTTACCTGCTTCAAGGTTCGGTCCCGGTGTGTCGTTGCGTTCGAAGCGGACCATAAGCGCCTGCAGGTTCGGGCGAGCCGTCTCGTTCCATTGGTTCGTTGCCGTGATCAGCAGATTCAGCGCGGCGATCGCGCGTTCGAAATCCGCTGGGGCGAACTCGCTGTGGCTCATAAGCGGATCGATAATCCTCGTCATGGCAAGCCACTCGAGTGCGGCCTTCTTCGCTTCCGGACGCGCGGGCAGCAAGGCGTCGCCAAAACGGTCGATCAACGCCGCGGCCAGGTCCAGTCCATCGGCAAAACCCGCCGGGCCGTCCTGACGCAGCCGGGCGAATGCGTAGTAGCCGGCCAGTCGCAAATCCTTGCCGACCTCCTTGAGCAACTGCTCGCAGGTGGCGACGATTAGTGCGTCGTCGATGCCCGAAAGCCGGTTGACCTCGTCTTTCAGCGCGAAAAATGCGTCTTCATAACCAGGATCGCGACCCACGCCGACGACGCCCCCACCCGCGATGGGTTGCAGCCAGGCGTCCCAACGGACGATGCGCTCGCGCATCCGTTGCTCGGCGTCGCGCGATGGAAACAGGCCTTTCAGAAGATTCGGCAGCATGCTCATTCAGACTCCGGCGCGGCGCCTTGCGGCAATGGCGTGGCAGCGTGCTTCGCCGCAGCGATCGCCGCAGGCGGCAGCGGGGGTGCCGACGCGTCGGCCAGCTTCCGTGCGGCGTTCGCGCCACCGCCGACAAAGATTCGCGGCGGCAGCGAAAAGTGACGCAACGCGAGGACGTCGAGCGGTCCTTGCCCCACCTCGCTGCGCAACTGCACTTTCAGCGGCAGGCCCGCGCTCTGGTCCGGCGACCAGCCGATGAGATAACGCGCGCTGTCCTGCGGCGTCACGGTCGCGCGTTCGAACAGCCGGATCGGACCGAAGCGTCCCGGTGCATCCAGCGCAGTGCGCAAGCCGCCCTGTTCAGTCTGCCATTCGATGCGCGAGAGGTTTTCCAGCGCGTCGCCCGGCCAGACGAATGGCGTCCATGCCTCCTGTTGATTGAAGTAGTGCAACTCGCGGCCCGAAAGCACGAACCTCGCGTCGGTGACGCCCGCCGTGGGGACGCCGCGCAACTCAAAACGCACATGGGCCTCTCCCGACGGGAACAACACCGTCGACACCTGCGTGAGTTTGTTCAGCGCGGTGAGGAAGATAGGATCGACCGTCAATGCATCGCGATTCGCCCCCTGCACCAGCACCCAGCGATCGCCCCGCCGCTCGACGATGCCGGCAAGTTGCGTCGTGACGAACTGCGCGATCACGCCGTTGTCCGTGCGCATGAACCGGCCAATATCCGGCAGCGATGCGTCGTTGTCGGAATCCGCGAACGGATAGCGTCCGGCGAAAACCTTGTTCCAGTCGGCCACGACACCGGTGCGCCAGACGTCGTTCAGGCTTGCCGCGGCCGGCTGCAGCACCACCCGCCACGTCTGGTCGAGCGGTTGTTGCAGCAGGTCGCCGAAGCCGGTCCACTGCTCGCCCAGACTCGCGGCCACGCGGCTGGCGTAATCGCGGCTGTCGGCGATCTCCGACGTGCGCCCTTGCAGCACGGCTTGCGCGGCGGTACGGGACAACGCGTCGGGATCGCTGCCGGTTATGATCTGCTGCAACTTCAAACGCATGGCCGTGACGCGCTCCAGGTAGCGTTGCACGCTGAGATCGCCGGTCGCCGTGAACTGCGCGCGCGCTGTGCCTTTGTTGTCCGGGCCGCCGGGATCGCCGCCGCTCAGGTGCAGCAGCGGGCCGAATGCGGTAGCGAGCGGCGCTGTGCTTCGTGCATGGGTGACCTTCGACGGATTCTGTTCGGCGGCACCGACGAGTTGTTGCGCCCTGTCGATCAGCGTATCGGAGAGCGACTGTCCCGGCGCGCCGGCATGACCTTGATAGACGATCACCTTCATCAGCGCGCCAAGCGGCGAGCGCTGCGGATCGGCAAGCAGCGTCAACTGGTCGATCGTGCCGGACAGCGTAACGTCCCGTTGCCAGCGAATGCTGTTGAGGAACTGCTGCCAGGCGCGCGCGTAGTCGTTGAAATAGCGTTGCCGGAGTTCGGCCTTCAATGTCGATGGCGACGGCTTGCCCGTGCGGGTATCGGACAGCACCCAGTCACCGCCGACGCTGCGCTGTTCGTCGGCGGCGTCGATCGCTTTCGAGATGCGTTCGTCCCACGCCGCGCGCGTGAAGACGCCAGGCAATGTGGCCGTGGTGTTAAACAGGCCGCGGCTGCTGGTGTCGCCCAGCAACGTGGCAAGCGACAGCGGCGGGTACTTGCCACGGTTTTCGTCGAGGATCTGCCGGTAGAGCACATCGGTCGAATTCTGCAGGCCGATCACACCGATCAGGGTCTGACGAACGGCACTGACGAGCGATGCGTCGGGGACAATGACTGGCGCCCCGTCACCGCTCGACGCACGATGCCCGAGGTGATCCGCGTAGAAGGTCACGAGACGCTGTCGAAGGTCTCGCCACGCACCGTCGCTCAGTGCGACGCGCTGCGGGCGCGTCGGTTGGCCCATGGCGAGCAGCTGAGCAGTGAGAAATTTCGCGTCCGAGCGCTCCGGCCGCGCGAGCATCAGGTAGGTCTTGAGCGTCGCGTAGGCCGCTGTGATCTGTCTATCTCCGCCGCTGGCGATTTCAGCGTCTGAGAGCGAGCCGAGTTGCTGTAGCCGGGCTTCGAGCACGGTGTGGATTCGTTGAACCAGAATACGATTGCTTGCGAATTCGTAGGCGGGCCAAAGCGCCGCGAGAAGTTCGGTGTTGCGATTCAGACCGAAGCGGGTGTACCAGGGCGTGCCATCGCGTTGCCTGACTTCCAGTGTGTCGAGTTGCTTTTGCAGGCTATCGAGCGCGAGCGCGGCATCGGTCGGGTCCTGCATGGTCGAGAGCTTGACGGTCGTCGCGGCGGCCGCCTGGATGGTGGCGCGCTGGGTGAAGCCCGACAGGTTGGTGCCGGCGATCCAGCATGCAACGCAGGCCGTTGCGATCCAGGCGGCGGATGTGGATGCTGAGAAGCCTATCCGACGACCGCGGAAGCGGCGGCTGTGGGCGGCGATTGTTTGCCAGATGGCTTGCGAAATGTCGCCACGGTCTGCCGCGAATTGCAATGTATCTTCAGACTTGCGGTGATCTGCGTTGCTAGCGTGTTCGTTGTCTTGCTGGCCAGACGTCGATTCGGCATTCCGTTCGTCGAAAAGCGGCGTGAACAGCACGCCGTGAATCGCGGCACGCTCGCCGCGCGACCGCCCAATCTGCACGACGAGCGCAGCCAATGCCGATCGATACCGTGTGATATGTGCGGACAAACTGGCGGCATAGCGGTCCGCAGCATCGTTTGTCAGACGCATCACACCGAGTTCAGCCACGTCGTTTTCAAGGCCTTGCAGAGAGACCTCGATCGCGCCGGGCCGTGACTGTACGGTCGACCAGGTACAGCCGATGACTTCGTCACAACCCGATGTCTCGCCGCCGATCCCGGTCATGTTCACGACGTACGCCGGCGCGGACCAGCGCAGTGCATGAGCGTGGCGCGCCAGGCGCTGGACAAGACTCTCACCGTCGAACGGCGGCTGCCCGTCGATCCGCGTTCTCGCGACGATCGCCATTGCATCGACTGGACGGCGACGGCGTGTGCGCCGGATCCGCTCGAGCCACGCGGTATCGAGTCGATCGCCAATTTGCCTGGCGCAAAGCAGAACGGTGTCGCCGACGATCGCATAACCCGATTCCGTCAAGCCGGGCGCAAGGCGCTCGATTAGCGGAATATCTCCGACCACGACGACCCAACGATCGCGATAGCGCCACCGCCAGCCGTGACGGTTTCTTAACGTCAGCGCCAGGTTTTCGTAGCGGTGTTCGGTGAGATCGATCTCCGGTAGTTTCGCCGAGCCGATTCGCGCCGACGGATCTCGCTCGTATTGCTCCTTTTTCCGGCCGGGCGCGTGGTGCGCGGCAACACGCCAAGCGGACGCAAGATGGGCACGCGCGAGCAACGCGATCACGCCGATGGCCAGGACAGCGCCCACTCGACGATAGGGCGAGGGATCCAGTTCCGCTCCGTCGAAGTACACGAAGAGCGCGGCGAGCGCCGTCACCGTGCAAATCAGAATCCAGTAGCCCGAGATTTTTTTCAGCGTCATGGCGTATGCGCCTTCTCTGTTGTGTCGGCGGTGGGTCTTGCAACGGGGTTCACCACGGCCAGCTGGAGCGATCCTGTCCGATGAACGATGAGTTGCGGGGTATGGGCTTGTGCAACGCGCTCGATGGCAAAGGCGGCCGCGAGCCAGCCCGCTGCGATCCCGGCGTGGCCCAATGTGATGTCGATATCGTGTATGCCGGACAGGTCCCTGGCCTTTGAAACAGCCAGCGACAGAGCCGAGGCGCTTTGCACGATGGCGGGCTTGTCGTCGGCCGCGAGGCCTGCTTGCCATAGGTCGCCGATCTCGGTAGACACCGATCGTCCCCAAAGAAGTGCCTCGAGAATCGCATCGTCAAGCGCACCGGGTTCGGCTTCGATCGGACGGTGCAGCATCGCGAGCGGCTTTAGTCCACGCCGTTCGAGCAACGGCGCCCATCCGAGTAGCAGCGCTACGGCCGCTTCCGCGCTGTTGTGCGGCGGCGTGACGTGCAGCTGCGCGGAGACGTAGAGTGTGACTTTCTCCAGCGCTGCGCCACCCCGGACGTCCAGCCATTCGTCCAGCGGCATCAACCCCTGTTCTGCGGCAAGCCGCGATGCCTTCACGGGCCGCAGGCCGCTCTCTCGCCAACAGTCTTGCCACGTTGCCAACAGATCGTCCTCTTCTGGAGTTTTGGGATTGGCGGGCAATGCCAGGCAGACATTGAATGGCACGTCTCGCGGCAACGCGCAAATGGCAGCGCCGACTCCGTCCAGTATTTCAAGGAAGCACGCGCGATAGCGTTCGAGAATGGTCCGGGCTTCGCCTAGTTTCAGAGCCGTGTGCCGCACCGCGGTGCCGCCTGAATGCGGTACCTGGGCGCTTAAGATCGAATGTGTTGGCGCAGTCTCATTGGCGGCTCGTCCGTTTTCTAGCGCGCATAAATAGCGACATTCCAGTACCGCCAGGGGTTCGCTTCCAAAAAGGCGAGCTTTCGCCTGATCGCCTTTTAACGTTTCCTCCTCGGCGCGAACCCGGTCTGATTCCTGTTCGAAATAGAACAGTCGAAGCCCGAATGCGACGAAAAATCCCAGTGCCGGTAGTACGAGCAGTTTCGTCCAGAACCAGGTCGAGCCGGTGGGCTCGCTTTTGGGCCAGGTGAACAATGTGGCCGCCGCGCCGGCCAGCATGACAAGCATCAAGAGACCCAGCCACGCGATGACGCGTGGCGGCACGGGCGGCGCATCCGTTGACGATGCAATAGGCAGATCTACCGGCATGACGGTCGACTCACAACAGGTTTGAAATCAGACGGCATCCGCACATCGCCCGGTAGCCATGCCGCGCGACCGGTACACCATGGTCCATGGTCAACTCGTCGCCTTCGATGATCAAGTTGGGTCGTAGGTTGTCTTTGGGACAGGACACCTGGTCGCCTTTGCGCGCAACGAATCGGCCGTCGTAGCGCAGTGTGGATGACGCGCTGATGACTTGGCCCCCATGGTCGGTGGAGTCGCCCAGGCGGATTAGATTTGGCATGGTTTGTCCTGTTGTCGGGATGGGAGGTAGGAAATCGGTACCAGAGAACAACTGACCCGCTACTGGGAAAAGCTGAAGAATCCTTTCTGACCAGGCCGAAGGTCCTTCGGAGGTGGAAAACTGGGCTTGATCCGCATCGAGTTGGCGCCTTGCTTGTCCCACGCCGCGCACTTTTCGAGGATGTCACCCGGTGTGCCGTTCTCTATGCCCTGCGGCGTGATCCTGATATAAGATCCGCCGGCACCGATCCAGACCTCCTTACCGGCCGATAGAATCAACTTGCCGTCCGTACTGATGATCGATAGGTCTTGTAAGGCGGCAAGGTTCATTGCGTCGCTTTGGGCCTGAATGTCGACCATCCCTTTCGCAGCAAATAGCTTCATTCCAAACTTCGCCGCAAACAGCGATATGGCGTCGCCGGCAGCGACCGTGAACCGTTTGACGACACCGATATCAACGCTGCCACCCGCCGTGGCGATCAGATTCTGACCCGCGCTCACCTGCAGATGGCTGCCGGAGACGAGGCCCATGCCTGCCGGAGCCGCAAGCAAAATGACCGCCTGTTTCAAGTCGGCCAACTTGTCGTGAAGCAACGCTTTCTGTTTGGCATACTCCGCGGCAATCGCCTGTGCTGCCTGGGCGGCGTCTGCGAGCGTTTCCATCTGTTCAAGCGCCTGCTCCAGAAGTGTTTGCGTAGCCTGCATGTCGAGCTGCTTCCCGTTTGCCGCGGGCTGCGCGTCAGCCGAGATGAGAATCCCTCTACCGCCACGAATCGCAACGTGTTCTTCCGTGCGCAACTCCGCGCCCTGCCCGCGCTCCTTGCGCTGCGCGTCGACCATATGACCCAGGTTCAACTCGCTGGACTGGAAAGGCGTCGTCAGATGGATATGCTCGCTGCCTTGCTTATCTTCCATCCGCAGTTCATTCTGCGCGACGGTGCGGATCAGGTTGCGCGTGTGATTCAGGTTGTTCACCAGATCCGGATGCAGGCTGTCGTGCATCGCACCGACTATCACAGGCCGGTCGGGGTCCCCCGCCGTAAAGATGATCGCCACCTCCGCGCCATCGATCAGCGGGAAGTGATGACCATAGTTGTCTCCGCTATAGGGTTTCGCAAGCCGGACCGGCCGGCTTGTGCCGCCGGGGCTCCATGCGTCCAGATCGAATGGCAGCCTGATCACGTACCAGCCTTCCTCCGTCAGATAGGCGCGTGGGTAGTCCCCCGGCGACGTAATCCGCGCCGGCAGGACGCCGTGGATCACCGGCCGCTTCTCAGGCACAACCGCCGTACGCCAGACCCGGTCAGACGGAATTGCTGTGAACGTGTTCGAGTAAGCGTCGCTTCGGCCACCGCGCGACGCGACCGAAATGACCAACAGACCGTACGGTGCATCCATGGGACTGCTGTCCAGCCCCAGCACTTCTCCCGCTTCCAGCCCGAACGCGTTGCCCTTGCCCGCGTAGGTAATCTGCTGCGCGAGATGCGCCTCATGACGCAATCTCGCCAGCCGCTGACCTTCTTCTGGCGTCTCGTAGTGTTCGCCCCAGAGGCATTCGACGGCGTTCGTCGTCTGGTCGTGTTTCGCGGCATTCTGCTCGACGAGCAGTGGCACGCCCGCCTGACGATGGTTGTAGTCGTTCAACTGGACTGCTTCGGGCACGCGGCGCATATGTCGCTCAAGCGATTTGATGGACTCCGCACCGACGCTTTCCAGACCCGCATCGCGTCGTAACGGTACAACCCGTTGTCGACGCGCGTAAGCATCGAGATCGTCACCAAACACGATGACCTCGTGTCCCTTCGCCTGTTCGAAGCGAAACCAGATGCCTTCGTCCGCTGCGATGCGCTGGATGAACGCCAACGTCGTCTCGTGAAACTGCGTGATGTAGTCGTGCCGGCGGTACTGCGCGCGCAGGCTGAACCGGAAATCGACGCTCTCACGAAACCCGCTGTGCCGCAGCGCGTCGGCGATGATCTCCTGCACCGACTGTTTCTGGAACAGACGGCTGGTCACTGCACGCGCCAGATCTGCCGCGCGCGGCTCGATGACCAGACGGTAATGGGTCTCGTCGACCGACGTGCCGAATTGATCGAATTGCGTCACGATTCCGTGCACCGTGTGCGCAGCAGGCAGCTCGCTGAACGTCGCGGCGTGCTCACCAACCATCTTCTGCAGATAAACTGCGTTCGGATCCACTGGCTCGACAATGAACCGCGCCGGCCGCCCCAGCATCTGGTCCATCGGGATGTCGGCAACCGGACTTGTGAACTCGATTTCATAGCGGTACAACTGGCTGAGCGCGTCATGACCAGCAAACTTCAATACCGAAAACGGCGCCGGCTGCGGCGCCAGTTTCAGCGTGTATGCCTGCTTCGGCAGAACCAGCGATCCCATTGCACACTCCTCATTGCTAACGCATCCAGTTCACGAGCAATCACGCAGCAGCCCTCAACGGAACGTCAGAGACGTTCCTCAACATGCTCCAGCAGATCGCACGCCTTACGTCCAGTCAGTTCTTCGCCTTCGGCATCTGCGACACCAGAGACAACCCGATATCCATTCCTTCCACCTGAAAGTGCGGCACGATGAAAAGCTTGATGCGGAAGAAACCCGGGTTGTCCTCGATGTCCTCCACCGTCACTTTCGCCTCGCGCAGCGGATGCGACGACTGCAATTCATCGCCGGGGTCCTTCATCTCAGTCACGAGGCCCTTGATCCAACTGTTCAACTCAAGTTCGAGCAGCCGCCGGTCTTTGGTCGTGCCGATGTTTTCGCGCTGGATCAGCTTGAGGTAGTGCGCGATCCGTGAAAGCAGAAAAATGTAGGGCAGGCGCGCGTTGATGCGACTGTTCGCAGTTGCTTCCCTGGTCTCGTACGGAGCAGGTTTTTGTGCCGAACTGGCCGAGAAGAAGCACGCGAAATCGTGGTTCTTATAGAACGACAACGGAATGAAACCGAGGTTAGCGAACTCGAATTCCCGCGTTTCTGGAATCAGTACTTCGGTCGGAATCTTCGGCAGATAACCGGTGCCGAGGTCGTACAGATGAACCGGCAGGTCTTCGACTTTGCCGCCGGCCTGCGGCCCACGAATCTGCACGCACCAGCCGTTGCTCACGAAACTGCGCACCATGTTCGCGGCAAAAGCAAACGACGCGTTGACCCACAGATAGCGGTCATGGTCGGGGCCTTTCACTGCTTCCTCATAGTTGAAACTGCGCACCGGCGTAGTATCCGCCCCATAGGGCAAGCGCCCGAGCACGCGCGGCATGGTCAGACCGATATAGCGTGCGTCGTCTGTGTCACGAAAGCTCTTCCATTTGATGTACTCGGCACGGTCGAAGTAGTTGCCGATATCCTGGATCGCGGCAACCTCTTCCATGGTTTCCTTGCCGAAAAATTTCGGCCCCACGGATCCGATGAAGGGCATATGCGCAGCCGACGCCACCTTCGAGAGATTGCGCAGCAAACCGATATCCTGGGGTGAATTCGTGAACTCGTAATCGCTGATCATTGCGCTGATCGGCTGACCGCCCGGCGTGTCATATTCTTCGATGTACGTGTGACGGTACAAGCCGCTCTGAACGATCTCCGGCGTATCTTCGAAATCGCGCAACAGGGCGTCTTTCGATACATCGAGCAACTCGATCCTTGCATTCCTGCGAAAGTCCGTACGGTCGACCGTGAACTTCAGGCCGCGCCAACGGCTTTCCAACGCCTGAAATTCGCGCGTGTGCATCACGGCGTCGAGTTGCCGGCTGATCTGCCTGTCGAGCCGTCCGATGTGAAAATCGAGCAACGACTTGTCGAGACGGTCGATCGGCCGGCTGCCCTCGCTCACCAGATTGAGGAACACGCTCATGGCTCGCGCAAGCCGTTCGTCGGCCGACGACTCGGAGAGCAGATCGTTGTCCTGAAAGGCCTCGAGCGGGCGAGCTTCGTTGACCGGCCTCAGGTTGATCTTGCTGCACAGCGACTCGTAAACATTGTGATACGCCAATACTGTCGTCCCCGTTGCGCCTGCTTGTTGTGGTTCGTTGCGTTCCATGATGTCCTATCGCTACAGTTGTCCGGGATGTGCCGTGTGCACGCCGCTTCGTGCCGACTCGCCTCAGGCATGGCCTGCGGGCTGTGCCGCTGCCGTGGCGATCTGACCGAGCTCGCCACACAGCCGTTCGGAAAGCGACTTGTCTCTCAGGATTTTTTCGAACTCGCGACGGAACGTGCCGTTGTCGAGAAGATTCGACTTCAGGTCACGCAGCAAATTGCGCATGGCAAGCAGCGCCTTCAGTTCGGGAATCTGACGCGCGACCTGCTCCGGCTCGAAATCCTTCATCGACTTGAAACCAAGCGATACCGGCAGCTCAGACCCGTCGGCTGCCAACGTGTTCTCGGCCGCGATCTTCAGTACGGGGTTCAGGTCGGAGAGAACCGAATCGAAGTTGTTTTTGTCGACATTGATCTTCTTGCGCTCCGCGAGCGGCGCCTGCTCGTCGCTTGCGCTGAAGTCGCCAGCCACTAGCAGCTTCAGCGGCAACTCGACCTTTTTCTGCGCGCCACCCGTGTGGAGGTCGAGCGTGATCTGTACGCGGCTCTTGGGAATTTCTCGCTGAAAGCTGTCCACGGGGGTTTCCTGGAAAAAGTTGGATCACAGAGGAAGATCGCGACCGACATTCCGTGCAGCGCGATCCTTATTTCACACAACGAGCAGACACACCTATCACGCTCGCCTAATACGTCGAGATAACCATAACGCCTATCAACTCAGCAGATTTTTCCGCCACCAATTAAACACTCCAGACGGCATCAGGTCAATCAAATCAATCCATCTCAATTCATATTTATTCCAGATAATTAAATTATGATAATTGGCATAATTTCTCAAAATAAGGAAATTTTCACAACTTGATTTGGAGATACCTTCCTAGCATACAAATCAATGCGGGCAAGGTTTTCGACCATATTCCAGCAAAAACAACCACGCAAAGTCAGAAATAAAAATTCTCAAATCACGCACATAAATTAAGAATCTCTTGACGATTTTTTTCAATTTAATTTACACATCAAATAGAACATGGAATTAAAATAATCACGTACGTCGACCTGCCTAACGACATATAACGTCCGTCATTAAAAACAGGCAAAATAGCAAAGAGCCTATTCATGCGAATCGACAAACCCTTGTGGCACGAGGGCCTGATACTCACCCAGCAGCACTTCCAGCAGCAGGAACGTTGGGTGGATTTCGCGCACCGCCAACTCGCATCGGCCGCAGTGTGCGAGCCGTGGGGAACGCTCGGCGTCGAAATCGACGAAGGGGCTCTCGCCACCGGCCGACTCAAGCTCGCGCGGCTCAAGATTCGCTTTCCTGATGGCACGCCAGTCGATACAACGTTAGCCGGCGTGTTACCTCCCGCTCGCGACCTGACGCGCGGTATACCGGACGATCTGCAGAGTGTCGTCGTGTACGCCGCCGTACCGCTGCTCAACGCGACCGGCAGCAACTGCCGTTTTGACGGGACAACACTTGCGCGCCCGCGTCGTTCATACCGCGAGTTTGTTCGCGTCGCGGATCTGAACGGCACAACAGAAGCGGAAATAGCTGTCGAACGCCATGCCGTGCGACTGCTCTTCGACTTTGAATCACACGCGGACGACACACTGTGTGCAATCGCAAGGCTCGTGCGTGGCGCCGACGGCCAGTTCCAGCTGGACCCCCGTTACGTGCCGCCGTGCCTGACATTGGCGGCCCACCCGCTGCATCTGGAGCGAATGACGCGACTGGCTGACATCCTGCTCGCGAAGAGCGAGGCACTCGGCGCGCGCAAAAGAGAACGTATGGAACAGGTGGTTGAATATGGCGTCGCAGACGTCTCCCTGTTCTGGCTTTTGCACAGTATTCACAGCTACTGGCCACAACTGAGATTGCTTGCCACGCATTCGAACCAGCCACCTATCCGGCTCTATGACCTGCTCGCGCAGTTGGCAAGCGTGCTGACTACGTTTTCGACCGGCGCGCGGCTTACCGACATTCCGGTGTACGACCATGCGCGTCAGAATGAAATCTTCGCGACGCTGGAAACGCTGATCCGCGACCTGCTCGACGCGATCATTCCGTCGCGCGTCGTCCCGATCGCGCTAACGCGCAAGAACGCCACGACATGGTCCGGTCAGTTCCTCGACGAGCGGCTACTGGCCGGCGCTGACTACTATCTGTCGGTGAACGCGTCGCTGCCGCCGTTCGAACTTATCGATCAGGTGCTGCGACTGTGCAAGCTCGGCGCGCCCGACGACGTCGACGAGATTGTCAACGCCGCACTCGCGGGCATTCCTATTAAAGCCGTCCAGCGCGTACCGGCAGCCATTCCAGTACGACTGAACAATCTTTACTTCGCACTTGACGCAAACAACCCCGCTTTTGCGAGGATGCTGGCCGCACGCATATGCCAGATTTACCTGTCAAGCTCGGTCCCGGACGCCTCAATCGAGCTCTACGCGGTGCTTCGTTCATGAGCTATTTCGTTGACGTTTCGCGCGATGTCGCTCTGGTGGAGAGCCAGCCGGCGGCGCATCACGGTTCGGGCGCCAGTATCCGAGCTTTGCTGCGCGACACCGCGCTGCAGGTAAGCACCCTCAATCAGGGCGGAATAGCCCAGTCCGTGCCGATCCTGCGCAAGCGCTGTCTGGAATTGGTGGCGGTGTTCGCGGCGACCCTCGAGCAACGCGGCATTGCCGCAGACGTGCGGGAGGACGCGTTGTATGCCCAGTGCGGTTTGCTTGATGAAACGATCCTCAGATATCTACCGTTGCACCAAAAGTATCAGTGGGATGCGCAGCCATTGCAGGTCGAGCGGTTCGGTAAGCACAACGCAGGTGACTACGTCTTCGAGCGGCTCACTGAGCGTATGCGCGAAACGCCGCCGAACATCGATCTGCTCGAGTGCTACTCGGCCGTTCTTGGGCTCGGATTCACGGGGCGTTATACGCGTGAGGGTGAAGAAAAGCGTGCTGCGTTAATCGTCGCACTCGAAACGCAGATCGCGAAACTTCGCCCTGCGGTAAATCACAGGTTGATCGCAGATCACGGCAGCGTCCGGCCGACCGACTGGCTCCACTATGTGTCGCCGTGGGCGATCGCGGGAACGGGTTGTGTGGTTGCGGTGCTCGTCTACTTTGTCTGGAGCCACGCGCTCGACGTTCAACTTGCCCATTTGCTCGCCCCACTGCCAGCTGTCAAATCGTGATGGCACCGATTGCACCTCTAAGCGTGCTGAAGCGCGTCCCTCTCGCGGGCTTTGGCTATCCGTTTCGCCTGATGACCGTCTTCGCGGCCATGTTGGCAATAGCCGACGTCGTTGTGCTGCTACCGGACAGGCGCGTGCTGACGTATTCGCTCTCGGCAATTCTGGTGCTGCTTGCGTTGGTGGCGATTGTCGCGCGCACATGGCAACTCGGCCGGATTCGCGCACAGAGCCGGAGCGTGATCGCCGCATTGGGCTCGACTACGGCCGATCTCCCGCTTGAGTTACGGCTCGGCCTCCCGTCTGGCTTTGCGCTCGATCTACGCACACGCATGCCACTCGTGATGGTGCTGGGCGATGGGCTCGCTGACCTGTTCAATCGCGAAGGCCACGAAGAGCGTCTGGCGCATATCGGCGAAGGGGCCATCTGGCTGCGGGTGGACCGGTTGCAGGATCTGCCACCGCTAGCGGTTGCCGTCAAACAATGGCGCAACGGCCGCGCACCCGATGGCGTCGTGTTGTCCATCGCACCGGCGCTCCACGCCACAGAAGACACGTTGAAGCAGCGACTAAGCCTCGCGCGTCAGGCCGTATCCGACGCTTCTCGCATGCTTGGCGCACCGCTGCCCGGCTATATCGCGACGTACCAGCGTCTGACGGCGACCAACGCTAGCCACGGCGCACCGTCGTGGTACGGCGTATCGTCAGCCACGCGACTTCAAGCCGCGCAGCGCTTCGAAACCGTGATCCGCGCGGCGGAAATCGAAGCTCAAATCGAAGCTCAGCAGGCATACGGCGAGGCATACGGCGAGGCGCGCAGCAATCCGATCCCCGCGGCACGCGCGGCGAAGCTTGCCTCGCTAATCGACTGGACGCATCGCGTGGTGGTCAGCGCACTTGCCGACCGGCGACACCCTGCCACACCATGGGCGCTCTACGGCGCAGCCTGGATTGACTGCGGACCGGCAAACCACCCCGGCACGCCGTGGATGCGCGACGTGGAGGTTCGAACCCATATTCAGCCCGCCCCTCTACCTGCGTCGAGTTCACCGTGGCCACTGCCTCAGCCGTTGCTTGAAGCGCTACCCAAACGCCCGCGGACCTCGCCTCGCCAGACCGCACTGCTACAAGCAGTTGCGCTGCTCGCCGTCGCGATTGCGCTCGCGATGTGGAGCGCGGCGCACCACAACCAGCGGATATTGACCCGCGTCGGCGCTGAACTGGGTCGGTTTGCCGTAATCCCGGCCACTCACGACGATGCGCGCCGCGATGCGCTGCAAACCCTCATTGCGGAGCGCGACCAGTTCGACCGGTACGCGCGCACAGGTGTACCGCTGAGTTTGTCATTCGGCATGTATCGGGGAGCGGAACTGACACCCGTGCTCGACAATGCAATCGCGTCCTATCAGGCGCCGCCTCCACCGCCATCGGTCGTCACGCTCGACAGCATGTCGTTGTTCGACAGTGGCAAGTCGGTGCTCAAAGCGGGTTCCACACGCGCGATCGTCGCTGCGCTCGACCTGATCAAAGCGCATCCGGACAAACGGATTCTCGTCGCAGGCTACACCGACAACGTCGGCAACCCGGACAGCAATCAGAGGTTGTCGGTCGCACGCGCGAGCGCCGTGCGCGACTGGTTGATCAATGCCTCGGGGCTTTCCGCCACGCGCTTCGCCATTCAGGGCTATGGCGAAACCCGGCCGCTCATGAACAACCGCACCGACACGGGGCGAGCACGAAATCGCCGCGTGGAAATCACTCTGGTGCCCGACACATCGATCGCGACAGGCACTTGAACGCACAAGCAGTTGAACGCACAACGCTCATCGTTTTGAGCGCCCGAAGCAACCTGCTTCCGGATATTTTTATCGCCTGAATCGCCCGAAGCATGCTGCTTCAGGATTGGAAGGCTCGGACCGAGCGGGCTGTGTTCACAATCATAGAAAAGGAGTCACGCAATGGCAATTCCCGCATACATGTGGATCAAGGACGATGGTGGCGCCGACATCAAAGGTTCGGTGACCGTGCAGGGACGCGAAGGTAGTGTCGAAATCGTGGCGTTCGACCACGGTGTGAACATCCCGACCGATTCGAATACCGGCAAGCTGACCGGCACGCGCGTGCACAAACCCATCACCTTGACGAAAGAAACTGACGCGTCGACGCCGTACTTCTATAAGGCTGTGACGACCGGTCAGACGCTGAAGTCGATCGAAATAAAATGGTATCGAATCGACGACGCGGGCAAGGAAAAGGAATACTTCAACACCAGGCTCGACAACGTGAAGGTGGTCGCAGTGAGTCCGAAGATGCTCGACATCAAGAATCCGGCGTACGAGAAACACAACCATCTCGAAGACGTCGAACTGCGCTACGAAACGATCACCTGGTCGTACAAGGACGGGAACATCATCCACAAGGACACCTGGAACGAACGCTCGTGACGCGGCGATCGTCAGACTGGTTATCGGTTCAATCAGCCGCAATCCAACAGCCACAATCCGATCACCCGTCCGCTTCACACGCCGATCTTTTCATTCACGCTTCAGTTCAGCTAACGCCTGAGTACGCACACCATGCCAACCGGCCCATCCCTATACGACATGCTGCTTGGCCACATCGGCGGCGAACCGCTCAGCGCGCACAGCGCCCCGACGCTAGAAGTCATGAGCGTCATGCGTAACGTCGAGCGGATTCTGAACACGCGAGCCGGATCACTCAAGCACGTGCCGAGTTTTGGGCTGCCCGATCTGACGAATATCTACAAGGCGCTGCCGGCTTCCGTGCATCTTCTCAAGCAACAGATGGAAGCCACGCTGCTCGCTTTCGAACCGCGAATCGGGTCGATCGACATAGAAATCGACGACAACGATCTCGACGAGGACCCTGATCCAGGCATCACGGTGCGTTACGTGATGACCTGTCATCTGAGGAAGACCGGGCTTGTGCGCTTCGGCACGTATTTCGGACCAACGGGACGCCTGCGTCTCGAGCGCAAACCACCGCAACGCGACGAAAACCGGAAACCACGATGAACCAATATCAAGCAACATCACGGCCGGCGCGCGAAGCGCTTAGACATCAGCAGGGAAACGCCGCCTGCAGTGAACGAAGGATCGCAAGGCCGACCGGAAAATCGTCGGAAATACCGGGATGGTTGGTGAAGAACTCGTCGAGCAATGGGTAGACGTTCTGGTTGCCGATGGCAAGGTCGGTCGGCGGACAAAACAGCGGCGCGCGTTTCTTCGCGACCAGATCGCCGTTCGCCCAACCCAGCGCGTTGATCGTGCCGGTAATGTAGGCCGCGTAGACCGAGTTGTTATCCGTATGAGCCCATTTCCGGTATTGGGCGGCCGTCATCTCGGCGTTCGCGTTGAGAGTGAAACACGCTGTCAGCAGTGCCAGCGCCAATGTCGATACCCGCATCGTTGAACCTTCAGGCTGTGTCGCAAAAACGGCCATTGTAGGCGAGCCGGGTCTTACCGCGCAGATGCCCGACCTAAAGAGGATTCCGCAAGCATTACATTGGGTTTTTGTAAGCGGCGCAAAGTTCCACTCCGCTACTACGAAACGTACCGGGACCTGCGCTCAGGTCTCGAAAGAGAGGAAGAGATAGAAAGAAAGTCGGCCGCCACGCTCAACGCATTGCGCGCCTTACGGCGTGCCGTTACGGCAATACTTGCGGTAGCCGTCACGCGTGGCGAGGCGCGCCATATAGGCCGTGACCGCGGGAAAGTCGTCATGCTGCAGCGGCGTCTCCAGCCAGCGGTTGATCGACAGCGCGATCGGAATGTCGGCGAGCGAAAACGAAGGCCCCGCGATAAACCCACCCGTTTGCGCCAGTTGCTGGTCCACCAGTCCCATCTGCCGCGCCCAATTCGCACGCGACAGTTCGATCTGCCCCGGGTCCTGATGGAGCGGCGACCGCCTGACGAGCGCCAGAAACGCGTAGCTCCACGCGCGGTTCAACTCGCTCGCCTGCCAGTCGATCCATTGGTCGCAACGCGCGCGGGCGCAGGGATCGGCTGGGTAGAGCAACTCGCCGTGATAACGGCCGGCAAGGTAGCGGATGATCGAATTCGATTCCCACAGCACGAAGTCACCGTCTTTGATCACGGGGACCATCGCATTGGGGTTCAGCGCGAGAAATTCAGGCACATCGGTAGCGCGGAAGCCGGCGCCCCAGTCCTCCTGTTCGAACGCCAAACCGAGTTCGGCGCAAGTCCACAGCACCTTTCGGACGTTAATCGATGAAGTCTTGCCGAGTATTTTTAGCATGGTTCAAAGCGTAGCGACGATTCGCCATCAACAACATGGACAGTTCGCCAGCGCCCCACCAGGCCAGCGCAACTCAGTGCAACTCAACACAACCCAACGCCAGCCCGGCGCCATTTTGATCAACCCTGCCCACCCAAAACCCAAAATCCATGCGATGATTTGATCAAATCTCACAATGCAAAAAAGA
This sequence comes from Paraburkholderia bryophila, assembly GCF_013409255.1. Taxonomy (NCBI): domain Bacteria; kingdom Pseudomonadati; phylum Pseudomonadota; class Betaproteobacteria; order Burkholderiales; family Burkholderiaceae; genus Paraburkholderia; species Paraburkholderia bryophila. Next base: position 678,405 of record NZ_JACCAS010000001.1, read on the forward strand.
CGCAGTATCCCGACCGGGCAGCGCGACGCGCCGCCTTCATCAACCGACTGGAGTCCATCTTGCCAAGCGACCTACGCGACGACCTGCGCGAATTTCTGGAGCATCACCGAATCCATGAAGTGGAATGCGTGATACCGGACATGACGGGCGTCGCACGCGGCAAGATCGTGCCGAAGAACCTGTTCCTCGCGCAGGGCAAGATGCACATGTCGAACGCGCTGCTGATGATCACCGTCAACGGCGAGTTCGCGGATTTCGAGCGCTTTGTGGGGCCGAGCGATCCCGACATGGTGTGCATCCCCGATCCGAACACGGTGCGGCTCGTGCCGTGGGCGATCGAACAGGTCGCGGTGGTGATTCACGATTGCGTCGGACTCGACGGTCAGCCGATCGGCATCTCGCCGCGCGCGGTCCTGCGGCGCGTGCTCAAGCTTTATGAGGAACGCGGCTGGCGGCCGGTGGTGGCACCGGAGATGGAGTTCTACCTGATCGCGCAAAACAAGAATCCGCACGAACCGCTGCGCCCGCCGCTCGGTCGCGCGGGTCGCCACGAGGCGGGCCGCCAGTCTTTTTCGATCGATGCGGTCAACGAATTCGATCCGTTCTTCCAGGATCTGTCGCGTTTCTGCGAGATGACGCAGCTCGGCGTCGAAACGCTGGTGCATGAAGTCGGCGCCGGCCAGATGGAGATCAACTTTTCGCACGGCGACGCGCTCGATCTCGCCGACCGCGTGTTCCTGTTCAAACGCGCAGTGCGCGAAACCGCGTACCGGCACGGCATTTTCGCCACCTTCATGGCCAAGCCGATGGAGCAGGAACCGGGTAGCGCAATGCATATTCATCAGAGCATCGTCGATCGTGAAAGCGGACGGAATATCTTTTCGCAGCCGGACGGCTCGGCGAGTCCGCTGTTCTTCAACTACATCGGCGGCTTGCAGAAGTACATGCCGCAAGCCATGCCGATGTTCGCGCCGTACGTGAATTCATACCGGCGCCTGTCGCGCTTCACCGCTGCGCCGATCAACGTGCGCTGGGGCTACGACAACCGCACCTGCGGCATCCGCGTGCCGAACTCCGATGCCGACGGCAGACGGCTCGAGAACCGCGTGCCGGGCGTCGACGTGAACCCGTATCTGGCCATGGCCGCTACCCTCGCCTGCGGCTATCTCGGCATGGTGGAACAGCAGGAAGCCTCGGCGCCGATGGTAGAAAGCGCGTACGACCTCGAGTACGAATTGCCGCGCGGCCTGGAAGACGCGCTCAAGGCGCTGATGAAATGCGCCGAACTCGCCGATGTATTGGGCGAGAGTTTCGTGCATGCCTATTGCTCGGTGAAGGAAAAGGAATTCGAGACCTTCTCGCAAGGCATCACCGCGTGGGAACGCGAGCATCTGCAACTGCTCGTCTGAACGTCTGAACGCGGGCCGCGCATGAACCCCTCATTGGAGAGTCAGCCCTTGAATACCCGTCACGGCATCAACTGGGCGCGGGCGCAGGCGATTGCACAGCGCGAGCGTCGCGCGTTCGTCGAGGCCATGCCGACCTCGCGCGCGCTGTCCGAACGCGCGGCGCGCCATCTGCTGTTCGGCGTCCCGCTGCACTGGATGAACGACTGGTCCACGCCCTTCTCGCTGTACGTGGATGAAGCGCGCGGCGCGTCGTTCACGGACGTGGACGGTCATCGCTACGCCGACTTCTGCCTCGGCGACACCGGCGCGATGTTCGGCCACTCGCCGCCGCCCGTGGCGCGCGCGCTGGCCACGCAGGCCGCGCGCGGCTTGACCACGATGCTGCCGGGCGAAGACGCCGCGTGGGTCGGCGAAGAACTCGCGCGGCGCTTCGGGCTGCCCTACTGGCAGTTCGCGATGACCGCGAGCGACGCCAACCGCTTCGCGCTGCGCTGGGCGCGCGCGGCGACCGGCCGCAAGCAGATCGTCATTTTCAACGGCTGCTATCACGGCACGGTGGACGACGTGTTCGTCGACCTCGTCGACGGCAAACCGGCGCAGCGCGACAGTCTGATCGGCCAGGTGCACGACCTGCTTGAGGCTACCCGGGTGATCGAATTCAACGACCTCGCCGCGCTGGAACACGCGCTGAAAGACGGCGACGTCGCCTGCGTGCTCGCCGAACCGGCCATGACCAACATCGGCATGGTGCTGCCCGAGTCGGACTACTGGCGCCAGGCGCAGGCGCTGATGCGGCACTACGGCACGCTGCTCGCGATCGACGAGACGCACACCATCAGTTGCGGACCGGGCGGATATACGAAAGCGCACGGGCTCGAACCCGACCTGTTCGTGCTCGGCAAGCCGGTGGGCGGCGGTTTTCCGTGCGCGGTGTACGGCTTTAGCGCGGAGCTTGCCGAACGCGCGCAGCGCGCCAAGCGCGACGCGCCGCCGGGCCATTCGGGCATCGGCACCACGCTCACCGCGAACATGCTGGCCATGAGCGCGATCCGCGCCACGCTCGCCGAGGTGATGACCGACGCCGCCTACGCGTACATGTTCGCGCTCGCCGAGCGCATCGAGAGCGGGCTTCGGGACGTGATCGCGCGGCACGGGCTCGCATGGTGCGTGACGCGGGTGGGCGCGCGCAGCGAATTCCAGTTCATGCCGCAGCCGCCGCGCAACGGCACCGAAGCCGGACGGCAACTCGACCCCGAACTCGAGCAGATCGTGCACCTTTACCTGCTTAATCGCGGCGTGTTGATTACGCCGTTTCACAACATGATTCTGGTGTGTCCCGATACGTCGTTGCAAGACGTGGACCGGTTGATCGGCGCGTTCGACGATTGCCTTGGCGAATTGGTGTGAGACGGGCTGCATATGCCCTCGTGCGAAGTCGCGCGATCTCGGGCAACGAGGCTCGCGCACCAGGCGCACCAAGCGCAAGAAGCACGAGAAGCACGAGAAGCAAAAGAAACACACAAACCACACAAACCGCACAACGACCCGCCACGCTAAACTGCCGCCCTTTTCCCGCACCTTATCCACGGCGCCCGCAACCAGCTCCATGAAAACTTCGCTTCACCAGACGCTGCAGGACCAGACCTACGACACGCTGCGGCAATGGCTAAGCATCGGCCGCTTCGTGCCGGGCGAGCGCATCAAGATCCGTCACGTGGCGGCTGAACTCGGCGTCGGCGAAATGCCGGTGCGCGCCGCGCTGCAGCGGCTCGCGGCCGAATCCGCGCTGGTCAACGTACCCAATTGCGGCGTCGCGGTGCCGCGTCTGTCCAAGGCGCAATTCGACGACGTGCTGCGCGTGCGTCTGATTCTCGAAGGTCAGGCCGCTGAACTGGGCGTGCCGCATCTCACGTCGCACGACCTGGCGACGCTGGCGCAACTGAACGCGCAAATGGTCGACGCGTTACGCACCGCGAACCCCAAACGCTATCTCGACGCCAACGAAGCATTCCACCTGATCCTCTACCGGGCAGCCGGCTCGCCGCTGCTGCTCGAGCTGATCGAGACGGTGTGGCTGCAGGTCGGTCCGATTTCGAATCTGCTGTTCGGCGACGCGCACTTTGCCGGCACGCTCAACGACGCCCACGACGAACTCCTGAGTGCCGCGACCACGCGCGACGCCGCCGGTGTACGCCGGGCGATCGAACGCGATTTAAGCCACGCCGCGACCTGTTTGCGCGAGCAGTGCGATTAGCGGCGAATCCGCTGATCGCAAGCCTTCATACCTTCAAGCCTTCAGCGTCGCCTGTTCGAGAATCATGTCGTACAGCGCCTGCGCCGCCGGCGACAACTGCGCGGTTTTACGCGCAACGAGAACCAGCGTGCGCGACACGACCGGATGCGTGAGCTCGACGGTCCGAACCGTCGGATAAGCGCCCTTCTGCAACGCCAGCGCCGGCACCACGGCGGCGCCCACCCCTTGCGCGACCAGCCCCACCGCGGTCGAACTACGCTGCACTTCATAAAACGAGCGCAAGGCCAGTTCGCTCGTCTCCAGCGCGACGTCCAGCAACGCGCGGTTGCCGCTCACCTCGCCGGCAAAGATCAGCGGATACGATTGCAGTTGCTGCCACGCGAGGCGCCGCCGCTTCGCGAGCGGATGATCCTGATGGCAAATCAGCACGTAACGGTCTTCGGTCAACGGCACGCTCGCCAGATCCGGATGATGATCGCCCGCGATATTGATGCCGAACTCGACCTCCCGGCGCAGCACCGCCGCCTCCACCGCCGACGACGCGTGATCGAGAATCTTGATGCGGTTATGCGGATAGCGCGCGGAATACGCTTGCAGAATGCGCGGCAAATACTGCACACCGACGGTCGGCACGCAGGCGATCGATACATCGCCACGACGCGCCACGCCCGTTTCGCGGATTTCAACTAGCGCGTCGGCGAGTTCACCGAGAAGCCGCCGCGCTTGCGGCAGAAAACTGCGGCCGATTTCCGTCAGCGCCATGGAGCGCGTGGTCCGTTCGATCAGCGTGACGCCGAGAAACGTTTCGAGCTTGCGCAGACGCTGCGTAATGGCCGTTTGCGTGACATGCAGCGAATCGGCCGCGCTTTGAAAGCTGCCGCGATCGGCAATCGCGACGAATGCCTGAACACCGAGCGTGTCGATTTTCATTAGAAAAATGAAGGAATCGGGAAGATAAATTCATTTTACTCTGCATGCGACGCCGCCGAGAATAGCCGCATCGGATCGGTTCAAGATACCTCACACGAGACCGGCGACGACCGGATTCCGCTATCGACCACCGACGAACACCGACGAACATCCACGACCACCCACGACCACCCACGAACAGAAAGGAGCGTCACATGACATCGACGACGGATTGGTATGCGAAACAGTACGTGTTGTTCGAAAACGAGCGCACGCGTCCGGTCAAGGATCTGCTGGCGGCGGTGCCGGCCACGGACGTCCGGGTTGCGGTCGACATCGGCTGCGGGCCCGGCAATTCCACCGAAGCGCTGGCCGCGCGTCTGCCGGGCGCGGCGGTCAGTGGCCTGGACAGTTCCGCCGACATGGTCGCGGCGGCGCGCAAACGCCTGCCGCAATTCCAGTTCGACGTGGTCGACATTTCCACGTGGGATGCGCCGGGACCGTACGATCTGATTCTTGCCAATGCCGTGCTGCAATGGGTGCCCGACCACGAGCGGCTGTTCCCGTCGCTGGTGACGAAACTCGCGGCCGGCGGCAGCCTCGCGGTGCAGATGCCGGACAATCTCGACGAACCGGCGCACCGCCTGCTGCGCGAAATCGCGCTCGATGGGCCGTGGGCGCCGAAGCTGGCGGGTGTCGAACGCACCATGCGGCATGGCGCGGCCTGGTATTACTCGCTGCTCAAGCCGTTGTGCGCGCGGGTCGACGTGTGGCGCACCGTCTACCATCATCCGCTGACGGGCGGCGCGGACGCGGTGGTCGAGTGGTTCAAGGGCAGCGCGCTGCGGCCGTTTCTGGCCAAACTCGACGACGTCGAAGAACCGGCTTTTCTGCAGCGCTATCGGGACGAGATTGCGCGGGCGTATCCGGCATTGGACGACGGCACGGTGTTGCTGCCCTTTCCGCGACTTTTTGTCGTCGCTACGCGCTAGATTTGTGAGCCAACGCGCTGCTCGCCGGCGCGGCGAAACCGCGCGCCGGCGGTCGGTTCCGTGCGGTTGGGCGCGCACGGCACGACGCGCTGATGGGAAAGGTGCGCCAGGGTACGTCAGACTTTGCCGCTCGCGAATTCTGCGTGATATTGTTCAGTGAAAGCGGAGGACGGTGGTTGCCGTTCTCACTGATATGCCCATTACCGCAGCGAGCGTCGCCATGAGTGATGTACGCCACCATCTGAGTCCACGTGACCGTCTGGAGCTGTTGTGCTGGCTCACATGCGGAAGTCTTGGCGCCTATTACCTGAATGAGGAATGGCCCGACGCGGCGTTTCATGTGCAGGCCGCGCATAAGTGGCTCGACCGGCGGTCGCGGGAGGCGGATTGGTTGAGTATCGCCAGGTTGTCCGCTACCGCTGTTGAGATTGCCAGGCGGCATACCGGGTTTGTCGAGGCGGATTGGGCTCGCGATGCGGTCGAGGAAATTCTCGGTACGGATGAGTTGGATCCTCAGGCCAGGCTGGTGCGCCAGGTTTTTGGGGATTGTCAGAGTGCGCTGGCCGATCGGCGGGTGGCGGATTAGGGATATGCGGTTCTTTGCCTGGATTCCGGATGTGCCGCTACCATCGCAACGCGAGCGAGCCGCTAAAAAGCCATCGGTTTATAAGCGCGCCGGTGGCGCGCGCAGCGCCGCCGGAAGAGCCAGGCCAATTCAAAAATTATGCCGCACGCCCAAAACCACAGCCACCTGCCGATCATCCCCAGAATTCCCCAGATTAGGAATCTGCGCCACATTCAGACTCTGCCCGGAGGGCGCAATCCCAAGCCCGGCCCCAGAAGACTTCTGCCCGATCGCGACGGCATAAACAGCGGTCCGCTTGGACAAACTATAAACCGCCCCAAGATTAACCTGATGCACCCTGGTAGAAGCACTCCCCGAAGGCTTGGCATCGTTAAAAACATAAGCTAACCCAAGCTGCAAATCCGGCGCCAGCATATAGGTCCCATTCACCTCAGCGATATCAAAAGAAACATCCGCGCCACCCGGCGCAGAAGCACTCGCAAAGTACTGACTCTGCGACAACCGCGTATGCGTATAACTCACCGCCACAGTCGCCTTGCCGAACCCATACGAGCCCCCCGCCCCAAAAATCCTCACCTTGCTGGCATTCTGCAACTGACAGTACTGCGCATCCGCATTCGCGCAACTAAAGTCGCCGATATACCCGCTAGTCCCACCTAAAGCCGCCTGCAAAGGCTGGTTCAACTCCAGATACCCCGCACTCAACGACAACGGCCCGCGCGCGTAATTCGCCGCCAGCGCCCACCCTTTATTCTGCGAAAAATTCCCCGCCACACCGCCCAGACTGAACAATCCGCCCACCGTCAATCCACCCAAACTCGGGCTGATGTACTTGATCGAATTGTTGAAATTGAACGCCTCGTTCAGGTTGTCGACATCGCCGAAATGCGAGCCGTACAACGTCGCCCAGTTATTGCTCGACGCATACGCGCCCATGTAGTCGGAGAACGGATCGTATTGACGACCTAACGTCAGCGCGCCATAAGTGCTGTTATTCACGCCGACCCACGCATTACGATTGAACAGCGTGTTCGGCTGCAGCAGCGCCCCGCTGCCAATCAGAAAGCTATTCTCCAACGCAAAGTTAACGGTCGTGCCACCGCCAATATCCTCGGTGCCCATCAGCCCCCAGCGCGACGGCACCAGGTTGCCGCCCGCCAGTTGATAGTTCGCGTGGCCGTGGGTGCTGCCGTCGGCGAGCGTCGTCTGCTGATTGTTGGTGTAGACGATGCCGGCGTCGACCGTGCCATACAGCGTGACCGAAGATTGCGCATGCGCGCCCATCGCGAGGCCGCACGCGGCCAGCGCAAGCGCCGAGCGCTTGACGAAAGTGTCTGCCATGATTTTCTCGGGAAGTGAGGTTTATTGTTGTGCGCGTGCTTCGATCACTGGCCGAAGCGGGCGTAGATATCCGGGCGCTTCTGGCGCAGGATCAGACCGATCGCGACGCCGGCCAGCGCGACCGCCAATACGATCCACGGAAAAGCTTTGACGACCGGGCTGTCGGAGCCGCTGAGCGCATCGAGGTTGCGCGCCAGAATCACGCCGATAGACAGCAGTCCAAGGCCGCCTACCAACGGCGCAATCAGCGCATGCCACAACCGCGTGTCCTTGCGGGTCTTGCGAAAATAAGCAATCACCGAAAAACTCGTCACGGCCTGCAGCATCACGATACCGATCGTGCCAAGCGCCGAACACCAACTGAACACAATGTTGAACGGGTCGCTACCCGCGGCGATAAAAAGTCCGAGCAACACGCACACGGACAGCGTCTGCAGATAACTCGCCACATACGGCGAACGGTATTTCGCATGCACGCGATTGAGCACTTGCGGCAGGATGCCTTCCAGACTCAATGCATGGATGTACCGCACCAGCGTGTTATGGAACGACAGCAGGCTCGCGAAAATACTGCTGAGTAATAGAAAGCTCATCACCGTCGTCACCGCGCCGCCCAGATATTTACCGGACTGAATAAACCAGAAATCGCCGGGCTGTTTGGTTGCGACGGCAACGACGTCGTTCAAACCGTACGCACAAACAATCGTCCACGTGACGAACGCAAAGAACGCGAGAATCAGCGTCACCGACACATACGTCGCGCGCGGCACGGTGACCTTCGGATCGCGGCATTCCTTGCCGTAGATCGCGGTGGCCTCGAAACCGATGAACGATGCAAACGCGAACATCACCGCAATGCCGAGATGTCCGCTGAACACGTGGCGCGGCGTGAACGGCGCGAGCGTCAGACCGTCCGGTCCACCACCGTGTACGACGATCGCCACGGCAAGCAGCAACAGAATGCCGAGTTCGAGACACATCAGCACGCCGACCAGGCGGCTGTTCAGATCGATCCCGCGAATGCCGGTGAACTGCACCACCGCGACACAGAGCAACGAATAACCGTACCAGGGCAACGCCGTATGCAGTAGCGGCGAAAGAATCACCGTGCAGAAGAAGCCGAATAGACCATAGAGCGCGATCTGGATAAACGTGTACGACATCAGCGCGACGAGCGCACCCGCCATGCCCAACGGTCGGCCGAGTCCGGCGGTGATATACGCGTAGAACGCGCCGGCGCGCACCACGTGCCGGCTCATCGACGCAAATCCCACGCTGAAGATCAGTAACACCACGCCGGCAATCAGGAACGCGCCCGGAATGCCCGCGCCGTTGCCGAGACTGATGGCGGGCGGCACCGCACCGAGCATGCCGGTCAACGGCGCGGCCGCGGAGATCACAAGAAACACGATCTGCCACAAACCCAGCGTGTTGCCCTTCAATTCCACAGGATTCTCCGTATCGACCACACGGGTCGGAGAATAAGGTTCGTTCATCGCTGCCTCTGCTTGTGTTGGCTAGTCTGGAACTCGCCTCAACCCCGGCACGGCTGGTTCAGGCGCTCGGTTGACCGACGTTCGATGTTTCGGTGTGAGCGCATGGTAGGCAGCTAAAAAATAAAGCGACTTCGCGAACCGCGCCAAATTTTCGATAATTTGCGCCAATGCGCGCACAAGCGATTCGCTCGACGCTCTGGACTCGATGCTTAGGAACGGGAAGTATTTGTGTGTGAGACAGCGCCGCCGCCCCGTTAGCTTTCAGAATGAAAGTGAAGGACGTATCAGGGTTTCTTCCAGTTACGCGTGGCGCGCCACAACACGGTGGCATCCGCATAGCCGACCGCGCGAGCGATCGCCGCGTTGGTCAGGTCGTCGCGTTCTAGCAGACCTTCAACGCTGCGCTGCCGCGCTTCACGCAAAATCTGCCGCACCGACGTGCCCTCCTGCGCGAGGTGCCGTTGCAGCGAACGGTGTGAAAGGCCGAGGTCTTTGGCGATGTCGGCCACCACCAGCTTTTCATGCGCGAGCCGACGGGTCACCAGATCGCGCACCTGGTCGACGACGCTGTGCGGCATCGCATCGCGCGCGATCAGATCGGTGGCGTGGCGCTCCATCATCCGCGCCATTTGCGTATCGGCGCTTTTCAGCGATGCGTCGAGATCCTGCGGCCGCAGAATCACGCTATTGAAAGGCTGTTGAAACCGCACCGGCACACGAAAAATGCGGGCATACGGTTTGATGTCCGCGGGCGCAGCGTGCTCGAAATGCACCTCGGCCGGATTCCACGCGGCGCCGCGCACGAGCCGGATCATGTGGCACATGATCGAAATGCTGTACTCGGCGTCCTGACGACGCGGCCAGATTTGCGGACTGGCCACCTGGTAAGTCCACATGGGCCATTCGCCGTCGCGCAGCAATTCGCAGGAGGTCGTGTTCTGCCATGACGCGAGCGCAAGCGTGAACTTGCGCAGCGCCGCGTTCAGCGTGGGTGACGACAAAAACACGAGCCCAGCGGGCCCGAGTTCCGTTAATTGCAACTCGCTGCCCAGACGCAGGCCGAGGGTGGCTTCGCCGAGCACTTCCGCGGCGCGTTCGAACGCTGCGACATAGCGTGTGAGCGGCAGAATTTCATACGGATTCGACAGCAGGCGACGGCTCATGCCAAACGCCTCCAGCAGTGCGTCGCAATCGGCGCCCGATGCGTCGAGCGCGCGTACGACCGGTCCCATGACCGCCGCGCGGATCATCGGGAAACTGTCGTTGAGCGTGACTTTTTTCATGCTTACTGTCTCCAATCCAGTCTTCGCTGAAGGTCTGGCCGCCTGATTTCCTTGGCGCACTTTATCGTTCATTTGGCGCGATAAGCAAGCGCGAAAATAATATTGGGTTCCTACGATTTGCCATCGACTCAGCGTTTGCCGCGCGTCACCGAAGCTCGCGAGCGCGCTGTGCGGTCCAGCAACTCCTTACGGGAATTCTATGAACACGCATGCCTCGAAAGCCGCTCACGCCCCCGTTCATCCGCTCGATCCGCTGAGCGGCGAGGAAATGCAGCTCGCCTGCGATCTCGTGAAAGCGGCCGAACAACTCGATGCGCACGCACGCTTTCCGATGGTCGAATTGCGCGAGCCGCCGAAGTCCGAAGTCGTCGCCTTCAAAGCCGGCGCGTATTTTTCGCGCGCGGCGTTCGTGCTGGCCATTGACCGATCGAACGGCCGAACGATCGAATTCAATGTGGACCTGAGAGAAAAGAACATCGCCTCACGTAAGGTGCTGCCGTTCGATCAGGCGCCCTACGGTCAGCCGCCGGTCATGATCGACGACTTCATGAACGCCGAGCAGATCGTCAAAAGCGACGCCGCATGGCGCGTCGCGGTGATGAAACGCGGCTTGAGCGAGCGCGATCTGGAGCGCGTGCAGGTGGATCCGTTTTCGGCGGGCTGCTTCGATCGCGAGAATGAAAATGGCCGGCGCCTGGTGCGTTGCGTGAGTTACTACCGAGAGACGCTGACCGACAATGGCTACGCGCATCCGATCGAAGGCGTGGTCGCGGTGGTCGATCTGCTGGACAGGAAAGTGATCGAACTGGTGGACGACGGCCGCATCATTCCGATTCCGCGCGCCAAACACAACTACGACACGCCGAGCCTCGGCGAACCGCGCGGCACGCTCAAACCGCTATCGATCAGCCAGCCCGACGGCCCGAGCTTCACGATCGACGGCTGGCAAGTCAACTGGCAGAACTGGAATTTTCGCGTCGGCTTCACGCCGCGCGAAGGGCTGGTGCTGCATCAACTGTCGTGGGACGACGGCAAGAACGCGCGACCGATCATCTACCGCGCGAGCGTCACGGAAATGTGCGTGCCGTATGCCGACCCGAGCACCAACCACTACTGGAAAAGCGCGTTCGACGCCGGTGAATACGGTCTCGGCAAACTCGCGAACCAGCTCGAACTCGGTTGCGATTGTCTGGGCACGATCCGCTATTTCGACATTCCCTCCGCCGACGATTTCGGCAACGCGTTCGTGATGAAGAACGCCGTCTGCATGCACGAGGAAGACTACGGCACGCTGTGGAAGCACTATGAATTCCGCACCGGCGTGTTCGAAATGCGCCGCTCGCGACGTCTGGTGATTTCGTTCTTCGCCACGGTCGGCAACTACGATTACGGCTTCTACTGGTACCTGTATCAGGACGGCACGATTCAGCTCGAATGCAAGCTGACCGGCATCGTGCAGACTTCGGCGGTGGCCGACGGCGACAGCTATCCGTGGGGCGGCATGATCACCGAAAACCTCGGTGGCCCGACCCATCAGCACTTCTTCAACGCCCGCCTGCACATGATGGTGGACGGCGAACGCAACACCGTCACCGAACATGAATTCGTGCCGCGTCCAATGGGCGAAACGAATCCGTACGGCAACGTCTTCGACACGACGAAGCGCGTGTTCCGCACCGAGAGCGAAGGCGCGCGCGTCGCGAACGGTAGCACCGGCCGCTACTGGAAGGTCACCAACCCGAACGTGAAAAACGCGGTCGGCGCGCATCCGGGCTACAAGCTGATCGTCAACGACTCGCCGCTGATGCTCGCCGACGAGCGCTCGAAAGTCCGGCAGCGCGGCGGCTTCGCGACGCGTCATGTGTGGGTCACGCCGTTCGATCCGGCCGAGCGCTACGCGAGCGGCGACTATCCGAACCAGCATGCGGGCGGCGACGGCCTGCCGCGCTATATCGAGGCGAACCGCAACATCGAGAATGAAGACCTCGTGTTGTGGCATAGCTTCGGCCACACGCATGTGTGCAAACCGGAAGACTTCCCGGTCATGCCGGTGGAGTACGCGGGTTTCATGTTGAAGCCGAACAACTTCTTCACGGCCAACCCGACGATGGACTTGCCGGCCGAGCGGGATCAGAACAGCGTCGAAGACGGCAAGTCCATGGATCATGGCTGCTGCAAGCACTGATTCGGCGATGCACGTGCGCCGCGCGAGCACCACAGGCCTGGCGTGTGCACTGCTCGCAGGCGGCGCCGCGACGCTGGTGGTGCTAGCCGGCTTCGGTCAACCCACCAGCGCACTCTGGCTGAGCGCGTTGACGCTCGCGACGATGATCGGCGTGCCTTTGCTGATGGCACGTCCAGCAGGTACGCACAACGCGCTGGCGACGGCGGCGACACTGATCGTGACGATGACCGCAATGAGCGCGGTGCCGCCGTATCTGCGCGGATTGGCGCACGGTACGCTGGTTGCGACCCTCGTGCTGATGGTGGGTGCGGGAGCGTGTGTCTATCGGTTGCGTCTTGCCGCCGTGGGTGCCGATGCCGAGCCGCATCACGGCGACGCAGGCGGCGTGACCAACGCATACCGGACCACCGCCTCGACCTCACGCATCGCATCGCTGAACACGGACGGGGCAGTCAACACCGGCCGTCAAACCACGGCGCGCCTTGCCTCGCTCGCCTTGTTTGCCGGCCTGTCGAGCGGCAGCCTCGCCCGCTTCCAGCTATCCGCGCTCTGCGGCGCTAGCGGGGCGCAATCGTTCTGGCAGATCGCCCTCACCCTGACAGCCGTCTGCGCACTGGCCTACCTCGCGGACCGATCGCGCGGCAATGCCACGTTAACCGCGTTATACCTGGCCCGCGCGGCGCTGGTCGGCACGCTCGCGCTGACCGACAGCCCCGCACTCGCTCCGCTCGCAGCCAGGATTTTCCTGGTGCTCGATTGCCTGACGATCCCCGCACTGCTGAACCTGCGCGGCAACGCGTCCAATGCAGCCAACGCGTCCAGCGCGCCCGCCATCTTGAGCACCACCTGCCCCGGCATCGCGCATCACGTCGGCATGGTGGTGGGCGCTGCGCTATCGACCACCTCGTATTTTTTCGGCGACGGTTTCGTCGTGCTGTACGCATTCAGTGCCGTAGCGAACGTGATTTGCGCCGCGTCGCTGGTGAGCCATCAGCGCGATAGAAGCACACGTCACCGCCATTCAACGGCCTACCACCCGACCACCCCTTCCGCCTGACGCAACAACACATTCACGGAGACGACCCATCATGATCGAACAACACCTCGCAGCCGGTCTGCCATGCACCATGTTCATCAACGGCGAAAAGACCCGCAGCGCAGCAGGCAACACCTTTCCCGTGTTCAACCCGGCCACGGCGGAAGAACTTGCGCAGATTCCGGACGCGTCGGACGCGGATATCGATCACGCGGTGCGAACCTCGAAAGCCGCCTTCGAATCCGACGCGTGGCGCAACATGCCGCCCGCCGCGCGCGAACGTCTGCTGCTGAAGCTCGCCGACCTCGTCGAACAGCACACCGACGAACTCGCCACACTGGAAACCCTGAACCAGGGCAAGCTGATCGGCTTCTCGAAGATGCTGGAAGTGTCGGGCAGCGTGCAATGGTTGCGCTACATGGCCGGCTGGGCCACCAAGATCGAAGGCACGACGTTCGATCTGTCGATTCCTTTCCCGCCCGGCACGCGCTACAACGGGTCGACGAAACGCGTACCGGCCGGCGTCGTCGCCGCGATCGTGCCGTGGAATTTCCCGCTGCTGATGGCGGTCTGGAAGATCGCACCGGCGCTCGCCTGCGGCTGCACGGTGGTGCTGAAACCCGCCGAAGAAACGCCGCTGACGGCCATTCGCCTCGCCGAACTCGCGTATGAAGCGGGTTTCCCGGCCGGCGTGTTCAACGTCGTCACCGGCCGTGGCGAAACCGCCGGCGCGGCGCTGGTCCGGCATCCGCTGGTGAACAAGGTCACGTTCACGGGCTCGACGGAGGTGGGCCGCATCATCGGGCGTCAATGCGCGGGCGATCTGAAGCGGGCATCGCTCGAGTTGGGCGGCAAGAGCCCGGTGATCGTGCTCGACGACTGCGATCCGCGCAAAGCGATCGAAGGCGCCGCCGGTGCGATCTTCTTCAACCACGGCCAGGTGTGTACGGCGGGTTCGCGTCTGTATGTTGCCCGCTCGATTTACGACGAGGTCGTGCAAGGTATCGCCGCAGTGGCCGACGGCATCGCGCTAGGTTCGGGCTTCGACGCCGCGACGCAGATGGGACCGATGGTTTCCGCGCGTCATCGCGACAAGGTGGTCGGCATGATCGCGCAAGGCCACGAGGAAGGCGGCGAAATCCTCTCGCGCGATGCGCGGGTGGTCGGCAATGGCTACTTTGTCCGCCCGACGGTGATCGCCAATCGCGCGAGCAAACCGCTCACCGTCATGAAGGAAGAAGTGTTCGGCCCCGTGCTGGTCGCCATGCCCTACGACGATCTCGACGAAGTGCTCGCCGCCGCGAACGCGTCCGAGTACGGGCTCGGCGCGAGCGTGTGGACCAATCAGCTCGACAAGGCGCTGCGCCTCGTTGATGGCATCGAGGCCGGCACCGTGTGGGTCAACACGCACAATATGGTCGATCCCGCCATGCCGTTCGGCGGGTTCAAGGCATCCGGCATCGGCCGTGAGCATGGCAAGGCGATCATCGATTCCTATACGGAGAGCAAGTCCGTCTGTATCGCCTATTGACGGTGCGTCGCCTGCGCAACGCTTTCTTCGCGCCAACCGAAGTGCGATGCAGGTAAGCAGCTAAAATACCGGGGCACCGCGCCGTCGCGCGTCACGTCCCCGGTCGAATACCTTGAAACGCAAAATGCCCGCGCTCAACGCGCTCAAAGCCTTCGAAGTCGCCGGCCGGACGGGCAGCTTCACCCGCGCCGCGGAATTGCTCAACGTAACGCAAAGCGCAGTCAGCCGGCAGGTCCGGCAACTGGAGACGCAACTGGGCGAGACGTTATTGCAACGTCACCATCACCATCTGGAACTCTCCGCCGCCGGCCGTATCTTGCTGCAAGCCCTGCAACACTCGTTCGACCGCATCGAACTCACGGTGCGCAGCCTGCAGGATAAAACCCACCGCAACCGTCTGCGCATCAATGCCCCACCCACTTTCACGAGCCGCTGGCTGATGCCGCGCCTGGGTCGCCTGCGCGACGCCTATCCGCATCTCGAACTCAGCCTGTCGACCCGCGTCGACGACAACCTCGCGGAGTCCGGCGTGCTCGACTGCGCAATCCGCTTCGGCAACGGCGAATGGGAAGGTTTCGACAATCGTCTGCTGATGAACGAGCGGCACATCGCCGTCTGTGCACCAGGTTTGCTCGCGCGTCAGGCGGGCCGCGCGGCGCTCGACCTGAATCAGTTCACCCTGCTGCATGTGCTCGCCAGCGCCGATCAGCGCTACCTCACGTGGCAGCATTGGCTGAAGGCGGCGGGCATCGACAACGTCGACACCAGCGGTGGCTATGAATTCGATCTGCTCGACCACGCGATTCGCGCAGCGATCGACGGGCTCGGCGTAACGATCGCCGATCGTCACATGATTGGCCGCGAACTCGCGGAAGGCCTGCTCGTCCCCGTGCTGAACGTGCATGTGGATGGCCACCAGTCCTACTGGTTCGTCACGCGCGAGGGACAAGACGATCTGCCCCACGTGGCGCTGTTTCGCGACTGGCTGCAACAGGAAATCTGGCTGAGCGGCATGACGCTCGATTCGTCGGAGTCGGCGCCGCTGGGCGACACGCTTTGATCCGCTCGATAGTGCCGCGCGAGCGGACATAGAAAAACCGCGCCGATACACGCGTATCGGCGCGGTTTTTTATTGCATTGAAGAACTCAAACCATCAACGATCAAGCCGCCGCGGCCAACTCCGCTGCCTTCGGTTGATGCGCGGCTTCGCGCGCGGCATCTTCGAGAATCATCTCGGCGCCCTTTTCCGCGACCATCATGGTCGGCGCATTGATATTGCCGGACGTGATATTCGGAAAGATCGACGCATCCACCACCCGCAAGCCGGCCATGCCATGCACACGCAAACGCGCATCGACCACCGAGGTGCGCGGATCGTCGCCCATCGCGCAAGAACCGCACAGGTGATAGATCGAACCCGACTGCTCGCGGAAGTACTGCAGGAAGCCTTCGCGGGTATTCACCTGCGGCCCCGGCGAGATTTCCTCGACCGTGATCGCCTTCAGTGCCGGCGCCGCCATCACCTGACGAACCAGCTCGCAGCCCTGGATCACCTCGTCGATATCCTTCTCCGTGGTCAGTGCGTTGATGCGAATCTTCGCGGCGTCTTCAGCGCGGTTCGACGCGATCTCAATCGAACCACGGCTGGTCGGACGGCACGGATTGAAGGCCAGCAGGAAACCCGAATACGGTTCCGGTTCGAGACTCGCCTTGCTGCTCTTCGGAATGCGATACGACAACGGATTGAAATAGAGCTGCAGATTCGGCTGCGTCTCGTGCTCGTTGCCTTTGAAGAAGCCGCCCGACTGGTTCACGCTCATCGCAAGCGGCCCCTTACGCGTCAGCAGATACTGCAAGCCGAGCTTCAGCTTGCCGAGCAGCGGCCGCATCTCGTCGTTCAGCGTCTTCATATTCGCGCGGTAGTAGAAGCTCACGCACAGATGATCCTGCAGGTTCTGACCCACGGCGGGCAGTTCCTTGACCATCGCGATGCGATGCTGCGCGAGCAACGCGCTGTCGCCCACGCCCGAGAGTTGCAGCAGCTTCGGCGAATCGACCGCGCCCGCCGACAGAATCACTTCACGGTTCGCCGTGAATTGCCGCGCCGCGCCGTTCTGCGTGACGCTCACGCCGATCGCGCGCTGATTGCCGTCGAATAGCACGCGGCTCACGAGCACCTCGCGCTCGACCGTCAGGTTCTTGCGCGACAGCACCGGATGCAGATACTCGAAACTGCTCGACGAACGCTGACCGTTACGCGTATTCACGTCGTAAATGCCCGCGCCTTCGAAGTTCGCGCCATTGAAGTCGTCGCTGCGCTGATAACCGGCCTGGTCGCATCCTTTGAGGAACACGTGGCAAATCGGGTGCACGTCGTCTTTCATCGGCGAAATACGGATCGGGCCGTCCGCGCCGTGATAGTCCGTGTTGCCGAGCGGATGCGATTCGAGCTTGCGAAAATACGGCAGCACGTCGCGAAACGCCCAACCTGGGTTGCCCGCCGCGGCCCAATCGTCGAAATCATGCGGCTGGCCGCGCACATAGATCATCGCGTTGATCGAACCCGAGCCGCCCTGCACCTTGCCGCGCGGACAATAGATCGGCCGGTTGTCGAGTTCCTTTTCGGGCTCGCTGTAGTACATCCAGTTGTAGGTTTCGTTGTAATACGTCTTGGTGAAACCCACCGGAATCTTGAACCAGAACGAGCTGTCCTTGCCGCCCGCTTCCAGCAGCAGCACCGAATATTGGCCCGACGCCGACAGGCGATTAGCGAGAATGCAGCCCGCCGAACCCGCGCCGACGATGATGTAATCGTAGTTCATGCTCTATGTCGCCAGACGGCGCCCAATCCATTGAATACTGATGCCACGTTCAACCGAGGCCGATCTACTTCAACCGCTTCAACCCTTGGCCGGCGCGAGGTCTTTCACGTCGACCGGTTGTGCGGCCATTTGCAGATGCAGACGCTCGCCGGTGTACGGCGTGTGCTGCCTGACGACGTCCATGTTCAACTCGACGCCCAAGCCCGGTTCCTGCGACGGAATGATGTAGCCGTCTTCCCATTGAATCGGCTTCTTCAGCACTGCCGCATGGAAACCGTCCCACGTGCCGATGCTTTCCTGAATCAGGAAATTCGGCGTGCAGGTCGCGAGCTGAATACTGGCCGCCGCGCCGATCGGCCCGTTGTACAGATGCGGTGCGATCTGCGCGTAATACACCTCGGCCAGCGTCGCGACTTTCTTCGCTTCGAGCAGACCGCCCACGCGCGCCACGTTCAATTGCAGAATCGACGCGGCGCCCGCTTCGAGCAGCTTGAAGAACTCGTACTTGGTGGTCAGACGTTCGCCCGCCGCGATCGGAATGCTGGTGTGTCGCGCGACTTGCGCCATTGCGCCTTCCTGGCCCGGCGGCACCGGTTCTTCGAACCACAACGGGTCGTATTTTTCGAGCCGCCTGGCAAGACGAATCGCCGACGACGGCACCATCTGCCCATGCGTGCCGAACAGCAGATCGGCCTTGCTGCCCACGGCTTCGCGCACGCGCCGGCAGAAAGTCTCACAACGGTCCAGCACTTCCATCGACAGTTGATGGCCCGAATACGCGGTGTACGGACCGGCGGGGTCGAACTTGACCGCGGTGAAGCCGCGCTTCACGTTCTCGAGCGCGCATTCGGCCGCGAGATCGGGATCGTCGTAGTCGTACTCGCCACGGCTGTTCTTCGGATACAGATACGTGTACGAGCGCAGACGCTGGTTGACCATGCCGCCCATCAGCTCATACACCGGCTTGTTGGCCGCCTTGCCGATAATGTCCCAACACGCCATTTCGAGGCCGCTGACCACACCCATCATCGTCAGATCGGGGCGTTGCGTGAAACCGCTCGAATACGCTTCGCGCCAGAGCCGCTCGATATGATGCGGGTCCTTATCGAGCAGATAACGGCCGAATACATCGTCGATGATGGCGGTCATCGCCTTCGGATGAAACGTCGCCGAATAGATTTCGCCGACGCCTTCAATACCGCAATCGGTCTTGAGCTTGACGAAGATCCAGTACATGCCGCCCACATGCGGCGGCGGGACGGCGACGATATGCGTTTCGAGCGAGACAACTTTCATTTACGCACCCTCTTTTCTGTTAAGCATGTTTCTCAGCGCGAGCCCGGCAAACCCACCGAGCGCCGCCATGGCGGCCACATAGCCGAAATACAGTTGATAGCCGAAGACGCCCGGGAAGTTCTGCGTCAGATAGCCGTTGATCAGCGGCAGGAACACGTCCGGCGAATAACCGAGCACGGAGATCAGGCCGATTGCGAGACCCATCGTGGTGACCGGAATATTGCAGCGGTCCAGCAGCGACCAGTAAAGGCCGCGAATCGCGTACGTCAGAATGCCGATAAACAGCACGAGGAACACCAGCAGCACGTGGCTCGAAATACGCGGCGCCGCCATCAGACCGAGCAGCGACAAGGCGGCGAGAAACAGCGCGATCACCAGCACCGACACCTTCGAATAACGGTCGCCGAGAAAGCCGCCGCCAATGCCGCCGATCGGCCGCATCCACAGCTTGAGCGTGGTGATCGTGCCGGCCATCACCACGGTCAAACCGATCTCGCCTTCGTGCAGATAAGCGGAGAAACTGTACGTGGCCCAGAACACCTGATAGCCGCAAAACACGATCGCGGCGACCAGCCACAGCTCGGGAATCTTCGCGAGCGTTTTCAGATCGACCAGCACGTTGCTGCGTTGACGCGATGCGCGATTGGCCGCGGCATCTTCCGCGCCTCGCGGATCTTTGACCAACGCCAGAATCACACCGAGCGCGATACACAGAATCGCGTACATATAAACAACCAGCTTGAAACCGGCTGCAACCGTTTCGCCCTTGGTCTGCGTCACCCACGCGAACAGCGAGATCGCGATGGTCGCGAGCATCGCTTCGATCAGGCCGCGGCCACCGTCGAGCAAACCGAAGAAGCGGCCCTGCTCCTGCGCGCCGGCAATCATCGTCACGCGTTTAATGACGGCGGCCCAGAACGTCAACCCGGTCGACAGGCCCCAGCCGCCGAAGATCAGCATCAGCATCGGGAACGACGGCGCGGTCGAATACCACAAGCCCAGCACGCCGGTTGCGATCAGCGAAAAGCAGATCAACAGACGCGGTGCGATACGGTCTGCCAGCCAGCCGCTCGGCAGATAGCTCAGCAGAAAAATCGTGCCCAGCGACGAATACAGATAGCCCAGTTGGCTATCGGTGATGTGGAACACTTCGAGCATCGTCGGCTGATACACCTGCCGCAGATAGAGAATCGGATAGATCGCGCCGGCGGCGATCACCAGCAGCATGAGCTGGATATAGCGTTGAGCCTTGTTGGCTTGCAGTGCGGCTTCGGCGTCGCTTAAAGCGACCGAGGCGGCGTGACGAACGGGTTGCGATGACACGTGAGCGCTCCTCAGAGACACCGTGCCGGCGTGAACGGCCGCCGGGTCTCCAATATGTTTTGTTATGGATTTAACTGCGGATGAATAAAACGCGCGCCGTGCCTTGAAGCGTGCGGCGCGCGCCGGTTCTGCTTCAGTACTTCATGACCACGAGGCGGGTCTGCGTGAATTCGAGCATGCCGTGCTTGCCGTCGTCGCCGCCGAGGCCCGAGCGTTTCCAGCCCGCGTGGAAGCCTTGATACGGATCGGCCGGCGTGCGGTTCACATACAGCTCGCCCGCTTCGATGTCGTTGGCGATCTTCATCGCGGCGCGATAGTTCTCCGTGTACAGCACCGACGACAAACCGAACTGGTGGTCGTTGGCCATCTCCAGCGCTTCGTCGAGCGTGCGGTATTTGACGACCGGCATGATCGGACCAAAGGTCTCTTCCTGGATGATTTCCATGTCCTGACGGCAGTTCGTCAGCAATGTGGCCGGATAGAAGAAGCCTTGCCCTTGCGGCAGCTTGCCGCCGGTTTCGAGCGTGGCGCCCGCCGCGACCGCACGTTCCACCATGGCGTGAATCGACTGGCGCGAGGCCTCGTTGACGAGCGGACCCATCAGCGCAGGCTGTTCGCTGCGGTCGCCGCTTTCCACCGCGCTCATATGCTTCTTCAGCAGCGCGACGAAGCGGTCATGCACGCTTTCCTGCACGTAGACACGTTCGATCGCCGTGCACAACTGACCGCAGTGCGTGGTCTTGGACGCCACCAGATCGCGGGCGGCTTTCTCCAGATCGGCGTCAGCTTCGATGATGGCCGGCGTCTTGCCGCCCAGTTCGAGCGACGGCTTGGCGATGTTCGCCTTGCAGTACTCGAGTACCTTGCGACCCGCGCCGACGCTGCCGGTCAGCGTGATCATGCCGACCTTCGGATGCGTGCAGAGCGCTTCGGCGGTCGCGTGATTCATCGCGAGAATGTTCACGACGCCGGCGGGCAAGCCGGCCTTCTCGACCGCTCGCGCGATTTCGAACGCGGACGTCGGCGTGTTGTTGCTCGGGCGCACCACCACCGTGTTACCGGCGATCAACGCGGGCGCCACCTTGCGCATGAACGTGTAGACCGGGTAGTTGAACGGAATCAGGCAGGCCACCACGCCGATCGGCTCGCGATGCAGCACGAGGTTTTCGTCGGGCGTATCGCTCGGAATCACTTCGCCTTCGATACGGCGTGCCCATTCCGCGTGATAGCGGGTGATCTGGCCGGCGTAGATGGCTTCGTTGGTGGCGTCGGCGACACTCTTGCCCGACTCCAGCGCGAGCGCCGCGCCAATGGCGGGCGCGCATTCGGTCAGCGCGTCGGCGAGCTTGTGCAGATAAGCGCCGCGTTCGGCGGAAGGCAGCTTGCGCCAGCCCTTCTGCGCGGCAGCGGCGGCGTCGACCGCGGCAAGGGTCTCGGCCGGCGTGGCGGCCGTGACATGGGCGATCACGGCGCCGGTGGCCGGGTTGTGGACGGCGATGAGTTCGTCGCTCGCGGATCCGATGGCAGGCTCGTTAAACCGGCCGTTAGAAAAATTCCGCTCGATTCGCATGGTCGTCTCCTGAATGGCGTGGTGCAAAACGCATGGCTTCCGGCTATCGCCTTCATGCCTAAGTTGCATGAACGGAATTTTTCTCCTCGTCAGGGCGACCCACAAGCGAATAATTTGCGGGACAAACATTCGAAAAAATCATGTTTATCCAGGGATCGACCTTATACGCCGATCCCCATTCCGAATTGCAGAATCCGGGCTTCGCCAAAAAAAGCAGCGGCCTCGCGGGCGGCGTTCCAGCCGTCCCGAACCGAAGACCGCTCATTACCAACGTCTGGAGCTCGACCATGAAAAAGAACCGCCTCACCGCCACTCTCGCCGGCTTCGCGGCGCTCGCCTCGCTGGCGGTGACGCCTGCTTTCGCGCAAAGCAGCGTGACCCTGTACGGCGTACTCGACGAGGGGATCGACTACACCAACAACGCCGGCCGCGGCGCGGTCTGGGAAATGGCGAGCGGTTATGCGCAAGGCAGCCGCTGGGGCATGAAGGGTTCGGAAGACCTGGGCGGCGGCATGAAGGCGGTTTTCCAGCTGGAAAACGGCTTCGACGTGAGCTCCGGGCGTCTGGGCCAGGGTGGCCGCATGTTCGGCCGCCAGGCCTATGTGGGGCTGAGCGACGACCGTTTCGGCACGGTCACGCTGGGGCGCCAGTACGATTCGGTGGTCGATTACCTCGCGCAGACCACGGCCAACGGCAACTGGGCCGGCTATCTGTTCGCGCATCCGTACGACAACGACAACACCGACAACTCGTTCCGGCTCGGCAATAGCGTGAAATACGCGAGCCCGAACATCGCGGGCTTCCAGTTCGGCGGCGTGTATAGCTTCAGCAACGACACCAACTTCGCCAACAACCGCGCGTACAGCTTCGGCGGCCAGTACGCGAACGGCGGGCTCCTGATCGCAGCGGCCTACCTGCAGGCGGACAATCCTGGCGTGGGCGCCACCGGCGCGATCACCGCGAACGACGCAAGCTTTATCGCCGGCCGCATGCGGGTGTTCGGCGGCGGCATCAACTACACGTTCGGCTCCGCGACTGCGGGGTTTGCATACACCAACTCGAACTATCAGAACCCGACCGGCAACGGCTATATCGGCATTCCGCTGGCCGCGGCCGGCGTCACGTTGAATACGCTGAAGTACCAGAACTTCGAAGTGAACGGCAAATACCAGTTCACGCCGGCGTTCTTCGTCGGTGCACAGTATGTCTACACGATGGAGAACTACGATGCGTCGTCGGGCAGCGTGAAGCCGAAGATTCACTCGGTCGGTCTGATGGCGGACTACAACATCTCCAAACGCACGGACGTCTACGTGCAGGGCGAATATCAGAAGGTGGCCGGCAGTTCGACCCAATCGATTCTCGACGACGCATTCATTCCGGGCGTGCAGGCGCCGTCGTCGACGGGCACGCAGGTGGCCGTGCGGGTCGCGTTGCGGCATAAGTTCTAAACGATTGAAGCCGGCGGGGCGCATTGCCCCGCTGTGTTCAACTTTTTCCGATGTTCACGTTCCGTATACATCGAATTTTTTTGAACACGACGGCGGCACGCAGTCCGCGTTCAACTTTTGCAAGCTGTTCACGTTACGTATACACTCGAAAAAAATTGAACAGAGGTGGACCATGCCACGCGCACCCGCGCAGCCGTTCGTGCCCGACCCGACAGTCCAGGCCGCCGCCGAGGCCTTCACCGCCGCGACCGGCGTGTCCACCAGAATCCTCCGGCCGCCGGCTCGCACGCATTACACGGCAAAAATCGAATTCCGCGCCGCACCGGGCAAGAGCTGGTCCCGGCCGGTGCTGCTGGTCGACAACGTCGACCGTTTCGCCACGCTGGCCGCCATCAAGGCCACCGCGCGCATTCGCGACGACCAGCCATTCGTGGTGATCGCCCCGCATCTGTCGTCGAACATGCTTCGGCATTGCCGGGAATTGGGACTGGATGCGCTGGACACGTCCGGCAACGCCATCCTGCACGCCGACGGCAACCTGATCATGATTTCCGGCGAAAAGCGCACCGGACTCGCGAGCCGCACCAAAGACCGCGCGTGGACAGCCAAAGGCATGAAGGTCGTCCTCGCGCTGCTGTGCGAGCGCGAACTCGTCAATGCGGGTCAACGCCTCATCGCGCAACGGGCAGGTGTCAGCCTCGGCACCGCGCAGTCCACGTTTCGCGACCTGTTCGAGCGAGGCGATATCGTCCAGCGCAAAGGGAGTTATGTGCTGGCCGATACCGACCGCCTGCTCGACGAATGGGCGGCCCTGTACCCGTCCAGACTGCGCAATCAATTGCTCGTCAACCGCTACCGGGCCGCGGATCCGGCATGGTGGCGCGACATCGATCCGCAAAGCGGGCAATGCCAGTTCGGCGGCGAAGTAGCCGCCGCGCTGCTCACCGGCTACCTCAAACCGGCCACCGTGACGCTGTACTGTCAGCACGACATGCCGCGCAAATGGCTGATCGACGCCCGTCTGCGCGTCGATCAGCACGGCGACGTGGAACTGCTGAGCGCCCCGCTGCCCCTGACCGGCACGGTTGCTTCATTGCAAGTGGCCGCCATGCCGAAAGTGCCGGCATCGGTCGTGCATCCCGCGCTGATTTACGCCGATCTGGTCGCCACCGGCGACTCCCGCAACCTCGAAACCGCCCGGATGCTCCGTGAGCAATACCTTGCCGCTTGATCTGCGCGACGACCGCCCGCTACCGGCGATCGTCGTCGAGCTGCTGCGGCATGTCGCGGCGACGGCGCACGCGGCGAAGCTCGACTGGTTCGTGGGCGGCGCGAGCGCTCGCGACATCGTGCTGACCCACGTGCATGGCATTGTCGCGACGCGCGCCACCGCCGACGTCGATATCGGCGTCAACGTGGAAAGCTGGACGGGGCCATGCCGAGCTCAAGGCCGCGTTGATCGCCGGTGGCGCATTCGAGCAATATGATGGCCCTCAGCGCCAGGCTCTTCGAACCCACGCCCGAGCTGACCGAGTTGGTATTCAACGCGTTCCGGGACGGTTTTCACGGCGCAGAGTAAGCAGCGGAGACCGCGCGGAACGACGCGGCCCAGCCGCTTTCAACAGCGGCCCGGCCGCCCTGCCTCAACCACCCACGCTCACCACCACTTTCCCGAACGCGCCCCGCTCCAGATGCGCGAGCGCGGCCGGCAGTTGGTCGAACGCATAGACCGTATCGACCACCGGTTTGAGTTCGAGCGTATCGACCGCGCGCACCAGGTCTTCAAGCGCGCGCCGATGGCCGACGCCGATGCCCTGGATCGTCGGCCGTCCGAGGAAACTCGGAATGCTCGGCAGCGACATGCTGTAGCCGTCCAGCGTGCCGATCAGCGAAATACGGCCGCCTTGCCGCAACGCGCGCAACGAAGCGCCGAGATTCTCACCACCCGCCAGTTCGAACACATGATCGACGCCGCGGCCGCCGGTCAGCTCACGCGCGACGCGCTCCCAGTCAGGCGTGGCGTGACGGTCGATGCCATGCGTCGCGCCCAGTTCCAGCACGCGCTGCAACTTGGCGGCGCTACTCGTGGTGGCAATCACCTGCGCACCATGCGCACGCGCCAGTTGCACACCGAACAACGCGACGCCGCCGGTGCCTTGCATCACCACCGTTTGCCCCGCATGGACCGCGCCCTTTTCCACCAGCGCGAACCACGCGGTCAGGCCGGCGCACGGCAGCGTGCTCGCTTCGACCGCGCTCAGCGTGCGGGGCGCGCGCACGGCCCACGATTCGTGCAGCACCACGTAGTGCGCCAGCACGCCCGGCAACGAGCCGCCGAGCACGCCCGCATCAGGCGGACATTCACCGTCGACCCAACCCGCCCAGAACGTGCCGAGCACGTCGTCGCCCTCGCTAAAACGCGTCACACCCGCGCCGGTCGCGACCACCGTGCCGGCCATGTCCGAACCAGGAGTAGCCGGCAGCGTCGCCGACGTGTCCGTCTGCTCGTCGGCGATAAACCACAAGTCGCGATAGTTCAGCGACACCGCCGCGACCCGCACCACGATTTCACCCGCGCCGGGCGTCGGCATTGGCTTTTCTTCCAGCCGCAGATTGTGCGCACCGGCTTCCCGTAAGACCCATTGACCCATCGTTTGCATATCGGCTCCCGCCTGATCGTTTTCGATGAAAAGAGTCTACGGTTTCTATAAACGCTACAGTGGCGGTATCTGATCGTCAGTTTGTAGCGTTTTTGGCACCAGTTAGTCCGCTATCGTCGCGTATCGGCCAAGGGAGCGTGTTCCATGAGAGACCGTCTGAGCGGCATCGCCGCGTTCGTCAACGCCGCCGAAGCCGGCAGTTTCGCGCTGGCCGCCGAGCGCATGCATCTGTCGCGCTCGGCGGTGGGCAAGACCATCGCGCGTCTGGAAGAGCAACTCGGCACGCGGCTGTTTCATCGCACCACGCGCAGTCAGAGCCTCACCGAAGACGGTCACGCGTTTTACGAACGCTGCGTGCGCGCGCTCGCCGAACTCGACGCGGGCGAAGCGACCTTGACCGCAGGCCGCCAGGATCCGCAAGGAAGGCTGCATGTCAGCATGCCGGTGCTGTTCGGGCGACGTTGCGTCGCGCCGATCCTGCTGGAACTGGCGCAGCGTTATCCGAAGCTGGAGTTACAGATCAGTTTCACCGATCGTGTGATGGACCTGGTCGAAGAAGGTATCGACCTGGTGGTGCGCGGCGGGCCATTGAATCGCGCGCCGGCGGGACTGGTTGCGCGCAGGCTCGGCGAACAGATCATGGCGCTCTGCGCGGCGCCCACCTATCTGGCCAAAAACGGCACGCCAGGCACGGTGGCGGATTTGCAGCGCCATCAAGGCATTTTCTATGCGCGTGGACGGCGTGAAGCAGCATGGCAGTTGCCGGATGAACAGGATGTCTTGCAGAACATCGTGATTCCGCACCGGCTACGTTTCGACGATCTCGAAACCATTCTTGCCGCGACGGTGGCGGGCGCGGGCATCGCCTGCCTGCCGTGCTGGCTGATCGCCGACGCCATGGCGAGCGGCGTGCTGGCGAAGGTGCTGCCAGCGTTGCCCGGGCAACGTATCGATCTGCATCTCGCCTGGCAGCAGACGCGCCATTTGCCATCGCGAATGCGCGTCGTGATCGACGAACTCGCGGCACGCGTGCCCGCTGTGCTCGCTGAGGGCATCGTCGATAAGAGTTGAAGGTTCGCACGGGACGTCATGCGCCAACCGGTCAAAGCGGCGCGCACGCGATGACTCTCACGCGCTGCAGCGAGGACCTCAACCGCCCGAGGTCTTCTTCACGAACGCGCTGACCACCGCCTCCAGTTCCTTCGTAATCGACGTCATCACACCGGCCACGACCGCGAATTCGCGACCCGTCACATCCGTGCGGCTCGCGACGATCTGACCGTTGAAGGAGACGATATGCGCCTCTTTCGCGATCGCCTTGATCCGTTCGATCAGATTCTGCTGCTCTTTCTTCTGCGCTCGCGCAATCCGCCGGCTCTCCTCTTCGTACACCGCCGTGACGCCATGCAGTTGCGCGAGCAACGGATCGACCGAACCGATCAAGGCGGCGAGTGCGTCCGCCGACTGCGGCGCGGCGCGCCCAATCGCATCGAGCGCCGTTGTGGCCAGCGCGATAAAGCCGGCGATCCTCTGCGCCACCTGGCCGTTGCCATGAAACGCGTCGCGCAGCGCCGGCGAAAATAGTCCGGGTAAGCCGTCGCGACCTTGCACCAGCGCCGCGTGACTGTCGGCGAATGTGCGCAAGGTGTCGCGCGCAATCGCGAGCGCGCCGTCGAATTGCTGGAATGCCAGCATCGCCTTCAACGCAATGCGCTGCGACAGCATCCGTTGACGTCCGGCCATGTTGATCAACGAGCTCATCACCTCGCTAGAGACGTCCGTGTCGACCGGGATGGCGTGTATGGCGTGAAGCCTTTGTGCGGGAATGCTCATGTTCACTTCTTAACGATGTCGAGAGTCCCCGCCGCACGCGCGCTCGTTGCGTGAAACCGCCGCAACGAACGCGCCGCTATGGCCGAGTTGATGCGTCACTCCGTGGCGTGCGCGTGCAATCCGCCGGTTTGCATCGACCACGCCATCCACGGACGGCGCAGCGCGACGATCGCCACGAACGCGCAGGCGGCCAGCGCGCCGAAGGTCGCGAAGCCCATCTGATAGCTGCCGGTGCTTTCTTTCGCGATGCCCATCACGACCGGCAGATAGAAGCCGCCGATGCCGCCCGCCGCGCCGACAATGCCCGACATCAAACCGGTACGCCCCGCCCAGCGATGCGGCACCAGCTGGAAGGTCGCGCCGTTGCCGAGACCGAAGGCCACGTACAGGCACAACAGCAACGCGATGCCGCCCGCCATCGAAGGCATCGCGGCAGCGAACACGAAGTCGCACAGCGAGATGATCGCCAGCAGGAAGGTCAGCGCGCGCACGCCGGACACCTTGTCGGCGATCAGACCGCCGAGCGGGCGCACCATCGCGCCGGTCGCGGCGAGCAGCGCCATGAACAGGCCGGCATCGATCTTCGACAGTTGATAGAGATTGGTCAGCAGCAGCGACACATACGAGGACATGCCGACGAAACCGCCGAACGTGATGCTGTACACCAGCATGATCGCCCACGTATCGCGCTCACCGAGCACCGCGCGATAACGCTTCGGCAACACAGCGATAGCCAGCAGCGCGCCGATCACCGGCAACAGCAGCACGCCGGTCTTACCCGAGCCGAACAGACCGGCTTCGACGAGCAGCACCAGCACGATCAACCCCACCAGCGTCACCGCAAAACTGCTGAATGCGCGCAGCACGCTGCCCGACTTGATGCCCGCGTCATTGGCCCAGAAATACAGCGTGATCGCGGCAATCGCGAGCAAGGGCAGCGCGCCGCCGGCGGCCATCTGCCAGCCGTAGTGCGTGGCCAGTTGCGGGAACAGGAAACCGTCGAGCACCGCGCCGATATTGCCGGCCGCGGCCAGACCCAGCACCAGCCCCTGCACCTTCGGCGGATAGTTGCTGCCCGCCATCGGCAGCGCCACTGCGAAACTCGCACCGCCGACCCCGAGGAACACGCCGAGCACCAGCAGCTCCGTGTACGACGGCACCGACGCCATGAGCGGCAGCACGATCGTCGGCACCGCCGACAACAGCACACCCATCAAGGCAATGCGTTTGCCGTGCGCGGACTGATACAGATTGCCCAGCGTCACGCGCAGAATCGCCGCCGACAACACCGGCACCGCCACCAGAAAACCTTGCTGCGCGGGAGTCATCGCAATGCTTTTGCTGATGAACGGCGCGAGCGGCCCGTACAGCACCCAGACCGTGAAACCGGTGTCGAAATAGAGGAAGCACGCCACCAGCGCGCGCCAGTCCCCGCTCTTGAGGGAGCTCATCACGTTTTTCATCAGACATCCTCATAAAACTGATTGTTCGTCTATCCGGCCGCAACGTATGACGCTGCGAGGTGCGGTGCTTTCTGTCATGCACCGGAATGGTCGACAAGGTTGAAAACCGGCCTGAACATGCAACCTCCATGCCATCCGGGTCCGTCGTTTGAAGCTCGCTTGCGTACTCTTTGAAACCTGAAACCGTGACCTCGGCGGGCCGCTTTTCACACCGTCTCGATCTTCAGTAGACGTCGCGTGCATAGCGCTTTTCTCGCGCGAGGCGGCTCACGTAGTCGAGCGCTTTTTCGTCGCTCATGCCGCCGTGTCGCGCGACGATGTCCTTCAACGCCGCGTCGACGTCTTTCGCCATGCGATTGGCGTCGCCGCAGACGTAGAAATACGCACCGTCTTCGAGCCATGACCACAGTTGCGCACCCTGCTCGCGCATGCGGTCCTGCACATAGATCTTGTCCGCCTGATCGCGCGAGAACGCGACGTCGAGCCGGTTGAGCAGACCGTCGTCGCGCATGGCTTCGAGTTCGTCGCGATAGTAGAAATCGGACGACGCATGTTGCTCGCCGAAGAAGAGCCAGTTGCGCCCGGTGTCGCCACGTGCACGCCGCTCGTGCAGAAAGCCGCGGAACGGTGCGACGCCGGTGCCGGGGCCGACCATGATCATCGGCGTGTCCCCGCCGTGCGGCGGCCGGAAGTGCGCGGACTTCTGCACGAACACCGGCACGTCGACGTCGCCGGCGCGATCGGCGAGAAACGTCGACGACACGCCTTTGCGATGACGCCGGCCGTTGCTGTAACGCACGGCGGAAACCGTCAGATGCACTTCACCGGAATGCGCTTTTGGACTTGACGCGATCGAATACAGGCGCGGTTGCAGACGTTTGAGCATGCCGGTCAATTCGGTGGCGGTGAGCTTCACCGGAAACTCGTGCAGTACGTCGGCCAGTTGTTGGCCCCACAACCATTGCTTTAGATCGGCCTTGCGCTCGGGCGTCAGCAGATCGCGCAGCGCGCCTTTACCGTTGCCCTTGCCGTTATCGCTGCGCGCGGCGATCAACGCGAGCGCATCCGGATTCGGCCGTGCGATCTCGTAGTGCCGGTGCAGCGCATCGGCCAGACGCATCTCGCCCACGCCCGCCACCTGCACCAACGCGTCGGCGTTGGTGCAGGTGAGGCCGACCAATTCATCGACCAGCTCCGGGCAATTGCTCGGCCAGACGCCCAGCGCGTCGCCCGTTTCGTATTCGAGGCCGGATTCGTTTGTGCTGAGTGAAAAGTAGCGCGTGTCTTTCGCCGCGCCCTGCTTGTTCAGACGCAGATTCGCGACGAGCCGCGACGCGGCCGGCTGCGCTTTGCTCGGCACGGCGCCGGGGATCACCGCGTTGATCATGCCGCCGGGCGGCACCGCGTGCAGCGCGGCATCTTCTTCTTTAATGCGCACGATGATGCGTTCGAGCCACGCGTCGGCGCTCTGCTGATAGTCGCTGTCGCAATCGACACGCTCCATCAGTCGCCGTGCGCCTTTGGCCGCGAGTCGTTCGTCGAGGCGGCGGCCGTGGCCGCAGAATTGATCGTAGTTGCGGTCGCCGAGCGCGAGGACAGCGAAGCGCACGCCGTCGAAGCGGGGCGCGGCGGCTGCGTCCTTCATTGCGTCCGTGCTCAATTCCGTCCAGAGACTTTGCGCGTTGTCGGGGGGATCGCCATCGCCGAACGTGCTGGTCATCAGCAACACGTATTGCGCCTTGGCCAGCGCCGACACGTCGTAGTCCGCCATGCACGAGGTGCGGATTTCAAAACCCGACTCCATCAGACGCGTGGCGTAGCGTTCGGTGAGCGATTCGGTATTGCCGGTTTGCGAGGCCCACAGCAGCGTGACCTTGGGCCGTGCGCGTGCGATCCGCACGCCGGATGTTTGCGCGGTGTCTTGCAGCGTATGAGCGAGCGAGGTGGGCATGGCCACTGACGCGGCGAGCGGCGCGCTGCGGCTAAATAGCCCCCCGAGCAAACCGTCCACGTAGAGGCGTTTCGTTGCATCGAACGGCGCGCTGATCGGCAGAACCGGCACAGCGCTGCTGTCTCCACTAACACCCTGCTCCCGCGCCGAGCGCAAGCCACTGACGAAACCCGCGAGATAAGTCCGCTCGGCATCGGAGAACGAGGGCGCGGGCGTTGGTGGCAACTGCAACAAACGGGTGAGTGCTTCGATATGCGGCATAGACAGATCCTCGGCACTGGCCGTTGCAACACTCACTGACGTGGCGGTCACGCCCACCGCCAACGCGGATGCAGATGCAGATGCATCGGCAAACTTAACCGTGTCATCGTTCGAAATCGGCTCGGCAATGTCGACGCGCACCGCACTCAGCGCGACCGCGCAAAACTTGAGTTCGGGTTGCTGCGAGACCGGATCGATTGCATCGCTCGTCACGGCGTTGATGCACAGGTCGTCGCCGAACACGTCGTTCCAGTGCATCGGCGCGAAGCAGTTGCCCGCGCTCACGCGTTCGGTCACGACTGCCGGCAACACAGCCCGGCCGCGGCGCGAACGAATCTCCACCGGGTCTTTGGCCTTGATACCGAGCGCGGCCGCGTCTTCGGGATGAATCTCGACGAACGGCCCCGGGTTCAGCTTGTTGAGCATCGCGACCTTGCCGGTCTTGGTCATGGTGTGCCATTGATGCTGCAACCGGCCGGTGTTCAGCACGATCGGAAATTCGCGATCGGGCAATTCGGCCGGCGCCGCATAAGCGCGCGCGAAAAACATCGCGCGCCCGCTGGCGGTCGGAAACACGAGCCGCGGATGGCTGCCGTCCGGCAACGCTTTCAGCGTCTGGCTAACGCCGTCGTTGAGGTAGCGCACAGGATTGCGTCCGCTCGAATCGTCCGCCGCCAGCGGCCATTGCAACGGCGTTTCCTTCAAACGCCGATGGCTCGCGCCACGCAGGTCGTAGCCGGTTTTTGGATTCGATGCCCGCGTGATTTCCGCGAAAACTTCGTCGGCGCTCTCATAGCTGAAGGCTTCGGCAAAGCCCATTTCACACGCCACGCGCGCGATGATCTGCCAGTCCGGCAACGCCGCGCCCGGCGGTTCGATGCCCTTTTGCATCAGCGTAAGATTGCGCTCCGAGTTGATCATCACGCCTTCCGCTTCGGCCCATAACGCGCCGGGCAGCAGCACGTCGGCGTAGCGATTCGTCTCGGTGTCGAGAAACGCGTCCTGCGAAATCACCAGCTCCGCGGCGCGCAAACCGGCAATCGCGCTCTGCCGGTTCGCGACGCTCGCCACCGGATTCGTGCAGATGATCCAGCAGGCCTTGATCTCGCCCGCGGCCATGCGCGTGAACATATCGATCGTGCCGTTGCCGACTTCGGCCTTCAACGTGCCCGGCGGAATCGCCCAAAGCGCCTCGATAAACGCGCGGTCTTCCTCCGCCAGCACCGACCGCTGCCCCGGCAATCCCGGACCCATGTAGCCCATTTCGCGGCCGCCCATCGCATTCGGCTGGCCGGTCAGCGAAAACGGCCCGCTGCCGCGGCGGCAGATCTTGCCGGTCGCCAGATGCAGGTTGCAGATCGCGTTGGTGTGCCACGTACCGTGCGTGCTCTGATTCAGGCCCATGGTCCAGCAACTGATCCACTCTTTTGCGGTGCCGATCATCTGAGCCGCGCGGCGAATCGCTTCGGCAGGCAAGCCCGTGATCCGCGCAACGTTCTCGGGTGTGTAGTCCGCCAGAAACGCGGGCATCGCGTCCCAGCCTTCGGTGGCCTCGGCGATAAAAGCGGCATCCGTCTGGCCGTTTTCGTGCAAAAGGTGCAGCAGGCCGTTGAGCAGCGCGAGATCGGTGCCCGGTTTGATCTGCATGAACAGATCGGCTTTCTCGGCGGTCGTGTTGCGGCGCGGATCGACGACGATCAGCTTCGCGCCGGCCTTCACGCGATCCATCATCCGCAGGAACAGAATCGGATGACAGTCGGCCATGTTCGCGCCGATCACGAAGAACACGTCGGCGTGATCGAGGTCGTCATACGAGCCCGGCGGGCCGTCCGCGCCGAGCGACAGCTTGTAGCCGCTGCCCGCGCTCGCCATGCACAGACGCGAGTTCGATTCGATATTGTTGGTGCCGACGAAACCCTTGGCGAGCTTGTTGACGAGGTACTGCGCTTCGATCGACATCTGCCCGGACACGTAGAACGACAGCGCGTCCGGTCCATGTTCGTCGAGCAAACCGCGCAATCGCGCTGCCGTGCTGCTGATCGCCTGCGCCATCGGCAGCGGCGCCGGGTCCTGGTCGCGCGCGTGACGCACGAACGCGCCTTCCAGACGCCCCGATTTGCGCAACGCGACGTGTGCCGATTGCCCCTTCGTGCAGAGCCGTCCGAAGTTGGCCGGATGTTCCTTGTCGCCGGAAATCTTCACGACCTGCCCGTCCTCGACGTGCAGCACCATGCCGCAGCCGACGCCGCAGTAGGGGCACACCGTTTTGACGTTAGAGGAAGACATGGCGGGCAATGTGGCTCAGCAAAGTTAGCGGGCGATCAAACCGCGACCCACACCTGACCGTTTTCCACGCGCGTATCGAACGCGCTGACGGAATACGCGGGCGTTTCCAGACACTCGCCGGTACGCAGATCGAAGTGATGCTTGTAGATCGGCGATGCGACCACGACGCGTTCGCCGAGACTGCCGATCAGGCCACGCGACAGCACCGCCGCCTGCGAGCCCGGATCGAAGTTCTCGATCGCATAGACGGCGGCGTGTGCGTGACCGTCGTTCACGTGAAATACGGCTACCTGTTCGCCGTCGACGAGCGCGCAGACGCCCGTGTTGGGGACGATTTCATCGAGCGGGCAAACGGCCTGCCAGGC
Source organism: Paraburkholderia bryophila (assembly GCF_013409255.1). Classification (NCBI taxonomy): domain Bacteria; kingdom Pseudomonadati; phylum Pseudomonadota; class Betaproteobacteria; order Burkholderiales; family Burkholderiaceae; genus Paraburkholderia; species Paraburkholderia bryophila. Next base: position 712,709 of record NZ_JACCAS010000001.1, read on the forward strand.
GCGCGGCACGCGGTCTTGGTTCATGGCGAAGTCCTCGGTAAATAGCGCAATGCGCGTGGATCAGATCAGACGGTTTCGACGACGACCGGAATCGCCGCCAGCCGGGTTTGCCGTTCGGTGGGCGTGGCCGGTCGGATCTGGCCGCGCTCTTCGACGAACGTCACGTTGCGGTCCGGCTCGCTGCTGTTGACGAAGTGACGGAAGCGCTTGCGCGTTTCCGGATCGGTCACGGCCTTCTTCCACTCGCATTCGTACGTATCGACCACGTGCTGCAGATCAGCTTCGAGTTCTGCGGCTACGCCGAGACGATCGTTGACGACCACGTCGATCAGATATGCGAGTCCGCCTTCGAGGTTCTCGCGCCACACGCTGGTGCGTTGCAGACGATCGGCCGTGCGCACGTAGAACATCAGAAAGCGGTCGATGTAACGCACCAACGTGTCTTTATCCAGATCCGACGCGAGCAGTTCGGCATGGCGAGGCTTCATGCCGCCGTTGCCGCACACGTAGAGATTCCAGCCCTTTTCGGTGGCGATGATGCCGACGTCCTTACCCTGCGCTTCCGCGCATTCGCGCGTGCAGCCCGACACGCCGAACTTGATCTTGTGCGGCGTGCGCAGACCCTTGTAGCGGTTCTCGATTTCGACCGCGAGCCCGACCGAATCGCCGACACCGTAGCGGCACCACGTCGAACCGACGCACGACTTCACCGTGCGCAGCGACTTGCCGTACGCATGACCGGATTCGAAACCGGCGGCGATCAGTTCTTCCCAGATGAACGGCAGTTGCTCGACGCGCGCGCCGAACAGATCGACCCGCTGACCGCCGGTGATCTTCGTGTACAGCCCGTATTTCTTCGCGACCTGACCAACGGCGATCAAACCGTCGGGCGTCACTTCGCCGCCCGCCATGCGCGGCACGACCGAGTACGTGCCGTCGCGCTGGATATTGGCGAGGTAGTAGTCGTTGGTGTCCTGCAGCGACGCGTGTTCTTTCTTCAGCACGAACTCGTTCCAGCACGACGCGAGAATGCTCGCCACCGCCGGTTTGCAGATATCGCAGCCGAGGCCATGACCGTGCCTCGCGAGCAATTCGCCGAAGCTGCGCACTTCACCCACCCGCACGAGGTGATACAACTCCTGGCGGGAAAACGGAAAGTGTTCGCAGAGATGGTTGTTGACCGCGAGCCCCTGCTTTTTCATTTCGGCCTTCATCACCTGCGTGACGAGCGGCACGCAGCCGCCGCACGAGGTGCCCGCGCCGGTCGCGCACTTGAGCGCGCCGATATCGGTTGCGCCCGCACCCACCGCCGCGCACAACGCTCCCTTCGACACGTTGTTGCACGAGCAGATCTGCGCGGCGTCGGGCAGCGCGTCGACGCCGAGCGCCGGTTTCGCGTTGCCGTCGGCTTGCGGCAGGATCAGGAATTCAGGCGCTTCCGGCAGCTCGATGCGGTTCAACATCATCTGCAACAGCGTGCCGTATTCGCTCGCGTCGCCGACCATCACGCCGCCCAGCAGATACTTGCCGCATTCGGAGACCACCAGCTTCTTGTAGACCTGCTTGCGTTCGTCGCTGAACTGATAGGCACGGCTGCCCGGCGTGTTGCCGTGCGCGTCGCCGATACTCGCCACGTCGACGCCCATTAGCTTCAGCTTGGTGCTCATGTCGGCGCCGGCGAATTCGGCGCCGGTCGTTTCACCCAGCAACTGCTTTGCCACCGCGCGCGCCATCTCGTAGCCGGGCGCAACAAGGCCGAACAACTGGCCGTTCCATAGCGCGCACTCGCCGATCGCGTAGATGTGCGGGTCGCTGGTGCGGCACGCGTTGTCGATCACGATGCCACCGCGTGGGCCGAGCGTCAGGCCGCTTTCGCGCGCCAGGTCGTCGCGCGGACGGATGCCCGCGGAGAACACGATCATGTCGGTGTCGAGATGGCTGCCGTCCGCGAACTGCATGCGGTGCGTGCCGGTTTCGCCGTCCACGATCGCCGTGGTGCTCTTTTGTGTGTGCACCGTCACGCCGAGTTCTTCGATTTTGGTGCGCAGCAGGCGGCCGCCGCCGTCGTCGACCTGCACCGCCATCAGACGCGGCGCGAATTCGACCACATGGGTTTGCAGGCCCATATCGCGCAGCGCTTTCGCGCATTCGAGACCGAGCAGCCCGCCGCCCACCACGGTACCGGTGGTCGAGCGCGTGCCGCATTCCTGCATCGCTTCGAGATCGTCGATGGTGCGGTACACGAAGCAATCGACGCGCTCGCGGCCCGACACCGGCGGCACGAACGGATAGGAGCCGGTGGCGAACACGAGCTTGTCGTAGGGCAAGGTCTCGCCCGTCGAGACCGTCACGCTGCGTGCGTCGCGATCGATCGCGACCGCTTTCGCATTCAGCTTGAGCAGCACGTTCTGTCGTTCGAAGAAGCCCGGTTCGACCAGCGACAAATCGTCCGCGCTCTTGCCCGCGAAGAACGCCGACAGATGCACGCGGTCGTAGGCCGGCCGCGACTCTTCGCACAGCACGGTGATGTCGAGACCGTGCGCGGCATCTTGCGCCAGGCATTCAACCAGTTTGTGGCCGACCATCCCGTGACCGATAACGATGATTTTCATGACCGCGGTGTCCTCAATGTGCTGGGCTTGCTGGATCTCATGCGCCGCCGCGCGACAGCAGCGAAAACGCTTCCGGAAACGAAAACGGCGTCCCGCGAATCCAGTCGATGACTGAATCCGGGGGACGCCGTTGTCCTGATCTGTGCTGCGGCGGGCGCTTTGTATTGCGCTCGCGACGGATCCACGTTGATCCGATGGCACGGCTTTACGCAAAGGCCGTGCCAATGCGATGAAATGGGCGTGGCGAGGCCATGGCGCGGGGCTTGAACGGGAATGGCACGCGCGTGCGGCAAATCATCGGCGCGATGCGTTTTGATGCAGCAAAGCACAGGGATGGTGCGACGCAGCACTGTGCGCGTGCGGCGTCCGGCTAACGGAGTGGAACGTCAACGCTGCCCGATACGCTTAAACGCCGGTCGGCAAGCGCGCCACGAAACACGTGCCCTCTTGCGCCGACGACCGGACTTCCAGCGTGCCACCGTGTGCGGAGACGATCTGCTTGCAGATATACAAGCCCAGCCCCAAGCCGCCGCCGGGCTTGCTGGTGGGTGGCCGCCAATAAGGCTCGAACACTTTGCTCAACACGTCCGCGGCGATTTCGTTGCCGCCGTTGATCACCGTCAGCACCAGCTCGGCGCGCTCGATACGCGCCTGCACCCGCACCGGAAACTCCGCGTCGCCATGTGTCACCGCATTGCCGAGCAGATTCGACAGCAACTGCTGCACGCGCGTGCGGTCGCAGCGCACCGGCGTGGTAATCGCGATGTCGTCGGCGAGCAGGCGCTGCGGATTGGCCTCGCGCACTTCCGCGACCACCGCCCGCAGCGCGCCGGCCAGATCGTCGACTTCGTCGATCGACACGCCGATACCCGAACCGAGCCGGCCACGCGCGAAGTCCATCACGTCGTCAATCAAACGCGCCATGCGCAAGGTGGAGGACTTCAGGCGCTGGCCAATTTTCACGAGATCGGGCTCGTTCTTGCGCAGCGACAGCAGTTCGGCGGTCGCGCTGACCGCCGACAGTGGATTGCGCAGATCGTGGCCGAGCACGGCGATGAACTGCTCACGCAGGCTGGCGGTTTCCCGCTCGCGAATCAGGGCCGTTTGAGCGGCTTCGTGACGCCCTTCGGTCACGAGCTGCATCGCGATCAGGTCCGCAAATCCTTCGAACATGCTCAGCGTGCGCGGGTTCGAGACCTCGGCCGGATTCGGGTCGATCGCGCAGAGATTACCGAAATAGCTGCCGTCGGGAAGAATGATCGGCACGGAAATATAACTGCCCAGCTTGTAGATTCGCGCCGTGTGGTGGCCGTGATAAACCGGGTCCTTGCCGAAATTGTCGATCACGATGGTGGCCCGCGCCGCGCGCGACTCGAAGCACAGCGTGGTCTGCAGTTCGAGCTGACCGCCCGCCATCAGGCCGAAGTTCACTTCGTCCTGCACCGCGCAGGCGGTCCAGCTGCGCTCAGAGACCCGGGCCACGGCGGCGAAGCCCATCCCCGTGTTTTTGCAGATCAGGCGCAGGATCGCCGGCACAGCGCCGATACGCTGGACCGCCTCGATATCGCGCGCGATCTGCGCGTCTTCGCTATTGCCGAGCGGTAGATTCGTCATAGAGAAACAGTGCTGGAAGTTTTGCGCGGAGGGCCTGAGAGCGGGCCGGAAAACGAAAAAGCGTCGAGTAACAATTCTATTGGGACTTCAAATTGCTCACTACCAGGAATACACATACCAGGAATACTCATAGGGGAAGCCGATGTTTACTCAGGAAACGGCTCGCCTGCTGATCGCCGACGACGACCCCGATCTGCTGGCTGCCTACACGCTCTATTTCAGCGCCCAGGGGTTCGACATCCGCACTGCCCGCAACGGGCTCGACGCGCTGGCGCAGTATTGCGCCTGGCATCCGGGCGCCGCGCTGCTCGACGTCGAGATGCCACGCCTCGACGGGCGCGCGGTGGCGCGCCGGATCCGCTCCGTCGGCGATGTGCCGGCGCCGACGCTGGTCGCGGTCAGCGGACTCCAGCGCGCCGAGGAACGCAGCGAATCGCTGCGCTCGGGCTTCAATCATCATTTCGTGAAACCCGTGCCGATGCCGGTGATTCTCGCCGCGTTGAACGGATCGAGGCGGCATTGAGCGGGGGTTAGGCGCGGATCAAGCGGCGTTTCAATCGCCGAAGCCCAACTCCGCTTCGACCGTCTGCCCCACCCGCAACCACGCCCCGGCGCCGCTGGCCACAAGCGCGTTATTGCCGAACGTCAGCGCGCCGTTGCGCTGCGAATTCGCCCGGTACGTGCTCATCGTGTCGGTCGGCTCGTCCGGCCAGTCCGGATCGGGTGCGCCCGTCGCCTGGTCGACGGTCGGCATTGGACAGCGCGCGCAGGTCTTGACGAGCTGCAGTTGCACCGCGGTTATCCCATCAGCCGTGTCGCCGGCATCGACGCTCAACGTCTCCACGTAGTCTTCTTCGTACGCGTCGAGCCCCGTCAGCACGACGTTCGGGCGGAACCGGTCGATCGGAATCGACGGCGCGCCCTTGCGTTGCAGCCGCGTGTTCAGATCGTCGAGCGACGCCTGACCTACAACCAGCAACGGAAAACCGTCGGCGAAATACGTGGTGGCGCCACCGGTGCTCGCGGTGTAATCCGGATCGACAATGCGCTCGTGCTCGGGATCGAAACGCAGCAGCCGCGCCGGCACGCCGAGAAACGTGGAGAACCAGGCCGCGCTGGCGTCGCCGGTGTCGAGACCATAGGCCGCGTCCCGCCAGACCTGGGTCTGCACTTTACGCGGCGCATCGAGCCGCGCGGCGTCGAGCGGCGTGCGAAATTCGCTCATGCCGGGCGCGCGAATTACGAGCTCCGTGTCGCCGAGTTCGACCTTGATCAGCGCCATGCGCGGATACGCACGCTGCGTGAGCATCGCGCCGGCCGGGTCGGTGACGATCCAGCACCGATCGTATTCGAGCCCGGTGGCAAGCAGGCGTGCTTCGCTCAATGCGATGCCCGCGCAGGATTTGATCGGATAGACGAAAAGCTCGCTGATGGTCGGCATGGTGTGGGTCGGCGCGTGGGGCGGCGCTCAGGTGGTTGGTGTTTGAAGCCCGGCTTTGAAGCTCGGCTTTGAAGCTCGGCTTTGAAGCTCCGCTTTGAAGCTCGATTGTAAGGCCCGGCAGGACGATGAGTCCGCTTCGAACCGCGTCCGCCGGATCGCCGATAGCCGGCATGCGTCATGCAACGGTTTGTTCGAGCCGCGCTTGGACGTAAAATCACCGGGCTGCGCGACGGCCCTCGCTTAGCGTCAAAGCGTCACTGGATTGAATTTATAGAAGCATCCTTACCATAACCCGAGACAGGAAATTCATTATGCTGAGCAAACCCGTGTTGACCGTCGCCGAAACGACCCGAATCCTCGAGGCCGCTCGCGCCGAGGCCGAGAAGCACCAGTGGGCCGTCGCTATCGTGGTGGTCGACGATGGTGGCCACCAGTTGGGCATGCTGCGGCTGGACGGCAGCGCGCCGGCCAGTTCGTACATCGCGACGGAAAAGGCCCGCACTTCGGCGATCGGCCGCCGTGAAACCAAGGTATACGAAGACATGATCAACAACGGCCGCACCGCGTTCCTCAGCGCGCCGTTGCTGGGCACGCTGGAAGGCGGCGTGCCGGTGATCGTCGAAGGCCACGTGATCGGCGCGGTCGGCGTGTCGGGCGTCAAGTCGGATCAGGATGCACAGATCGCCAAAGCCGGCATTCAGGCGCTGGCCGTTTAAACCGCAGTTGTAGCTCAACGCGGGCCGATGCCCCCTCATCGGCCCCATTCAGACAGATGGAGCAGTCGATGACTCAGATGAACCCGCGCGGCGGACTGCAGGTCGCCGCCAACCTCGACCAGTTCGTCGAAACCGAAGCCCTGCCCGGCACCGGAATCGACAGCGCAGCTTTCTGGTCGGGTTTCGACGCCCTCGTGCACGAGCTGGCGCCCAAAAACCGTGCGCTGCTGGCCGAGCGCGACCGCCTGCAAACCGAACTCGACGGCTGGCATCGCGCCAATCCGGGCCCGGTGCGCGATCTGCGTGCGTATCGCGCGTTTCTCGAGGGCATCGGCTATATCGTGCCCGTGCCCGCCAGCGTCAAAGCCACGACCGACCACGTGGACACCGAAATCGCCGAACAGGCCGGCCCGCAACTGGTCGTGCCGCTGTCGAATCAGCGCTACGCGCTGAACGCGGCGAACGCGCGCTGGGGCAGCCTGTACGACGCGCTGTACGGCACCGACGCGATTCCCGAGACCGGCGGCGCCGAAAAACAGAAAGCCTTCAACCCGGTGCGTGGCGCCGCGGTGATCGCCTACGCTCGCCAATTCCTCGACCAGGCCGCGCCGCTCGCGAACGGCTCGCATGTCGACGCGACGCGCTATAGCGTCGAAGGCGGCAAGCTGGTCGTCGCGCTGAAGAACGGCACGAGCGAGCTGAAAACGCCGGCGCAGTTCATCGGCTATCAGGGCGAAGAGAGCGCGCCGTCGGCGGTGCTGCTCAAGCACAACGGCCTGCACTTCGAAATCCAGATCGACGCGAACGACTCGATCGGCAAAACCGATGCCGCGCATGTGAAGGACGTGGTGGTCGAAGCGGCGGTGAGCACGATCATCGACTGCGAAGACTCGGTCGCGGCGGTGGATGCGGACGACAAGGTCCTGCTTTATCGCAACTGGCTCGGCCTGATGAACGGCGAGCTGACCGAAGAGGTCACGAAGAACGGCAAGACCTTCATTCGCCGTCTGAACGCGGATCGCGTGTACGTTGCCGCGAATGGTACGGCGCCGGTGGTGCTGCATGGCCGCTCGCTGCTGTTCATCCGCAACGTCGGTCATTTGATGACCAATCCCGCGGTGCTCACGCAAGACGGCGCGGAGATTCCGGAAGGCATTCTCGACGCCGTGATCACCACGTTGTGCGCGTTGCACGACCGCAAGCATCAACTGAATTCGCGCACCGGTTCGATTTATATCGTCAAGCCGAAGATGCACGGGCCGGCCGAAGTCGCGTTCGCGAGCGAGCTGTTCGCGCGCGTGGAAGACCTGCTGAAGCTGCCGCGCAATACGATCAAGATGGGCATTATGGACGAGGAGCGCCGCACCAGCGTCAACCTGCTCGCCTGTATCGCCGAAGCGTCGGAGCGTGTCGCGTTCATCAACACGGGCTTCCTCGACCGTACCGGCGACGAGATGCATAGCGCGATGGAAGCGGGTCCGATGATGCGCAAGGGCGACATGAAGTCGAGCGCATGGATCGCCGCGTATGAGCGCAGCAACGTGCTGGTCGGTTTGAGCGCGGGCCTGCGTGGCCGCTCGCAGATCGGCAAGGGCATGTGGGCCATGCCCGATCTGATGCACGCCATGCTCGAACAGAAGATCGCGCATCCGAAGGCCGGCGCCAACACCGCCTGGGTGCCCTCGCCGACCGCCGCCACGCTGCATGCGTTGCACTATCACCAGGTCGACGTGCAAGCGGTCCAGCAGCAACTGGAACGCACGGAATACGCACAGGTGCGCGACGAACTGCTTGACGGCCTGCTGACGGTTCCGGTCGTCGCAACGGCGCAATGGAGCGACGACGAAATCCGCAGCGAGATCGACAACAACGCGCAAGGCATTCTCGGTTACGTGGTGCGCTGGATCGATCAGGGCGTGGGCTGCTCGAAGGTGCCGGATATTCACAACGTCGGCCTGATGGAAGACCGCGCGACGCTGCGCATTTCCAGCCAGCATATCGCCAACTGGCTGTATCACGGCGTGGTGAAGCGTGAGCTGGTCGAAGAGACGTTCAGGCGCATGGCGAAGGTGGTCGACGAGCAGAATGCCGGCGACCCGCATTACCAGCCGATGGCGCCGGGCTTCGACACGATCGCGTTCAAGGCCGCGCAAGCGCTGGTGTTCGAAGGACGTCAGCAGCCGAGCGGCTATACGGAACCGTTGCTGCATAAGTTCCGGCTGGAAGTGAAGAAGCTGGGGTGAGTTTTTGCGGCAACCCACGTCTGAATTGAGGCGAGGGACGGCTGAAGAGAAGAAGGGGCGCCGCATGGTTTGCGGCGCCTTTTTTCCTGGTGCCTGTATAGATCAATCTTCAAGAGGATCGGACAGCCAGGTCCCATCGCCTTTGAGCGTATGGACCCGCTTCGTCCCATAGTCGTAGAGTAGCCACTGCTCCTCGCGTCGATCTCGCTCTTCCTGGTATGGCCAGGTCACAAGTTCTCCGCCAGGATCAAATCGAAAGATCGTCCTGAAGTCATCTGGCGAGACCTCGACCGACAGCAATATTTGTCCATCGAGGTATTGTGTTGCTTCATTGATCGTGTCGCTCGAAGCGTCGTTGTCAGCGAGTCTCGCCAGGTCCGAACTGATCGTCCAATTGCACATATATATCCAGAGATGCCATCGACCAGACACGACTACTTGACGGCGATCAGCGGATCTACGTGCTTCCAGCGACTTTGATCGAGACAAACGCGGTTCCCGAATCATCAGAAAGGGGTGACCGTACTCCAGCGTAAGGAACGACCCGACGCCCTTTCGCACATGCCAGGCAGGTAGGCCACAGATGTCCGAAAAGGCGTCTTTGACGTCATCGTGCAACATACTTTCGCCTGGTTATTGGTTGGGCAAAACATATCTATCGCTATCGCTTTGATCTCGTGGTAACCAAAGTCTTGACCAGTTATCGCGTCATGCAATGAACGACGTTGGCCTTTGGTCAAGCGAAGCTCCCTGACGATATCGCTAACCTGTTTATTTTGAGCCTGATTGTTGCCCGGCGTACCTGTCGATCCGAGACCAGTAAGCGGTGCCGCCGCCGGCTGTCGCCGAAACAAGCCGGCCGAGCGCGTCGTAGCCGTATGCGATTTCTTCAGCGCGGGCGGACGTCGTGGACATCATCACCGCCAGCAGACAAATCGCCGCACAACAACTCACGCCATGTCCCACAGTCGCACGTCCACGTACGCGAATCAAACCGGTACCGTAGCGGCTGCATTCAGAGTCCCCGATCATCGACATCTTCTTCCAATAACCTGTAGGTTGACTAACCATTTACAAGTTACTGAAAAAAGGATCCGATTCATATCAGACGGGTCTGCTTTTGCGTAGTAATTCCCCTACACGTCGACCGCTATGCTCTGGAACCCGTCGCACCCATAGTCCCCGACGGCGAACACGGCGCGCACAAAAAAAGACGGGCGCCACGTAAAGCGGTGCCCGTTTTAATGTGCGCGGTGCTGCTGCGCGTTGCTTCTGCGTGATGCGTTTGCAGCGGCCGCCGTATCCCAATCGACACGAGTCGCGCCTGGTTCAGCTCGCGTCGACCGCCGGCACCGCCTTGGGGCTCATCGAAGCCCTCAACCGTTCAAATCCTCAGGCCGCCTCAGCCGTGTATTGCGTCGCCGTGCCGGCCGCGCCATTGACCTGCCCTTTCCCCTGCATATAAGCCTGCAGATACGCCTCGAATTCCGCTTTCACTTCCGGATGGCGCAGCGCGAATTCCACCGTCGCCTTCAGATAACCCAGCTTGCTGCCGCAATCGAAACGCGTGCCGAAGTAACGATACGCAAGCACCTGCTCTTCGGTCAGCAGCGACTGCACCGCATCGGTCAATTGCAGCTCACCGCCCGCGCCCGGCTTCAGCGCGCGGATATGCTTGAAGATGGTCGGCATCAGCACGTAGCGTCCCACCACGCCGAGGTTCGACGGCGCCTTGTCCGGCGCCGGCTTTTCGACGATGCCCGACATCTTGATCACGTTGTCTTCCCACTCGCGGCCATCCACCACGCCATACGAGCGGCTGTCTTCGCGCGCGATGGTTTCGACGCCGATCACCGAGCTGTGATAGTGATTGAAGGTGTCGACCAGTTGGCTCATCACCGGCTTCGAGCTGTGCAGCAGGTCGTCGGCCAGAATCACGGCGAACGGGCTCTCGCCCACCAGCTTCTCGGCGCACAGCACCGCGTGGCCCAGCCCGAGCGCCTCGGCCTGACGCACATAGAAACAGTCGACGTTGGCCGGCTTGATGCTGCGCACGAGATCCAGCAGCTTCTGCTTGTTGCGCGCTTCGAGTTCGGCTTCGATCTCGTACGACTTGTCGAAATGGTCTTCGATAGCGCGCTTGCTGCGGCCGGTCACGAAAATCATCTCGGTGATGCCGGCGGCAACCGCTTCTTCCACCGCGTACTGAATCAGCGGCTTGTCGACGACCGGCAGCATTTCTTTAGGACTTGCCTTGGTAGCCGGCAGGAATCGTGTCCCGAGGCCCGCTACGGGAAACACGGCTTTGGTGACTTTCAGCATGGTAGGCATTCCATCGGTTAGAAATTAGAGTGTTCGCGGGCCTGGCGGCCAATCGATGTCGCCGGCAAGACTAGCAAAAAAATCAAACGGGTTCATACGTGAAAATTTTCTCGCCTCGAATAAATAATTGGATTGGATTTCGATATGTCGCATCGTGATAAACGGCCAGCAACAATTACGTATAACAATCGAATTATTTTTCAGAAATTCTGAAAATCTTACTTGTCAGGCTCAGTTGCGTGGCGCAGCGGCATGCGTAGGGTCACGCGACGCCCGGCGCCGCGGATGCCCGCCAGATCGGGTGGCTCATTCGTTCTCGTCGTGCTGGGGCAGCTTGCCCGAATTCACCCGATAACGGCGGATCGGCTCGTTGCGCAACGCTTCCCGGTAAGCGGAGGCGGCGACAAGGAGCAACAGCACGGCAATGCCGGCGAGTAAATGCAGGTTCATGACTTCACCTCGGGTCAAGAGAATCCGTCACTTAAATTAGCATGACAAAAGCAGTAAATAATTCAGTGCCGCATCTGCTTATGCTCAATTACAATTCGTCACAAAATAGCCGCCTGATTCAATTCATTCCGCAATTTTTTAGCGATTTTTTTGCCGCCGCACTGCAATAGGATGTAACGCACCGCAGGCGTGCACGGCATGCGTCCATCCGTCCGCATTCACCCGTCTATGCCTTTTACCTCTCACCTCCTTCAGACCAAGGACCGCGCATGAGCGACCCAGCACTGGATGCCGCCGGCTCATCCCTGCCGCATCTGCCGCCTTCTTCGCCACGAGCCGCCCGCGTGCCGCGCGCGCAGGACGAAGCACGCGCCGCGAGCGCCGGCAAGGAGCATGTGATCGACGCAATGCGGGGTTTCGCCGCGTTGCTGGTCGCTTATTTTCATTGCCGGCAGATCGAGTGGGTCGGCATGCAGGCGTTTCATCAGAGCGTGGGCCATTCGTTCAGCCTGAACAAGCTGGCCGCGTATCTGACCTTCCCGATTGCATGGGGCTCGGCGGGTGTGCCGATTTTCTTCGTGATTAGCGGTTACTGCATTCATCGCAGCGGCGCGTTGCGGCTCGCCGCCAATCCCGCTTACCGGCTCGACGTGGGCAACTTCTGGGTGCGCCGGTTCGCGCGTATTTATCCGGTGCTGCTCGCCGCGCTACTGCTGACCTTCGCGCTCGACTGGGTCAGCCTGCAGTTGCCGCCCGTCAGCCACAAGATCCGCGAGATCGGCCTGCAGGCATTCCTCGTCAATCTGTTCTCGCTGCAAGGCGTGGCCGGCAAGACGTATGGCTCGAACGGCGCACTGTGGACGCTGTCGCTCGAAGTGCAGTTCTACGCGATCTATCCGCTGCTGTTCGCGCTGCGCCGCCGGATCGGCATGACCAACGTGCTGGCGCTGGTCGCGGTCGTCAATGTGGTGTCGGCCTATGTGCTCGAACGGCACGATATCCAGTTCTTCACGTCGTACTGGTTTTCGTGGACACTCGGCGCGTGGATCGCCGACGCCAAAGCGTCCGGCGCGCAGCAGAACAAGCGCTCGCCGGTGTGGCTCTACGCGCTGGCCGCCGGCTTTATCGCCTTGGGCTGCGCGGCGTTCCATTTCGGTCAATACGGCGCGTTCCAGTTCTGGGCGATCGGCTTCGCGTTCTATCTGTACCGGGCGTTGGACCGCGGCAACGCAACCCAGGGCAATGCGTGGGGCACGCGCGTGCTGTCGCGCTTAGGCGATTTCAGCTTCTCGCTGTATCTGATTCATCTGCCGATCTTCGTGCTGCTGTCGTCGCTGCTGTTCCGCTCGTCGCTGCAAATGACGATCTGGCCGTCGTTCGGCTACATGCTGGTGGCCATTCCGGTTGCGTACGTGTTCTACCGGCTGGTCGAGTTGCCGGCCATGAAATGGTCGGCGAGTTTCAAACCCAAAAAAGCCACTGGGAAGCCGGCCTGAATCCCACGCGATCCCACGCGAAAAAAACGGAGCGAAAGTCCCGAGACTTTCGCTCCGCTGCGCCAACGACAGGAACCGGCCAAGCCCCTGCCTACACCCCCGCGTCAAAACCGCTTTAAAGCCCGCTTCACAGACTTGCTCCCGGAACCGTCACTGCCGGCGGCGGCATGAAAGTCCCAAGCCCCAGGAAACACTGAGGCCAGAACTTAAAGCCGCCGCCGGACCGCTTTACCGCCCCGCCACGCCCTTCAGAATCCGCGCGACACCATCCACATAGGTTGTCGTGCCGAAGCGGCTCAGCGCCGTTTGATAGCCGTTTCTGACCAGCCGGTTGCGCAGTTCGTCGTTCGAGCGCAGTTCGGCGAGCGTATCGGCGAGACCGTGCGCGTCGCCGGGCGTGCATAGCACGCCGTTCTCGTAGTCGTCGACGATCTCCAGCACGCCGCCCGCGCGCGCCGCCACCACCGGCCGCTGCGCGAGCATGCCTTCGACGATCACGCGGCCGAACGGCTCCGGCGTGATCGACGTATGAACGACAGCGTCGACCGCGCACATGCAGGCCGCGATATCGTGCTGGAAGCCGAGAAAATGCACCCGCTCGCCCAGATTGTGGGCAGCGACGAAAGCGTGCAATTCGATCTCGTACTGGTCTTCGCCGAACAGCGGTGCGCCGACCAGCACCGCGTGCATCTGCGGATTCAAGACCATCGCTTCGAGCAGCACGTGCTGCCCTTTCCAGCGCGCGAGGCGGCTGAACGAGCCGACCAGAAACGCGTCCTGCGGCAGATTCAGGCGCTGGCGCAGCGTGGCCTGCGGCACCGTGCGCAGCGCGTCGAACGGTGCGGCCGAGATGCCGTTGAACACCACGTCGACACGCTTTTCGTCGAACTGCGTGAGTTCGGTGAACGCGCGCGCCGACGCCGCCGAATTGGCGATCACATGCGCGAGACCGAACCGCGCGCACCACTTGATGATGGCCAGTTGCTTGCCGCCGAAATGCTCGGGGCTGACGATATCGCGCAGATGCCACACCACCGGGCGTCGCGCGAGCTTGCCGGCGAACGCGCCGATCACCATCGCGCGCTGGGTGTTCGCGTAGATCACGTCGGCCTTACGCGCGCGTTTCGCGGTAGCACGCACGAGCGAGACCAGGCCCTTCAGCGCCTGGCCCTTCGGTAGCGAACCGCCCTGTTTGCGCACGTGGCGCAACGCGCCCGCCTCCAGCACCTCGACGCTCGCGCCGGCTTTGGCGAGCGCCGTGCGGAACGGGCCGTCATCGAACAGTACGACCTCGATCCGCGAACGCAGCGCCTTGACGATTTCCAGCAGCGATAACTCGGCGCCGCCGAGCACGCCGCTTTGATCGACGGCCAGAATGCGCGGCGCGCCGGCCGCGGCTTCCGCCTTGTACGGCACATAGGGCGGCAGCGTCGCGGTGCGCAACGCCGGCACCGCAGCGCGTACGTGCGAGAAGAAGCGCTCGCGGAAATGCGCCGCCGAGAATTGCTCGGCGTTATGACGGCAGTCCACCGGCGAAAAACGCTTCACGTGTTCGTCGAAACGCTCCAGCGCTGCAATGATCGACTCGGCGTTCTGCTCGTCGAAGAACAGGCCGGTAGGCCGCGACTCGGACACGTCGCGCACGGTTTCGAGCGCACCGCCCTTGCCGTAGGCGATCACCGGCGTGCCGCACGCTTGCGCTTCGACCACGGAGATACCGAAGTCCTCCTCGGCGGCGAACACGAACGCCTTGGCGCGGCTCATGCGGTCCTTCAGCACCTTGAACGGCTGGTAGCCCATGATCTCCACGTTCGGCCCCGCTTTCGCACGGATTTTCTGCATGTCGGGGCCGTCGCCGATCACGACCAGCTTGCGCTCGGGCATGCGCGCGAACGCTTCGACGATCAGGTCGATCTTCTTGTACGGCACCATTCGCGAGGCAGTCAGATAGAAATCTTCCTTGTCGGTGCAGAGCGAAAAAGCCTCTACGTCCACCGGCGGAAAGATCACCTGCGCGTCGCGCTGATAAAGCTTCTTGATGCGTCGCGCGATGAATTCCGAGTTGGCGACAAAGCCATCCACCGAATTCGACGTGCGGATATCCCAGTTACGGATGTAATGCAGAATCAGCCGCGCCATGGCCGACTTCGGCCCGTTGGTCAGCTTCGACTGCTGCAGATACTGATGCTGCAAATCCCACGCGTAACGGATTGGCGAATGCACGTAACTGATATGCACCTGGTCGGGCCCGGTCAGAATGCCCTTGGCCACCGCGTGGCTGCTCGAAATCACCACGTCGTACGCGGACACGTCGAGCTGTTCGATCGCGAGCGGCATCAGCGGCAGATAGGTGCGGTATTTGGTGCGCGCGAGCGGCAGTTTCTGGATGAACGAGGTCGTGACCCGCTTGCCGCGCAGAAAGCTGCGGTCGTCGAGAAAATCGACCAGGCTGAACAGATCCGCATCCGGAAAGCACGCGACGATCTGCTCCAGCACCTTCTCGGCGCCGGCATAAGTCACGAGCCAGTCGTGCACGATCGCCACGCGTACGGTTTTATCGGCGCGCAACGCGGCGCGACGCGGCGGCGCCTGCACACCGGGTACGCTGGTGAGTTCGGCCAGTGCGCTACGCGTCGCGGGTCGCAGCACGGCTTCTTCTTCAAGGACTTCGTGGTTCATGCGCTTTTCCTCGGATTCAGTCGCAACAGCAGTGAACGCGCAAGATCGCGCAAAGCGGGGGTCATCGTGAACGACCAGGCGAGATTCGCGCCGACCATCAGCAGGCCGGCCACGATCGCCAGCGCGAGACCCGGCAGAAAACTGGCGAGCCACAGGCTGGCCAGCAGAAACGCGAGGTGGGCGAGCATGTCGAGCGCGATCTGGCGCGCGCGAATCGCGGCGAAATGCAGCAGCACCGCGTAGTCGAACAGCGCGCGGCCGGCTACCGCAACCGCCGCGCCGGTCAGACCGAAGTGCGAGATGCCGAACCACAATGCCGCCGCAAACAAGGGCAATTCGAACAAACCGACTCGCGCGGCAGTCGCCGGATGAATCTGCGACTGGATCAGAATCCGCGTCACGTTCGCCTGCCCCACGAGCCACACGGCAATGATCATGATCCGGCCCACCGGCGCGGCGACGTTAGCGATCTCATTGCCGACCCACAGATGCAGGAACGGATCGAGCACCAGCATCGCGACCAGCGCGACCGGCGTGAACACGCCGTTGAGAAATTCGAGCGACTGCTGCGTGATGGTGTCGGCGTCGGCGCGACCCACGGCGGACAAACGCGGAAACAGCGTGCGCACCAGCGCGGTCGGCACGATATTGAGCCGCGTCACGAGGTTCTGCGGCACCGTGTAATACGTGACGAAGCGCGCGCCGAGACTCGTGCCGAGCATCACGCGGTCGAGCGAGTCGGCGACCATCGTGGTGACGCTCGCAATCAGCATCCAGCCGCCGAAGTTGAACAGCCCCTTCGCGACACCGAATTGCGGCGCCCGAATACTGCGGATCTCCAGCACCTTCAGCGCGGAACGACCCAGCATCAGCGCCGCCAGAATCCGCGCGAAAACGGCGGCTGCCAGCACGTTCTGCAAGGTCGCACCGAGCCACAGCGCGGCGCCCAGCGGCAGCAACTGAAACAGGAACGTGCCGATAGTCTGATTGGTGTTGTACACACCGAAGCGCTCCGCGCCGTTGATCGCGCCGGCAAACACCCACGAGACATTGGCAATTGGAATCGCCACCGCGAGCCACGGCAGCGCCATATACACCTCGTGCTGCAACTCGGGCGACACCTTGGTGAAATACGCGGTGTACAGAAACGCGCCGAAATAGATGATCAAGCCGCCGATCACGCCGGTCGCCAGATTGAGCCACGTCGCGCTCCAGAACACGCGCACGCACTCGTCCTTGTCGCCGGACGCCCGCGCCTTCGAGATGTGATTCTGCGCGGCCATGCTCATGCCGAGATCGAGAATCCCGAAATAGCCGATCAGCGTCCACACGAGACTGATCACGCCGTAGCGCTCGACGCCGAGCAGCTTGATATACGACGGCACGGTCACGAGCGAGACGAAAGTCGGCAGCACCAGCCCGAAGAAATTGATCGCTACGTTCTTGAGAATGCCTTTGTCCATCGGATGCCCTGGTTTTGACTGCGGTTGCTGAAGCGCGCCTGAAACGGCGTGTGTTTCAAGGTTTCCACCGATACATCATGACTTTGCCGCGCGCGTCTTCTTCGACGAACACGAGGTATTCGCCATCGGCGCGCTTCGCGGCGCTGATGCCGTTGGGCACGTCGACCCAGCCGGACGCGCGGCCCACTTCGGGACCCGGCCGGATCACGCCGACTTCCTTGCCGCTGTCCTTGTCCCACACGTGCACCGCGCCGACCGGTTCGACGCCGAACAGGTATTGCCCTTCGACGGTCAGCCCGATGATCGTGGCGATGGGTTTGCTCTGCGTCTGCCACGGCAGCGTGATCGAATAACGCTGCACCGGATTGCCGCTCGACCATTTGTCGTAGCGCACCAGCACGCGGCCCACTTCCTTCCAGAAGCCGCGATCGACCGGCGTGTCCGGCGTGTAACCGGTCACGTACATGGTGTCGGTGGCCGGTTCGTAAATCGCGCGATGCAGTTCCGTGAACGGCGGCGGCACCGGGTACTGCGTCAGGTTCGAATACGAGTAGACCGGGTTGCCCTTCGCATCGAGACCGCCGAAACGGAAGCGATAAATGCCCTTGCTGTCGCGCGTGCGCCAGATATCGCCGGCGCTATCCACCCACCAACCCCAACCGCCCGCGAGCTTCGTGCCGCTCGTGTTGAGCGTGAATTCGTCGGTGTTGAACTTGCCGTCGCCGTTCGCATCGCGCCAGATCCAGTCGCCGCCCGGCGGCGCATTCGGCACCTTCGCGACCGCGCGTTCACGTCCGGCGATGAAGCCCGACGGAATCGCCGTCTCGCCGTCGTGCTGCGGATCGAAGCGATAGATCTTCAGATGGTCCGCGTACATGTCCGTCAGATACAGGAACGTGCGGCCCTTCAACTGACGGGCGATCGGCAGGCCCGGATACTGATCGGTGTGAAACACCGGATCGTCTGGATACTTGAAACGGTTCGACAGAAAGCCTGCATATTTCCAGTCCTGCCCGGCGGGCTTCGACAGATCGAGTTCGAAACGCTTGTTGCCGGTATAGACGCTGTCGGGGCGCGCCGGATCGATCCACGCACCGTCGACGAACAGTAGCCCTTGCACCTGCCAGTTGCGCTTGCCGTCCGCTGCGTAGCTTTCGAGCGTCGCGCCGAGGCCGGCCCCGATCGGGTCGTAGCGCGGCCCGATGCCGTTGGTCGATACATAGACGTTGCCGCGCGCATCCACGCCCACGCCGGTCAGTCCGTTGAAGCGCTGCGGCCCGGGTTTGCCGGCGACGCCGCTGAAGATCCCGCCGCGCTCGCCGAGCGAGCCCGACTCCGCATAGCGGCCATTGCTTTTGCTGAAGAACAGCACCTGCTGACGCGGGCCGTTGTCGGCGATCAGCAGGCGGCCTTGCGCGTCGACGGCAATGTCGACGGCCACCGTGTCGGCCGGCAACGTCAGCGTCTCGTCGATGCGCTTGCCCGCGGACGTGTAGTGCTCGACGTGCGGCGCGCGATCGTTGCGCGTGCCGCTCAAGACCCACAGCGTGCCGTCGGGCGCGAGTGCAATGCGGCCCGGTTCGTGCACGCTCCAGGTGGTTTTCTGTTGCATCGATTCGGCGTCGTACACCTCGATGCGATCGCGCGCGGTGTTGGCCGCGTAGAGCGTGCTGTCGTTCGCCGCCAGGCCGCCGATCTCCGCGCTCGTGCCGGTCGGCACTTCGTTCATCATCAGGAAACCGGCCGCCAGTTGCGCGTGCGGATCCGCGGCCTTCGCGGCGGGCTGGAACGGCGCGGCGAGCTTCGGGTCGGCAATCTGCCGCCGCGAAATGCCGAACCACTGCTTGCCCTTCTCCGGCCAGACGCCCTGCTCGACCAGCCGCCCTTTTTCATTGCCGACGCCGATCGCGACGAACGCATACTTGCGGTTCACCGCGATCGCGCTGCCGCCGCTATTGCCCCAGCCGTGCGTGCCGCCCGCGAAGCCGAGCATCTTGCCGTTCTGATAAACGCTCGCTTCAGCGCCGCTTTCGTCCCACGGTGCGTTCGTATAGACCTTGCCGTCGGGCGCGACCGCGATCGCGGTGATGTTGATCTGCGCCCAGGTGCCGTCGCCGAAACCGAAGGTATTGCCGATCCATGAGGTCTTCGCGTTCAACGCGGTTTCCGCGCCGGCCGTGACGCTGAGCGATGCCGCGGCGAATCCGGTGGCACAGGCGAGCACAGCGAACCAGCTTTTGAACGTGAAACGGCGCAAGGTATTTCCTCCAGTCAGCGCGGCGCCGCGCGCGGACCTACGCCCGCGCGGGCAACGAAAGAAGCAGAACAAGAACGTGAGACCGGGTCGTGCCATCCGGCACGCAAGCGAAACAGCAGGACAACGTGAGCAGAGCAACGCGGTGGATTGCCGTGAACGGTCTGCGCGTGCGGCGCACGCGTCTTCCTTCGCCACCCAATCCGCACGGCTCACATTACGCGGAAAAAACCTCGCGACGAAAATCGAAAATAATTCAAAAATATTCGACGCTTCAAGCATCCTGAAAGAAATCGATTTAAAAATCGATTAACCGGAAATTAACCGCACCGCACCTCTTCATCCGCACGTTGCGATTCATCTTTACCGATGCCATGGCACGGCAGGCTGCACTTATTACGCGCTGCTTCATCGGCGCGACAAGCCTGAACACAAGCATAAAAATCCATTGCGAATGGATAACGAAACACCCTGTTGCAAACTGATTCATTTATCCAATTCATTCCCGTTTTTTCGCGATTTTCTTTTCCCTAGAATCAATTGCACTTTCGTTGCGACGCGAAGCGGGCGTGCCTGCGCTGTGCCGACCCTCGCGCGGCTTCCCCGCTTCACACCATGGACGGTTCATGACTGCTAGCGCACTGCCCTCAGCACCCTCTCACTCTCGCCGCATCGTGCAGCTCGATGGCCTGCGCGCCATCGCGGTGCTCGCCGTGTTCGCGCAGCACGCCTTAAAAGCGCCGCTGTGGATGGGCGTCGATCTGTTTTTCGTTCTAAGCGGTTTTCTGATCACCGGCATCCTGCTCGAGCGCAAGGCGCGCCAGCAGTCGTATTTCGGCTATTTCTACGCACGCCGGGCGCGCCGCATCCTGCCGCCTTATGTGCTGCTGATGGTGGTGTCGTCGGTCCTGTTCGGCTTCGGCTGGGCGCAGCACTGGCAGTGGTATGCATTCTTCGCGACCAATATCGGCGACGCGCTCAATCAGAGCGGTCACGACAGCCTGAATGTGCTGTGGTCGCTGGCGGTCGAAGAGCAGTTCTATATCTTCTGGCCGTTCGTGATCCTGCTGCTGCCCGAGCGTGTGCTCGGCTACGTGGCGGCCGCACTGATCGTGCTGGTGCCGCTGCTGCGCGGGTTCGCCACGCCGTGGTTCGATTCGTTCTGGCCGATCTATTACCTGACGCCGTTCCGCATGGACCTGCTCGCGGCCGGCGCGTTGCTGGCGGTCGCCGTGCGACGCGATCGCGATGCGCTCGAACCGTACAAGGGTCTCGCCGTGCTTGGGTTTTTCGCGGCGCTCGCCGTGCTGGCCTGGCTGCACTTGCACTACCCGCGGTTTCGCGCGGCGAATACGCCGCTGTCGAACGCCGGGCTCTATAGCGTTTCGCTGGTGCTGTGCACGTCGGTCGTGGTGATCGCGTTGCAGAGCAAGGGCATCGTCAAGCGGCTGTTGTGTAATCCCGTGCTGGTCTATATCGGCACGATCAGCTACACGATCTATCTGATTCATCTGAGCGTGCTGTACATGCTGTGGCCGCTGCAGCTCAACCGTTTTCTGACCGCCGCACTGGCGCTCGCGATCACGCTCGTCTACGCCAGCATCACGTGGTTCGCGTTCGAGAAGCGGCTGATTTTCGGCGCGGCGAACGGCCACGCGCCGGCGCCGGCAGGTGGCGCGTCCGGTGTCGGTTCCGGCGTGACCGGGGCCGCGCCGGGTGCGCCGCAAAGCCGCGCATGAGTCGCCGCGCAGGGTTTGCCGCGATCGCGTGGACGTGGATGCGGATGCAGCCGTGGTCCGCTGTGGCGACGCTGGCCTGCGTGACCTTGATGGCTCACGCTAACCGCGCCGATGCAGCGCAAGCCTCATCCGCGACGCTGCCCGCCAAGGCCGCGCAGACGCAGGTACTGATCGAAGCCTACGGCGATTCGACCACGCTCGGCATCACCTGCAGCGACGGCCACTGCGGTCCGCAGTCGCGCAACGCCGTCTCGTATCTGCAGGACGATTTGCAGGCGCGCGTCGGCGAGCGGGTCCTCGTCACGAACTACGGCGTGGGCGGCACGATGGCCACCCAGTTGCGCGACGGCACCGGCAATCGCCGCGCCGGTCCGACTGCCGGTCTGCCGTGGCAGACGCGTTTGGCCACGTCGCCCGCGCAGATCGTGCTGATCAATTACGGCATCAACGAAGTCATGCAGAACCAGACGCCCGAGCAGTTCTACGCGGCCGAAACGGCGCTCGTGACAAGCGCCCGCGCGCTCGGCAAGCAACCGGTTCTGCAGACCTCGAACCCGATGCCCGACAACCGTCTCAATGCACGGCTCGCCGCGATGGTCGCGATGACGCGCCGGGTGGCCGCCGAACAGCAGGTGCCGCTGGTCGACCAGTTCGCGTACGTGAGCAGCTTGCCGGACTGGAAGACGCTGATGTCCGACGGCGCGCACCCGAAGCCGGACCTGTACCGCCTGAAGGCGGAACAGGATTGCCGCGTCGTCGAACCGATGGTGCGGCGACTGCTGGACGGCACACGTTGAGGCATTTTTTCAGGTCGATGCGCCTTACCGGGCGCGAGTGTTGATTGTTTTTTCTCTTTTACCAATATTGAAGGCGAGCTATGAGCCAACCACGCAAAGCGATCATCACGGGCGTATCCGGACAGGACGGCGCCTATCTCACCAAGCTGCTGCTCGACAAGGGCTACCAGGTGACCGGCACCTACCGGCGCACGAGCTCGGTCAACTTCTGGCGCATTCGTGAGCTCGGCGTGCTTGCTCATCCGAATCTGCGTCTGGTCGAACACGATCTGACGGACCTGGGTTCGACGCTGCGCCTGCTCGAAGGCGCGCAGGCCGACGAGTTGTATAACCTCGCGGCACAGAGCTTCGTGGGCGTGTCGTTCGATCAGCCGGTGACCACCGCGGAAGTGACGGGCGTCGGCGCGCTGAATCTGCTGGAAGGCATCCGCATTCTGAATCCGAAGACCCGCTTCTACCAGGCGTCGACATCGGAAATGTTCGGCCTCGTGCAAGCCGTGCCGCAACGCGAGGACACGCCGTTCTATCCGCGTAGCCCGTATGGCGTCGCCAAGCTGTTCGCGCACTGGTCGACCATTAATTATCGCGAGTCGTACGGTCTGTTCGCGAGCAGCGGGATTCTGTTCAATCACGAATCGCCGCTGCGTGGCCGCGAATTCGTCACGCGCAAGATCACCGACACCGTCGCCAAGATCAAGCTCGGCAAGCAGGACGTGCTGGAACTCGGCAACCTGAGCGCGAAGCGCGACTGGGGTTTCGCGCTCGAATACGTGGAAGGCATGTGGCGCATGCTGCAGGCCGATCAGCCGGATACCTTCGTGCTCGCCACCGGCCGCACCGAGACGGTTCGCGATTTCGTGCGGATGGCCTTCGCCGGGGCGGGCTATCAGTTGGAATGGTCGGGCAAGGATGAGCGCGAAACCGGTATCGATGTCGCCACCGGCAAGACGCTGGTGCGCGTGAATCCGAAGTTCTATCGTCCGGCCGAAGTGGATCTGCTGATCGGCTGCGCCGACAAGGCCCGCGACACGCTCGGCTGGAAGCCGGAAACGACGCTGGAACAGTTGTGCCACATGATGGTTCATGCGGACCTGACGCGTAACGAACAGCACGAGACGTTCTGAGTTGATGCGAAGGCGGGCTCACTGCATCAGCAGGGAGCCCGCCTGGATGCGGCAGCCGGGCCGCCTAAGCGCCCCGCCATCGCTTCACGTCCCCCTCAATGCACCCCACCCGCCGCGATCGCTTCGGCATACACCGCGGCGACCCGCTTCGCGATCACCGAGTTATCGAAGTTCTCCCGCGCATAACGGCGGCAAGCATCCGCATCCGGCAGCTTCAACGTGCCGTTCAACGCGCCAGTCAGTCCCGCCGCGATCGCCTTCGCGCCGGTCTCCGGCAGCACCAGATCCGGCGACAAACCCGCCACGGCTTCAGGTAAGCCGCCCACCGGCGTCACCAGCACCGGCGTGCCCGACGCCAGCGACTCGACCGTGATCAGCCCGAAGCCTTCCAGCGCCACGGTCGGCACCACGCTGATATTCGCCGCGCGGTACAACGCCGCCAGATGCTGATCGGGCACGAAGCCCAGCAGCTTGACGTTATCTTCCAACCCCGCCGCGCTGATCCGCGCCTGCAATTCGCCTTCGAGCCGCCCCTTGCCCGCGATCAGCAACAGCACGTCCGGCGCGCTCTGCTTGAGCAACTGGATCGCGTCGATCAGATCTTCGAGACCCATGCGCCGCACCAGCCGTCGCACCGCCAGCACGATCGGCCGGTCTTGCGGCAATTGCAGTTTCAAACGCGCTTCGGCGGGCGTGATCGGCAGATTGAACTGCTCGACGTCGACGCAACCCGGCACCACGCGCACACGCTCCGGCGCGATGCCGTAGCGCGACGTGAGGATCTTGCCGAACGCCTCGGACAACACGATCAGCCGCGACGAGCGCGCATACACCGACTGCTCCAGGTAACGCTTGGCGCGCTGGCCGAGCGAGTCGGCGCCTTCCACGTGGCTCTCGTCGGCCCACGGTCCCTGAAAATGCGAGACCTGCGGAATCCCGCGCGTCACGTCGAGCCCCGGAAAGGTATACAGCGCGAAGTGCGACGAGATCACGTCGGGCCGCGACCGGCCGATTTCCTCGCGCAATGCGCGGCGCGCCGCCATCAAGCGGAACGGCAACGATTGCGCGGCGGAGCCGAACCCGTTGATCGCGCCGCCGGTGTCTGCGGCGACTTTCGCCGAGCCGGCCACCACGCCGCGCACCGCGACGCCCGCACCCGGCAGCGCACCGACCAGCGAGTAATACATGCGGTCGAGGCCGCCCGCGCGCTCGGGAAACCAGTGCATCCCGATTTGCAGCGATTTGATTGAACTCGTCGTCATGATTGATGCCCCTGTGCGTTCTGTGAGTTGTGATGGTCAAGCGACGCCTTCTGTCCCGCCAGCGTGTTCAGCGTCAGCGCATCGGTCTTCGCGACCGCCGCCGCTTCCGCCTCGCTGCGCCGGCGATTCTGCTGCTGCCCCGCGAGTTGCCGGTACAGCGCGATGTACTGCTCGGCCATCCGCGCCCAGCCGAAGCCGGTGGCGAGTTCGTTGGCGGCGACACCCATCGCGCGACGCGCGTCATGATGCTCGGCGAGACGCGCGACCGCGCGCGCCAACGCCGTGGGATCGTCCGGGTCGTCGAGCACGATCCCGCATTCCGGCGTGATGATTTCGGCGCCGCCCGCAGTGCGTGCCGTGACCACCGGCAAGCCCGCCGCCATCGCCTCGAGCAGCGACAGGCTCATCGCTTCATAGCGCGACGGAAACACGAACGCGTCGACCGAATGCATCAGCACCGGCATGTCCTTCACCAGCCCGAGAAAATGCACGCGATGCGCAATACCCAGCGCCTTCGCCTCGTCCGGATACGGGCTGCCCGGCAGAAAACCGGCCACCGCGATCTGCACGTAGTCGGGCAGATGCTTGAGCGCGGCGAGCACGGTGCCGAGATTCTTGCGCGGCGTGCGCAGATCGCCGACGAACAGCAGCAGGAACGCGTCCTTCGGCAAACCGAACTTCTCGCGGTCGCCGGTCGCAGCGGCGAAGCTTTGCGTGTCCACGCCGTTGTAGATCACATCGACGCGGTTGTCGGGCGTCAGGCCGATCGCGCGGATTTCGTCGGCGACTTTCTGCGACACCGCGGTGATCACTTTCGAGCGCCGGTACGCCCAGCGTTCGAGCAGCGCGTTGCAGCGCGTGTAGACCGACTGATACGCGGACCACACGCCCTTGGTCAGCCCGAACGGGTAGTACTTGCTGCCGAACCAGCCGCTATGCACGAAGTGCGAGGTATTGACGTCGGCGGGCACCCACGTGATGAAGCCGTTCACGTGCAGCACGTCGTATTCGCGGCGATGCGCGCGCAGCCACAGCGTGCTTTTGAGGGCGAACACCTGCTGGCGCAGCAGATTGGTGGGCCACCAGCGGCCCACTTTGATCTGCGCCCAGCGAACGTTCGGATGCGCGAGCAGATCCGGCGCGACGTGCGAGGCCACCAGCGTGACGCCGATGTTCTCGTCGAGTGCGGCCCGCGCAATCTCGTGGTTGACGCGCCCCTGGCCGTCGTTATGGCGCACGACGTGCGTGACAATGGCAACTCTCAATCAGTGCCTCCATGGAAAAGTAGCGTGCGTCTGCGGTTGATTTTTTCGTAGTGCACCGCGGATAGGATCGAAAAAACACTCATGAACAGCAGCAGCCCGCCCGTACCGACCAGCGAATTGGTGAACACCAGCATCGCGAAGGTCGCGAGACTCAGGCTCAGGCAGGCCGAGACGAACTTGTCGTTGCGCAGCTTGAACGAGGCCAGCACCGCACGCACCACCAGCCAGACGATGCCGGACATGTAGAGCAGCGTGCCGGGCCAGCCGAGCACGAACGGGATATTCATCACGCCGCTGTCGAAGTTGCCGTACTGGCCGAGCTGGCCGCCGTCGTTCGAGAGCTTGGTCGAGGTGCCGGTCGCGCCCATGCCTTCGCCGGAGACGTCGGTAAACGCGGTTTTCGCGAAGGTCGCGTAGAACTCGTTACGCGCGGCGTAGCTCTGGTCGTCGTTCAGATTGACGATGGTGGTGAGCCGCGCCTGCATCCGCTCGGCAACCGGGCCGACCGCCAGCAGCGGCACGCACAGTCCCGCCAGCAACACCGCGCTCGCAACGATACGCACCCGCACCTTGTTGTTCGACTTGACGAGTTGGACCAGCAGCGCGATCACCCAGCCGCCCCACGTGGAGCGCACGAGGCTCAGCGCGAACGCGAAGAAGCCGAGCGCCGCGGCGATCCAGCGCACCCGGTGGTTTGCCGCCATCACGTAGACCATCGCGCCCATCATCGCGAACGCGAACGGGCCCGACGAATTCATCGTGCTGAACACGCGCACGCCCATCGGCACCGGGTCGCCTTGCGAGTTCATCTGCGAGCCGAGCATCCACAGTGCGTCCCACGGCGGCATGATGAAAAACTGCACGAGGCCGTAGCCGCCCATCACCAGCATGCCCCAGATGAACGTGTTGACGATGGTGTCGCGGTACTGCGGATACTGACGCGTGTGCGCCATGATGTGAAAGCCGATCAGGATCGGATACAGCCAGTTCGCGAGGTCGTAGGTGGCCGCCAGCGGCCCGCTCGACATCACGCCGACCATGAACGCGTAGATCAGGCCGAGCAGGATCAGCAGCACCGGCAGGCCGCGCCGTTGCGCGAGCAGCCGGTAGTAGCGCAGCAGGGAAAGCGCGCTGATCATCGTCACCGCGAGCGGCGCGACCTGGATCAGGCTGGTAGGCGTGAATGCGCCTTTGGACCAGTCGGCGAGACGCCGTACTTCGGGGCTCAGAAACCACAGCCACCACATGAAGCCGATGTAGCGCGCCGGGCTCTTGAAATACAGCCACAAGCCGGTGAGGATCGCCAGCACCGGAAACGCGAGCGTCAGCACCGTGCCCTGATGCGCGATGATCAGCACCGCCGTGATCAGCCACAGCAAGGCCGGCGGACCCCACTCCTGCGCCCCGCCGGACCTGCTGCGTCCCGCGCGGTTCGCGCCGGCCGGGGCGGTGTGCGTGATGGTCGACATCGCTTAGAGACCTCCGCGTGATTCGCGCGCGGCGGGACGCGAGGTTTGCGCCCTCGCCTGCGGCTGCGTGCGAGCGGCGCGCGCGCGCAGCATCTCCTGCGTGATCCGCACGTGCTGCATCGCGTAGTGCTGAGTGGTCAGGTCGCGCGCCAGCAAACCGGCCGCCGCCGCTTGCGCCTGACGCAAGCCGTCTAGCGGCGATGCGGCGAGCTGGTCGACCGCTTCGCGCAGCGCCTGCGGATTGAACGGCGGAATATAAAGCGCCTCGCCGGCCGGAAAATAATCCTGCAACGCGCCAACGTTGGTGACCACCATCGGCTTGCCGACGGCCGCCGCTTCGAGCATCACCGTGATCCCCGAGGCGTGCGAATTCGGCCGCAGCGGCACCACGATCAGATCGGCCCAGTCGTACAACTCGTGCTGCTTTTTAATGCCCGAAAACAGCGCGATCTCGACGTTCGGCGCGCGCAGCGACGCGGGAATCCGCCGCCGCGTCGCGAGCTTGACGGTGTAGCGCGGATCGTTGCCGAAGGCCTTGATCAGCGTTTCCCAATCGCGGTCGCGATCGTTGCCGATGGCGGCAATGCGGATCGGCGCATGCGGCAGCCACTCGGTCGGCGTCTTCACCGGGAAGTCCTGCGTGTTCAGCCCGTACAGCAGTGGGGTCGCGTCCCGATCGAAATAACGCTGGCACAGCGCGGCGTTTTCAGTGGCGAGCGTGGTTAGTTGATCGGCGCGGCCCATCAGCTTGCGATACAGCCAGCTACGCAGAATCCCGTACGAAGGCCATTTATCGAGCAGCCACACGCTTTGCGCGAGCAGCAAGGGGGAAGCCTCGGCCCCGGCCTTGCGGCCGCTCAGCAGCAGCATCAGCGCGGCGGACAGCCATTCCTGCTCGGTATGCGTCCAGATCACGTCCGAGCGCAGCATCTCGGCGCGGTTGCGCCACGTATGGATGAAATCGAACCCCAGCACCGCCTTCAACGCACGCCGCAACAGCCGCACCGGCTTACTCTCGGGCGCGTCCTGCGAATAGCTCAGCGCGAAGCCGTCTGACTGCGCGTGGTGATAACCGTACAGACAGCCGATGTTGTCGCCCGGCCGGTAAAAGCGCGGGTCGGCGCCGTAAAACAGGTGAACGTGAACGTTTGTACTCATGCGGCCACTCCGCTTCGCGCCCGGCGCGCCTCGTGCGCGCCGCCGCGCACCGCGCGCCAGCGCGACAGCTTCACCCCGGCCTGGTTCGACAGCAGCGCAAGCGCCGCATGCGTGAGTCCCGGATAGGCCCGCGTGCCGACCAGCGTCCACCACCACCACGCGGTTTCGCGGTGCAGCGGCGGCAACTGGTCGCGCAGGATCAGATGGAAGTTGAACGCGGCATTGCGCAACGCCGCCATGGTTTGCGCGTTGCGCCCGTCTTCGTCGAAACGCTCGGCGGGAAAGTGGTCGACCGCGACGCGCGGGTCGTACACCAGCTTCCAGCCGGCGCGCTTCACCGCGAGGCTGAAGCCCATGTCGTTGTGAGCCTGCGCGCCCGCGCCGCGCAAGCGCGCGTCGAAGCGGATCGTGCGGATCGCGTCGCGGCGGTAGCTCATGTTGGCGCCCTTCAGAATGTCCACTTCGCGCGCACCGCCGGCGCCGAGATGATGATTGCCGATGATCTTGCCGGACGCCGTGACCTTGCCCACCCGTTGCCGCTCGCCATCCAGCACGCGGCCTCTTTCGTGCACCCAGTCGCGCCCGCCGAGCGCGCCGAGGCGCGCATCGCTTTCGAACGCGGCGGCGATCCGGGCGACCCAGTCGACGTGCGGAGCGGCATCGTCGTCGGTGATCGCGATCACGTCGCCGCTGGCCGCGTCGAGTCCGCGGTTGAGCGCCGCGACCTGGCCGGGCGCCTCGACCAGCGCCACCGACAGCGGCAGCGCACCCGGCACCGCCGGATCGCGCAGACAGGTGTGGGTCGCCTCGTCGTCGGCGCGCGCCACCACGACCACCTGGTCGGGCGCGCGCGACTGCCGTTGCAGCGCCGCGAGGCAGCGCGCCAGATCGGCCGGGCGGCGATAAGTCGGAACCAGTACCGTCACTTTCATCGTGATGTCCTTTTGTATCGTCATTGCGCGAGGGTCGGAAAAACCCGGGAAACGCGTTCCGCTCAGGCGCTCAGGTATTCCTGCACCGCCGCGTAGCCACGGTCGTAGCCGCCGCGCGAACGCGGCATGCCGTTGAAAATGCCGCCCTGCACATGCACGCCGGCCGCGCGCAGACGCTTCAGCGCGTCCTGGATCTCGCCTTCGCTGTGCACGCCCGAGCGCATCACGAAGAAGGTCGAACCGGCATACGCGCCGATAATCGACGCATCGGTCACCGCCAGCACCGGCGGCGTGTCGATCAGGATCACGTCGTAGCGTTTGGCGAGACCGTCGAGGTATTGCGGCAGCCGCGGCGACATCAGCAGTTCCGACGGATTCGGCGGACGGCGGCCGCACGAGATGAAGCTCAAGCCTTCCACGTTCGAACTGCGGATCGCTTCTTCCAGCGAGATCTGGCCGCTCAGCAACTCGGACAAACCGTTGTCCTGCACGCCGCCCAGATAACGTTCGAGCGCGCCGCGCCGCATATCGCCGTCGATCATCAGCACGCGCTTACCCGAATGCGCGAGCAGCACCGCGAGGTTGACCGTCAGGAAACTCTTGCCGACGCCGGCCATCGGGCCGGTCAGCATGATGATGCGATTGCGCGCGTCCATCATCGTGAACTGCATGGAGGTGCGCAGGCTGCGCAGACTTTCGACCGTGATGTCCTTGGGCCGCGCATTCGCCAGCACCGAACGCAGACGTTCGCCGCCGCGTTCGAACGCGCTTTCCAGCACCGCCTGTTCGGCGCTCAACGGCACGAGGCCGAACACCGGCAGATGGAACGCACGCTCGATATGATCCGGATCGTCGATCCCCTTGAACATATTGCGGCGCAGGAACACGAAGCCGGTGCCCGCGATCAGGCCGAGAATCACCGCCGCCGACAGAATCAGCACCTTCTTCGGCTTGACCGGCGCGCCGGGGCGCAACGCGGCGTCGACGATATGCACGTTGCCGCCCGTGCCCGCTTTCTGCACCGACAATTCCTGCACGCGGTTCAGCAGCAGCACGTAGATGTCTTCCGCCACTTTCGCATCGCGCTGCAACTGCACGGCCTTCACTTCGGTGGCCGGCAGATCGCGGAAACGGTCCGCGTATTTGGCGCGCTGCGCTTCCAGTTCGGCCATCTGTTGACGCGCGGCCACCAGCATCGGATGGTCGTCGCCGTAACGCTCGCTGAGCTGCGTCATCTGCAGACGCAAACCGGCGATCTGCTGCTCGTACTGCACGCTGCCTTCCAGGTACACCTTGGCTTCGTCGCTCGCGTTGATCGAGCCGGACTGGCGCTGATACGCGGTCAAGGCGGCTTCCGCGCGCTCCAGATCGGCCTTCAGACGCGGCTCTTCGCTTTGCAGGAAGTCGAGCATCTTGATCGCGTCGGCCTGCTTGTTCGATACGTGCTGGCGCACATACGACTGCGCCAGCGCATTGGCGACCAGCGCCGCGTGTTCCGGGCTCTTGTCTTCGAGCGAGATCTGGATCACGCCGGTCTGCTTGCCCTGCTCCTGCACGGTGATCGCCGACTGGAACGCGGTGATCGCGTCGAGGTCGTTGGCGCGCACCACGGTGAACTGCTCGCCCGGACGCGCGACCAGTTTATTGACCTGCATCGTCACGCCGCCGCCCTGCGCCTGCTGGCCGACCTGGCCGCGCAGCAGCAGCGCGCCGTTCCCGGCGAACAGCTCATAGTGCTGGTCGTCGACCACCTTCAGCGCGAGCTTCTGGCCTTCGAGCGCGGGCACAACGTCGATCGAATCGACGTCGGCCACATCGCCGCCCCATCCATACGACGACAGACCCAGCCACGGCTTCGCCAGTTGACCCGGCGCGGCCAGCTTGGCCGAAATACTGCCGAGCAGCGGAAACGTCTTCGGCGTGACGCTGAAGTTCAGCTTCAGGTCCTGCACGACCGGGCCGACCACGCCACGGCTCTTGATGATTTCGATTTCGGCGTCGGTCGGCAGCGAGGTCGAGCCGGTGGTGATCGCCGCGCCCGTTTGCGTCTGCGTGAGCGCCTGCGACGTGTTGTCGGATTGCTCGACGCGCACGTGCGCGTCGGCCGAATAGATCGGCTTGGCGAGCAGGCAGTAAGCACCGGCAATCGCGACGATCACCGCGGCGATCGCGATCAGCCACCAGATGTCGTCGAGGATCACCTGGATCAGTTGCCCGAGGACGATGTCCTCTTCTTCGGTCCGGACCGGACCGCCCATGTGTGGAGAGAGTTGATTGCTCACAATTCGCTTCCCGTATCGGTTACATCCACGTTTGCTTCGGTCCCGCGTCACCCCGCCGGTTGACGGGGTGACGCGGGCCTGGCGACGGCGCTTAGCGCGTCAGTTGTTTCAGGTAGAACAAGGTCTGCACGCTCGGCAGGACCTGCTGCAACACACGGTTAAAGGTGGTCGAAGCGGCGGTGCCCACGTACACGACGTCCAGCGGCTGCAACTGGAACTGCGAGGACAGCATGATCGAGTCCGGCTGCGTCATGTCGAGGCGGTAGACGTCCGGCGTGGTCGGATGGTCTTTCATGCCGCGCATCACGTAGATCTGACGCGGATTGGCGTCCGTGTCGAGAATCCCGCCCGACTGCGTAAGCGCATCGGCGATCGTCATGCGGCCGCGAATGATCGGCACCTGAATCGGCGTCTTCACTTCGCCCATCACGAAGATGCGGCTGTCGGTGCGGTCCGGCACGTTGATCACGTCGCCGTTCTGCAGCATCACGTTCTGCGTGGTGTCGCCTTTGTCGAGCATGCGATCGGCGTCGAGCACGTAGAGCTTGTTGTTGCGCGTGAGGCGCACGCGCTGAATGTCGGCGTCCGAATTCGTGCCGCCCGAACGCGTGATCGCGTCGACCAGCGTGAGCGGCACGTCGCTGACCGCGAGCGGGCCTGGCGTCTTCACTTCGCCGGTCACCTGCACCTTCTGGCCGCGATACGACAGCACGCGCACGTCGACCTGCGGATTGCGGATATAGCGCACGAGGCCGCTGCTCAACTGGTCGCGCAATTCGCCGACGGTTTTACCCGCGGCGCGAATCCGGCCGACGAACGGGAAGAAGATCGTGCCGTCGGCGGCGATGGTCTGGCCGTACGGATCGGCCTGGCCCGGCAGCGCGGCCGTGTACGGCTGCTGCAACGCGCCGCCCACCGACTGCGTGGTGTTGCCGCCCGCCGACAGCGTGCTGCCCTGCGGCGTGGTCAATTCCGGGTGATCCCACACGGTGATGCCGAGAATGTCCTGCGGCGAGAGCCGGTACACGTACTGCGACGGATCGCTGATGGTCGAGGTCGGCAGCACCTGAGTCTTCGCGGCGGCCTGTTGCGCCTGAGTGGCGACGAGCTGCGAATCGATCAGATGCACCGGATAGGTTTCGGCGGGCTGCGACTGATGCTGGCCGTCGTCTTTCAGACGCGACGTGTCGAGATAATTGCCCGGTGCGGTGGCGCAGGCCGACAGAAAGGACGTCAGCAAAAGTGAGGCGGCGAGTTTCGACTTGAAGTTCGCCGCTGAATGCGGTGCGAGTTTTTTCATCAGCATATTTTTTTCAGCCATCCCATGACCAGATGTTCGATGAGCACGAGACTCTCCCTATAAGCGGTTTCCGCGCAGCCGTGCGGGTCGGCGACGTCGGAGTCGGCTTCCCACTTGCCGAGCGGATAGACCTTGCCGCGCGCGGCCGGGTCGAGCGCTTCGACCGCGCCCACCTGGGCGCGCTCGGTGACCAGCACGAGGTCCGCTGAGCGCACCAGGTTGCGGTTCAGACGCCGCGAGTAATGGATCCCGGAGGCCACGCCCTGCTCGGCGAGCAGGCGGCGCATGACCGGGTCCATGCCGTGGCCGTCCATTGCGCGCAGGCCCGCCGAATGAAACGCGATCGGCGCCGAAGACGGCCGCGACACCGCGCGTTGCCGGGACTTGAACAGCATCTCGGCGGCCGGTGAACGGCACACGTTGGCATGGCAGACGATCAGTACATTGGCGAACATGGCAGGCTCCTTGAAGCGCGAGGTGATTCGGTGGGCCGCTTGCGGGGCGGCTGCATGCAGCCCGGGTGCGGCCCGCTTACGGCCCGCATGCAGCCCGCTTGCGCGTTAAGCGACGGCGCGGCGGACTGACTCGGCCACGTCCGCCGACGTGAGCGGCAAGCCGTTCGCGCCGACCTTGCCCGGCGCATTGCGCAGCGCGTGCTGACGGCCGATCGCGTGATACTCGATGCCGAGTTCGAGCAGCGCGTCCGGTTCGTACAGATTGCGGCCGTCGAAAATCAGCGGCGTCTTGAGGATCCGTTTCAGCGAATCGAAGTCCGGGCTCTTGAAGACCTTCCATTCGGTGAGGATCACCAGCGCGTCGGCGCCCTCCGCCGCTTCCATCTCTTCCTTCACGAACTCGAGGCGCGCATGCTGCTGCGGCACGTCTTTCAGATCGAGCGCGAACACGCGTTTCGATTCGTCGATCGCGACCGGGTCGTACGCTTTCACGCGCGCGCCACGGCGCAGCAGTTCGGCGATCAGCGGACGGCTCGGCGCTTCGCGCATGTCGTCGGTATTCGGCTTGAACGCGAGGCCCCAGACGCCGAACGTGCGGTCCGACAGGTCTTCGCCGAGACGCGCGACGATCTTGTGCGCCAGCACCTGCTTCTGCGTGTCGTTGACGGCTTCCACCGCTTCGAGAATGCGTAGATTCGCCTTATGGTCAGCGGCGATGCGGATCAGCGCCTGCACGTCTTTCGGGAAGCACGAACCGCCGTAGCCGCAACCGGCGTACAGGAAGTCGTAGCCGATGCGCGGATCGGAGCCGATCCCACGGCGCACCGCTTCGATATCCGCACCTACGCGGTCGGCCAGATTGGCCAGCTCGTTCATGTACGAAATGCGCGTGGCGAGCATCGCGTTGGCCGCGTACTTGGTGAATTCGGCGGAACGTACATCCATGTACAGCGTGCGTTCGCGATTGCGGTTGAACGGCGCGTAGAGGCGCTTCATCAGCTCGCGGGCTTTTTCGCCGGGCACGTCTTCGTCGCAACCGAGCACGATGCGGTCGGGCCGCGTGAAGTCGTCTACGGCCGCGCCTTCCTTCAGGAACTCGGGGTTCGACACCACCGAGAACATGTGATTGAGGTTGCGTGCGGCCAGCTCGGCGGCGATCACGTCGCGCACGCGCGAAGCCGTGCCGACCGGCACCGTCGATTTGTCGACGATCACCTTGAAGCCCGTCATATGGCGGCCGATGTTGCGTGCGGCGGCCAGCACGTATTGCAGGTCGGCGGAACCGTCTTCGTCCGACGGCGTGCCCACCGCGATGAACTGGATGTCGCCGTGCGCGACCGCCGCTTCGACGTTGGTCGAGAACGTCAGACGGCCGGCCTTGCGATTGCGCGCGATGATTTCCTGCAGACCCGGTTCATGGATCGGCACGCCGCCGTTGTTGAGCACGTCGATCTTGCGCTGATCGACGTCGAGACAGAACACGTCGTGGCCGATGTCGGCCAGACAGGCGCCCGTCACGAGGCCTACGTAGCCACTACCGATGATCGTCAGGTTCATGTATTACACCTCGCGAAATAAGGTTGATTCAGGAATGCGGTGAAGGACTCAGTACGCGTTGCTGCCTGCGAATCCTTTCCACAGTGTCAGCACGACGATCTTGATGTCGAGCCAGAAGGTCCAGTGCTGCATGTAGTACAGATCGAGCTTGACGCGACCCATCATCTTTTCGATGCGGTCGGTCTCGCCGCGATAGCCGTTGATCTGCGCCCAGCCGGTAATGCCCGGCTTGATCCGGTAGCGGTGCATGTAGCCCTTCACCAGATCCTTGTAGATGTCGTCGTGTTCGAGCGCGTGCGGACGCGGACCGACCACCGACATCTCGCCGCGCAGCACGTTGATGAACTGCGGCAGCTCGTCGAGACTGGTGCGCCGCAGGAACGCGCCGACCGCCGTGATGCGCGGATCGCGCCGCGTGGCCTGGGTGATCTTGCCGGCCTCTTCCTGGTGCAGCTTCATCGAGCGGAACTTGTAGATCTCGAACTGATTGCCGTCGATGCCCTTGCGCTTCTGGCGGAAGAACACCGGTCCCGGCGAACTCACCTTCACCATCACCGCGATCACGAGCATGACCGGCGCGAGCGCGGTCAACGCCGTGAGCGCGAACAGGCGATCGAACACGCGCTTGGGCAGCACCCGCAGATCGGTGATCGGCGACGCGGCCAGGTTGATCGCGGGCACGCCGAGCAGGTCGACCATCGGCTGATTGAACAGCGTCAGGCTGCGCACGTCCGGAATGAAGCGGATGTTCACGAAGTCGTTCTTCAGGTCCATCACGAAGCGGTGAATCGCCTTTTCCTTCGAGATCGGCAAGGCCAGCCACAGCTCGCGGATCGCACGCTGACGCACCAGTTGCAACATGCGCTGATAGTCGCGTTCCACCGGCACACCGTCGATCGCATTGACCGCGTCCGGGTCTTCGTACGGATTGATCGAGCCTTCCTCGTCGAACACCACGATCGGCGTGAAGCCCGCTTCCGGACGGCCGCGCATCTGTTCGATCAGAAAGCGCCCATACGGCGCGCCGCCGACGATCGCCACCGCGCGCTGATTGAAGCCTTCGCGGCGCAGACTGCGCAGCACCGAATAGACGATCACCTTGGTGACCCCCAGCAGCACGATCGTGGCCACCGCCCAGTAGACGAGCCACAAGCGCGACAGACTGTCCGAACGGTGCAGGCTGAAGCTGATCAGCACGCCGGTGACCTCCACCATCACCCAGCCGCCGGCAACCCGGCACAGCAGGTCGTAGAGCGGCTTGCCGCGCCAGGACTGATAGATGCCCAGCGCGGGGAAAAACACCACCACCAGCAGACAGTCGAACGCGAGCGACACGCGCTGCATGTCGTCCAGCCACACGAATTTCCCGCTGTGCACGGCCGTCGCCAGCGTCGCGCCGAGCACGACCATGGCGATGTCGATGATTCTCGATAGAACGCTCAGCATGCGCTGCCCCTCAGTTCGTCAGTCAAGTGCCATCCGTTGGTTAATTGAAAATCCGTCGCGCGTTTTTTTCTTCAGCGTGCTCCGGCGCCCGAACACGACGCCGGTCTCCGCGTTCGGCGGATCGATGCGCGACGCAGTAAAAAATTGAAGCCCTGCTAATTGCCCCGCCATTCCCAATTCAGAAAACCGGCTGAACAGCCGAACCGGGAAAGGCGAGTCGAAATGAGTGAATACCCTCGTACAGGTATAGATAAAGCTTTATTAAAATTCGCGCTGCAAGACAGCAAAATATCTCAAATTGTATCGGTCAAAGTTTCAGCATTTTTTTTGACTTTTGCTCGGCAATTGTTACCGGATTGCCGGTTCGATAGGCAACCTGAAGGCCTTTATGCAGGCCATTTCGATGCTTTCTGGTCGTTCGGAGACGGAAGCTTACGGGACGCCTGTTGCGTCACGTTTGTGCA
Source organism: Paraburkholderia bryophila (assembly GCF_013409255.1). NCBI lineage: Bacteria > Pseudomonadati > Pseudomonadota > Betaproteobacteria > Burkholderiales > Burkholderiaceae > Paraburkholderia > Paraburkholderia bryophila. The sequence continues at coordinate 749,249 of NZ_JACCAS010000001.1, forward strand.
AGGATCGCGCTAAAAAAATCGCCGGTTATTTTTTTCGGGTAATTTTTCTTTTTAAAAAATCCATCGGACATTTTTCCTTCACGAAATTCGCTATTTTTATCGGCCGTTTTATATAGTTTTCTATTTAACGCGCTTTTATTGATTCCGCTCTTCATGATAAAACTCGACGCATTCACCCAGCCTCGAGGAGTCCATCATGACAGCTCCGGTTACGGCCACGCCCGCCGACACCCGGTCCACGCAAGCTACGCCCCTGAACGTCAAGCTCAAGGTTCATCCCGTGATTCTGGCGGGGGGATCCGGCACGCGTCTGTGGCCGATGTCGCGCGAACAACACCCCAAACAGTTGATCGGCCTGCTCGGCGACGATTCGCTGCTGCAGTCCACCACGCGGCGGCTCGAAGGACTCGAAGCCGGCTATCCGCTCACCGATCAACTGGTCGTGGTCGCGAACGAAGAGCAGCGCTTCACCACTGCCGAGCAATTGCGCACGAGCGGCAAACCGACCCGTCTGATTCTCGAACCCACCGGCCGCGATACCGCACCGGCGCTGACCGTGGCCGCGCTGTCGATCGCCGCGCAGGACGACGACGGCATCATGGTCGTGATGCCCGCCGATCATGCGGTCACCGACCTCGACGGCTTCCACGCGGCCGTGACGGCCGGCGTGGAGCAGGCGGTCGCCGGTCATATCGTGACGATGGGTATCGTGCCGACACGGGCGGAAACCGGTTTTGGTTATATCCGGATCGGCGCGGCGCTGGGTGAACCGGAGGCAACGGGACCATCGCCTGGCATCCCTGACGATGGTGAAAACCCCGTCAGAGAAGGCACAATCCGCGCGCGCAAGCTCGATCGCTTCGTCGAGAAACCGCATCTCGAACTGGCGCAGCGCTATATCGAGTCGAAAGAATACTGGTGGAACAGCGGCATTTTCATCATGCGCGCGTCGACATGGTTGAAGGCGATTCGCCACTTCCAGCCGGCCATCTACGAAGCCTGCCACGCGGCCTACGCGGGCGGCAAAGCGGACGGCGACTTCTTCCGCCTGCAGCGCGACGCGTTCAGCGCGTCGCCGTCGAACTCGATCGATTACGCGGTGATGGAACAGCTCGGTAGCGATCAAAGCGCCGCCTCGGGCGTGGTCGTGCCGTTGCAGGCGGGCTGGTCGGACGTGGGCTCGTGGGACGCAATCTGGGACATCTCCGAGAAAGACGCCGATCAGAACGTGGGGCGCGGTCGCGTGATGTTCGAAGGCGCGACGTCGACCTTCGCGCATTCGGAAGGACGGCTGATTGCCTGCGTGGGCACGCAGGATCTGGTGGTGGTCGAAACGGCCGACGCAATTCTCGTGGCCGATAAATCGCGCGTGCAGGACGTCAAGAAGATCGTCGGGCGGATTCGCAGCGACGGCGGCCTCGAAGCGGCCAACCATCGCAAGGTGCATCGCCCGTGGGGCAATTACGATTCCGTCGACACCGGCGAGCGCTTCCAGGTTAAACGCATTGTCGTGAAACCGGGTGCGCGGCTCTCGCTGCAAATGCATCATCACCGCGCCGAACACTGGATCGTGGTGCGCGGCACGGCGCTCGTCACGCGCGGCGAGGAACGCTTTATCGTCTCCGAAAACGAGTCGGCTTATATTCCGCTCGGCGTCACGCATCGACTCGAGAATCCGGGCAAGATGCCGCTCGAAATGATCGAGGTGCAGTCCGGCTCGTATCTCGGCGAAGACGATATCGTGCGGTTCGACGATACGTACGGCCGACAGTAACGCCATCAGGCATCTGCAAACCAACCATCAAGCCAACCTGACCTGGGCCGTCGCCGAACGGCGGTCCGCCTCGGGTCGATCTGGGGTGCGTCTGGGTGCGTCAGGGGTCCATCAGGGACTGCGAATACAAGGCTTGAATCACACAGAATGAAGCGGGAACCTGCGGCGGTTGCTCCTACCGGCCGCGGGGTAATGCCAGACTTTTTTCTGTCGCCGCGCTTATCAACGCGCCAGTCGCCAAACTTGCCAATCCGTGTTTCAACCGCGTTCTAACTGCCAGCCGCCGCGCTCATCCTGCGTGAGAGATGAACTCCGGATAGGACGGATACCGTTCCGCCGACGTGCTTTCCGTCGTCGCGCTGACGACCGTGGTCACGACCTGCTCGCTGGGATAACGGCGCAACGGTCCGCGAAACGCGTGCAGCGGACCGTGCAACGGTGCGCCGTGATTGATCGTGACGGGCTCCGGCACATGACGCCTGGCGGGCAGTGGACGCGCCGGCGCAACAGCGTGCGATGGCGTATGCGAATGCACCGGCGAGGCCGCGCGTTCTTCCAGCAGCACGACTTCCTCAGCCGAAGGCGCAGCTTCCGCGGCGGCCAATGTCAGGCATTCGCGATCGATCCATTGCAACGCCCAGTCGAGCGCGTACTGCTGCGCTTCGTCTGCATCGGCGAAGCGCGGGCCGACCAGACCGGAACGCTCGACGCGTCGGCCGTCTTTCATGATCTCCGCCCACGCGCGATACATCACGTTGGGCACCTGCTCCGCCGCGACGAAAATCGTATAGCCACGCGGATCGTCGATCTGCGTGCCGCGCGGCGCGAGGCTCATCGACAGCGGACTGCGCAGGTCGTCGTCCGGCGGACTCGTGCGGCGAGCCGACGCGATCGCGGCATCCAGCAGGTCCATGGCTTGACCCACGGCGGACGCTTCGTCGATGCGGGGCAACACGGCGCGCATCGGCGGGCGCATGGCGGGCGCGAATGTTGACGCCCCCGCAGACACACCATTAGATACACCATTAGATACGCCGGCAGCCGCAAACGATCGACCCGGCGCCATCGGCGCACGCGTGACGGGTTGATGCGCCTGCTGCAGTGTCTGCGGCGGTTGCGCATTTGCGAGACCCGACAACTGACGCGTGATATCGGCGATCGGGTCGGCCGAACGCCAGTTGCTCAGGCTGCTCGACACGCCGGGCGCCTGCCACGACTCGGGACTCTTCCAGGACACGCCACGCAGACTCTCGTCGCGTACGCTCGGTGCGACGACCACCGGCGCGGACGGCTTGGCCGCGGCGGGCGGCACCGGTTGCGGAACGTACGCGAAGGTACGCCCGGTTTGCGATAACAGCCGAACCATCTCGAGCAGCGTGCCGTTCAACTGCCACTCTTCGAAACGGCGCCGGCAGGTCGGACCCGACGGATAACGGCCTGGCAGTTTCGACCAGGGCTCACCGGTTGTCAGAATCCAGAGGACCGCATTCGCGACGATGCGTGGTTCGGCGCGGGGCCGACCGCGTCGGTTTAGACGGACGGCCGGCTCATCGGAGACAAGCGCTGCTAGCAGCGCCCATTCGTCATTGCTTAGCTCATCGAAAAACATTGGGTTTTCTCCACGCAGCCTGGCCCGGCCGCGGCTTTGGACTCGCCACGGATTCAACTTTCACGATCCGTGTGCAGCCCTCGGTTGCACAAAAATGTTCTGTACGTTCTGTTGGCTGGTCAATACCGCCCTGACATGGTGCGGTTTGTCCCTATTGCGAAGCACAAAACGTGGTCTCACTCGTGCATGGGAGAATTTGTGCACGAAGCATACCATTCCCAGGGTTTGCGTGAATATCGTTGAGACAAGTGTTACGGATAGAAACAATCTTGTCCTTTTCGCTGCGTCATTTCACGTATTGCCGTCACAGAGATGCGGGTCGCCTCGGCCCCAACCCTCACTATTGCACAGCACAACGCAAGGGTAAATGTGGCGAATAGCCTTTACGAATCCAGCCTTTATGCGGTATCGCATTTCCATGCATTTTGGCACTCGCGCCGACGCGTGAACGGGTCGCCACGCGCGCCGCGAGGAGAGTGCGTATGCGTCATTACGCGCAGCGCCGCCATGACAGATCGGTCCGCTTGAACGCATGCACGTTGCATCGCATGTGACGCGTTTCGAGTGAAATCGATCTGTGGTTTCTAGCGCACAGGATGAGTCGCACCCTCGCCCACCACGGTCGTCCACGGGCGGACTCGCCATTGAGTTACGAGGCCAGCGATCACATACGGATCGGCTCTGGCAAAGGCTTCCGCGGCAGCCGGCGAATCACTCTGAAACAGCAGGACCGCGCCGTCGGTAGGCTCGGCCAGCGCGCCGGCGAGCAGCAGTTCGCCGCGGGCCACCGCCGCCCAAGCGCATTGCAGATGCGCGTCGCGATATGCGCTGCGTCGTTCGAGGTAGTCGGGCACGAGGTCATACATCAACAGGTAATGCATGGAGAGCCTCCTGAGACAAGATGGACGCCCGCTCAAGCCGACGCCTGCGAGCTGAGCTTTCTGGTCAATATTACCAATGCGGTCGGCAACGGAATTTCATGCCGATTTACTATTCAGTTGCATTCGCAGCAATATTCATGCTTCGCGTTAATTTTCTTTGATCAATCAGGAATTGCTAGCAGTTAATTCATTTTAAATAGCTATCGCAATTGATCTGGAATGCATAGCATAATTTCTCAATGCCGCCATTCGCCGAATCCCCTCCCCGGCGTCGCCTGAGCGCCGTCGCGTACGGGAAAACCAGCGCCCGAGTCTGTCAACCGGAATGCCCTTTTGTCCGTTCTGGCAGACAGCATTTGCCATAATGGTTATGCCGAGGGGCCCTGGATGCCGTTGACGCCCGCGCGCATGAACGACCAAAACGTTTTCACCACCGATGGAGTGTCACATGAAAATCCAATCCGCTATCGCTACGCTGGTACTGGGCGCCGTTCTCGTTTCGCCGGCGTTCGCGCAGAACAGCCAGCAAACCAAAATGGCCGACTGCAACAAGCAGGCCGCCGACAAGAAAGGCGACGACCGCAAGGCGTTCATGAAGACCTGCCTGTCCGCGAAACCGGCCGCCGCCGCGCCGATGAGCCAGCAGGACAAGATGAAGGCCTGCAACACGCAAGCCACCGGCAAGAAAGGCGACGACCGCAAGGCGTTCATGAAGACCTGCCTGTCCTCCGCGCCGGCTAACTAAGCCGCGCGGATCGGCGCCGCATCGCGGCGCCGTCCACACAGCGCCGCGCGTTCAAGCGCGGCGCATCACCCTTCCATCGAGCCGACATCCCGGTCGCGCGAACGCCCCGTTTTTCTTCTATGATGGCTGCGGAGACGGCCCACCCTCACACACAACATTAGACGGGCCGCCATCTTGTCGTTGATGCTGAAGAGCATCGATCGGAGGCAAGGATGGTAACGAAGCATAAAAACCGCTGGTTGAGGCGGTGGCTGGTCGTCATCATATTCTGGGCGGTGCCCGTGGCGATCGTGGCGGTCAGCGAGATCCGCGAGGAAATGGCGTACAACGCCGTCGACCTCGACCGCGCGCTGACCAGTTGGACCTTCACCGACGCACAACGCGCCGCCGGCGCCCCCGCGCGCTGCCACGGCAAGCCCGACGAGGCGCAGGCCGCCGGCTGCCCGGCCGACGTGCTGGCCGCCAATGCGCCGCGCCAGCAGGACGCGCGCAACGAATACAGCGTGCGTCGCACCACCTTGATGGCTTATCTGTGGCATGCATTCGTCGGCTACTGGATCGTGCCGGCCGTGACGCTGTTCCTGATCGGCGTGCTGATCGGCATGGTGCGGCGTGCGTTGCGCCGGCCGCCGCCGCCGGTCAAGAGTCCAGCGAACCATGGCTGACGAGCGCTGACGACGCCCACCCGCAACGCCGATCTGAGGCGTCGCGGCAACACTTTCAGTTCTATTGCAGCGCCGCCTGACGAGCCCGGAATCGGTAAAAAGAGACGTTTCGAACCGCGCTGACCGGGCGCCGCCGAAGTCGATCCACGTCTCCGGCGATTCGCCAACAACCCGTTCGAACGCGCCGCCGGGTCCGATCCGGCAGTCTTTTGCACCAGGTCAAATTTACTGCACGGCGTCTTACGATTACCCGCAAAGCCCCGCCACACAAGGCTTCACGCCTGGCAGCGAGGTACGCCTTTTCCGTTTGCGTGTGATATAACTCATAGGCAACCCGCCAAATCATCCGGCGTTGCGACCCGGAACCATCACGGAGAAAAACGATGCAAAGACGAAACTTCATGTTGAAGACGACCGCTGCGCTCGCTTTCGGAGGCCTTGCACTCGCTGGTTGTACGACTACGTCCAACAGCGACAATAAAAACACCTCGTCCACCGACGCATCGAAGCGTCAGTCGATCGACGCGAGCGTCGACGGCACCATGTCGCGCCTGTACACCACCGTGCAGGGTTCGCGCGAACTCGTCTCGAAGGCGCGCGGCGTGCTGGTGTTCCCGTCGGTGCTGCAAGCGGGCTTCATCGTGGGCGGTCAGTACGGCGAAGGGTCGCTGCGCGTCGGCGGCGGCACGGTCGGCTACTACAGCACGATTTCCGGCTCGTTCGGCCTGCAGGCGGGCGCACAGTCGAAGGCCATCATCTTCCTGTTCATGACGCAAGACGCGCTGGACAAATTCCGCAATGCGGACGGCTGGTCGGTGGGCGGCGACGCCTCCGTTGCGCTGGTGAAAATGGGCGCGAACGGCGCCGTCGACACGACCACGGCCACTGCGCCGGTCGAGGTATTCGTGCTGACGAATGCCGGCCTGATGGGCGATCTGTCGCTGCAGGGCACCAAGGTTTCGCGCCTGAAGATCTAAGGCGCGCAATCAGCGTGCTGGTCTGGCGGGCCTGACTCTGATCCGCCCGGTTCCGTGCGCGGCGGTGTGAGGCGGCGTGAATCGACATCAAGCGACCATGAGAAAACGGCGATGCGTTATAAACGCATCGCCGTTTTTTTTTGCCGTGCCGTACCGCGCGAAGCAGGCAGCAAGCGAGCCCGCTCGCTCCGCCTCAGCTTCCCGACTTGTCGATCACCTTGAAACGCGACCGCTTCTGCGCGCGAATCACCGACTGATACGCGTCCACGTACTGCTGCGCCATCCGGTGCGACGTGAAGCGCTCCTCGAAGCGTTGGCGCACGCCCGCGCGCGGCATCTTGTGCAGGCGATTCACCGCCGCCACCGCGCCGATCTCGTCCTCGACGATAAAGCCCGTCACGCCGTCTTCGAGCACCTCCGGCACCGAGCCGCGATTGAACGCGATCACCGGCGTGCCGCACGCCATCGCCTCGATCATCACGAGGCCGAACGGCTCCGGCCAGTCGATCGGAAACAGCAATGCATGCGCGCCCGACAAAAATTCGGCCTTCTGATGATCCGCGATCTCGCCGATAAACTCGACATGCGGCAGATCCAGCAACGGCCGAATGTCGCGCTCGAAGTACTCGCGGTCGGCGGAATCGACCTTGGCGGCGATGCGGATCGGCATACCGCAGCGGCCGGCAATGCGGATCGCGGTGTCGACCCGCTTTTCCGGTGAAATCCGGCCGAGAAACGCGAGGTATTTCTGCTCGACCGGCTGCGGCGTGTAGAGCTGCTCCGGCAAGCCGTGATAGACGGTGGTCAGCCACCTGGCCTGCGGCAACGGATGACGCTGCGCGTTCGAAATCGAGATCACCGGCGCGGTGTTGAACGTGTCGAACACCGGCTGCTGTTCGGGCAGGTCGAGGCGGCCGTGCATCGTCGTGACGAACGGCGTGTCCTGACGCTTGAAGACCGAGAACGAGTAATAGTCGAGGTGAAAATGCAGGACGTCGAACTGGTCTGCCTGGCGGCGCACCAGTTCCATCAACAGCATGTGCGGCGCCACGCGGTCGCGAATGCCCGGATCGAGACGCAGCGCGCGCGGCCACACCGGCTCGAGCTTCGCGCTGGTCACCGAGTCGCCGCTCGCGAACAACGTCACGTCATGGCCAAGCTCGACCAGCGCCTCGGTGATGTACGACACGACGCGCTCCGTGCCGCCGTACAGCTTGGGCGGCACCGATTCGGTCAAAGGGGCGATCTGGGCAATCTTCATAGCAGGTTTGTCTCCGTAAACTGACGGCTTGCGCGTTGCGGCGGGGCGCGTCAGCGACGCTCTCCGCGCAGGGCGACGCCGATTGCGCCGGTCGATGCAAAGCGCATCTGCATGACCGGCATCGAATCATTATTCACCACAGGACAACAAAAAGCGCCACGTCTTGCATTTCCCTGGCGCTGTTACATTCAGCTTACATTGCACGGGGCGTTGGGCACAGTCGGGCAAACACCGCACGGGGTTGCCTGTTCAGTCTCGGGCCCGCGTCAAGGCCGCTTCGAGGCCGCCTGAGGCCGCGTCAGGCGCTTATCGGGCCGAACAATCGCAAGGCCGCAATTATCGCGCCGGCCATTTCCACGCGGGCAGGTCGCGATCGTCCGCATCGGCGATCCGGGTGGCGCCGAAATGCTTCTCCAGCACGATGGATTGACTCTCCTCCTCGCGTTCGAGCGCCGCGATCAAGCGCGCGGCATGCGACACCACCAGCACCTGCGAATGCAACGCCGCCCGCGCGATCAGGCGGGCCAGCGCCGGCAGCAGATCCGGATGCAGGCTCGTCTCCGGTTCGTTCAGCACCAGCAACGCGGGCGGACGCGGCGTCAGCAACGCGGCGACCAGCAGCAGATAGCGCAAGGTACCGTCGGACAACTCCGCGCCCTTCAGTGGCCGCAGCAGGCCGTGCTGACGCATCATCACTTCGAAGCGGCCGTCCTGTGTCGAGATGTCGAGTTGCGAGCCGGGAAAAGCGTCGTCGATGGCCGCCGCGAGCGCCGTGGGGTCGCCGATCTCGCGGATGGTCTGCAAGGCCGCGGCGAGGTCCGCGCCGTCGTTGGACAGCACCGGCGTATGCGTGCCGATCTGCGGCAGGCGCGCGGCGGCGTCGGCGTCGGTGCGGAAATGGTCGTAGAAGCGCCACGAGCGGATCTGCTCGCGCACCGTGATCATTTCTGGCGCGGTCCGTGGGTCGGAGAACTCCGTCATCATGCTGTCGAAACTGGCGACCGGTTGCGGGATGGTCTGCCAGTCGCCCTGCTCGTCGCGCGTGCGCAGCGCCGGGCCCTGCCGGTCGACCAGCAACGCCGACGGCCGCAATACCGGCCCGCTCCAGATGCACTCGCGCTTGATGGTGGGGTCGAGCGGGAACAGCGTGTCCTTGTTGAGCGGCGGCAGACCGAGATCGATCGCGTAGCCGAACTGATCGCCGGCAAAGCCGAGCCGCAGGCTCACCGGATCCTTGCGGCGCAGCGGCTCGATCGGCAATTCGCCCGCCAGCATGCCGCGCGAGAAGCGCTCCGGACCGGCCCATAGCGTGGACGGCAAACCGCCTTCGCGCGCCAGCGACGTAATCACACCGCCGCGCGCCGTTTCCGCCAGCAGACGCAGCGAGCGATACACGCTCGACTTGCCGCTGCCGTTCGCGCCGGTGATCACGTTCAGGCGGCCGAGCGGCACGACCAGTTCGCGCAACGACCGGTAACCGGCAATGGCCAACGTCGTCAGCATGCGGACGACGCCCGGTCGAATGCGCCGCGCAAAGCGAGCCACAGCCCGCGCGATAAAACCCTCCGTTCAACACGCCTCATCACCGGTGCCCGCCGCCCTTGCCCGGCTTCTGCACCGGCACGCTACGCAAATCCGCCAGGAACGTATCGCGCCACACGCCGAGATCATTCTTGCGCAACGCCGCCATGTTGATCTCGTGACGCCGCTGACGCGCGTCGAGCGGCATCTGCAACGCGCGCTGCAAGGCTTCGCACATGCCGATTGCGTCATGCGGATTGACCAGCAACGCGCCGCTCAACTCGGCCGCCGCGCCCGCGAAAATCGACAGCACCAGCACGCCGGGGTCGTCCGGATTCTGCGCGGCCACATATTCCTTCGCGACCAGATTCATGCCGTCATGCAGCGGCGTCACGAAACCGATCTGCGACTCGCGAAACAGCGACATCAGTTTCCATCGATCGTATTGCTGGTTCAGATAACGGATCGGCGTGTAGTCGAGCCCCGAGTAGCGACCGTTGATGCGCCCTGCTTCGTACTCCAGATCCTGGCGGATCTTCTGATACGTGACGACGTCCGAACGGGTGGGCGGCGCGATCTGCACCAGCGTGACGTTGCCGCGCCATTCGGGCGAGCGTTCCAGCAATTGCTCGAAGGCCCGGAAGCGTTCGACCAGCCCCTTCGAATAATCGAGCCGGTCGACGCTCATGATCAGCTTGCGCCCTTCGAGACTCTGCTTGAGGTCGAGCACATGCTGGCGGCTTTCGTAGCGCTGCGCCTGCTCGGCGATTTCGTCCGGGAACACGCCGATCCGGTAAACGCCGGTGCGCAGCTTGCGGCCGAACGCTTCGACGCGGCCGTCCGCGCTCACCGAGCCGCGCGCGTGGCGTGTTGCGTAGTCGTGGAAGGCGAGCTCGTCGGTGGCGGTCTGAAAGCCCAGCAGGTCGTAGCACGACAGCGACTTCACCAGCTCTTCGTGCGGCGGAATGTTGAGCAGAATCTGCGGCGCGGGAAACGGAATGTGCAGGAAGAAACCGATGCGGTTCGTGATGCCCTCGTTGCGCAACGCTTCGGCGAACGGGATCAGATGGTAGTCGTGAACCCAGATCACGTCGTCGGGTTCGAGCAGCTTGATCAGCTTGTGCGCGAGCCATGCGTTGACGCGCCGGTAGCCCGCGTATTCTTCGCGCTCGTAGCGCGCGAGGTCGTTGCGGTAGTGGAATACCGGCCACAGCGTCGCGTTCGAAAAACCGCGGTAATACTGGTCGTAATCCTTGCGTGTGAGGCCGACGGTCGCGAAGGTCACCGCGCCGTCCTGCTCCAGCGTCGGACCGGCATTGGCGACGGTCTCGCTGACCACGTCGCCACTCCAGCCGAACCACACGCCGCCCGCGTCTTTCAGCGCGCCGAATACGCCGACCGCGAGACCGCCGGCCGAGCCCTTGGTTTCCGTCGGCGTGGCGACGCGATTCGACACGACGATAAGTCGGCCCATGATGTGCCCTCCTTGGTTCGTGCGGCGCGAAGCACGCCCCTGCCGCGCCGGATTCGTGAGTCAGTGGACCATTCGACCGCTTTAGTGCCCGATCAGTTGCATCGATCTGCAAGCGGATGAATGCGGTTGGCGGTGGTAAGCCGCGTCGCGTCGCGTCGCGCCGCTCCGTCAGACTTTTTCCTGCGCCTTGGTCTTCACCTGCGCCGCGGCATCCGCCACCGGCCCCCTCCCACTACGGCTCGCCACCGGATCGGCCTCGGTATGCGCAACCGTGCTACCGGCCGGCGTATGCAAGCCGCGCGGCACCCAGTCGAGCGGTTCGCCCTTACCGTTCTCGAGTTCGGCCGACACGTCGGCGCGCGCCCGCGGCAGGTACTGCGGATAGTACTTCTGGATAAATTCGAGCAACCCCTCGCGCACGCGGCAGCGCAAGTCCCAGTTCAGCCCCGAATCGAGCGAACTGACCAGCGCGCGCAACTGCATCGACCGTTCGGTGCCGTCGGTGACCTGCAGCACCTGCACGCGGCGATCCCACTCGGGCGCGGCCTCGACGATGCGCGCCAGTTCCTCTCGCAACGGCGCGAGCGGCATCCGGTAATCGACGTACAGAAACACCGTGCCGATTATCTGCGAACTGCTGCGCGTCCAGTTGGCGAACGGATTTTCGATGAACCACTGCAACGGCACGATCAGCCGCCGTTGATCCCACAAACGCACCGACACGTACGTGCCGGTGATTTCCTCGATGCGCCCCCACTCGCCCTGAATCACGACGACGTCGTCGAGCCGGATCGGCTGCGACAGCGCGATCTGCAGGCCGGCGATCAGATTGCCGAGCACCGGCCGCGCCGCGATACCGGCGACCAGCCCCGCCACGCCCGCCGACGCCAGCAGGCTTGCGCCGATCTGCCGGACGTTCGGGAAGGTCATCAGCGCGCCGCCCACCCCGATAATCACGATCACCAGCATCACCGAACGCGCCAGCACGCGTGCCTGCGTATGGATGCGGCGAGCCTGCAGGTTGTCGGCGGTATCCAGCGGATGAGCCTGGATGATCGCTTCGCCGATCGCGGCCGCCGAGCGCACCGACAGCCACGTAATGGCGCCGATCATTGCGATGCCGGCGGCGTCGCGCAGCGGCGTGATAAACGTGAGCGTGTCCGGCGCCTCCCACCACACCGCCTCCAGCGCGAGGATCACGAGGAACAGGCGCGACGGTTTGTCGATATAGCGCAGCACCACGCTGGTCAGCGGATAAGGCCGCGCGATGCGCGTGACGATGCGCGCGCCGACCCGCTGGATGCCGAGCGCCAGCAGCGCCGCGACGACCGACACGATCAGCGCGCCGAGCCAGGTATGCAGCGGCGCTTCGGCGATACGGGCGAAGTCGTCGAGAGTGGGCACGGGGGGCATGGTCCTCCTGACTTGAGGGATGGGGATGGACGGGCCATACGACGGCGGGTCGAACACAAACCCGGGGCGGGTTTCAGACCGATTCAGCCCATATCGTGCCAGGCCGAAGGAGAAAGCGCGATCCATGCCGAGCGCCCGGTGCGCGCTCGTCGAGCGTGCACCGGGCGTCGAGCCTATTCAGATCAATTACCGCTCTTGCAAGGAAATGCCTTACCGAGCCCAAGCGAGATCGCCGTACTGGCGTTATAGCCCGCGACGATCGGATTTTCCGCGATGTACTTGCGCACCGCGTCGGTCAACTGCGCCGAGCGCGCGTCCTGCGGCAAGCAGAAATACTGGCCGACTCGCGGCCCGGTCGTGCCGCCGATTGCGTCGATGGTATTGAAGATGCCGTCGGCGGCGCCTTCGATATAAGCCGCGCATGCGCTGCGCGATGCCACGTCAGTCTTGGTGCACAGCTTGTTGAGGTCGCCCCCCGTGAACGCGGCTGCCGATAGCGGTACGGCAAGCGCGCTGGCGAAAATCAAAGCCCGCAGCATGGTGTTCCTTTCCAGGGTCGTTTATCAGGCGGTCTTTCGCCGCATCCGGACGGCGCGCCCAGGCGGCGCGCCAAAGTCGTCATTCTGCACTGTTTTGCGAAGCGCAAGCGCGTCAACTGGCGCTATCTGCAGGCAAAACTGCGGGGAACGGGTGAACGGTGCTGTGCCGCGTTCACGCTTCGGCACTTCGGTACCTCGGTGCTTTGCCATTCCGGCACCTCGGCGTTTCTACCCGTCAGTGCGCTGTACGCGCCCGCTCACCATTCCCGCGCCGTTTACTTCTGCTGCATCTGCTGCAGCCGCGCGGTCAGCCCTTCAACCACGTCCGGCTCTTTATAAGTCTTCGCGAAATCGAGCGCCGTCAGGCCGATCTGGTTCTTCACCGTCAGATCCGCGCCGTTGTCGAGCAGCAGCTTCACCGTCGACACATGGCCGCCGCGCGCCGCCATCATCAGCGGCGTGGTGCCGTTCGGCGAGCCTGCGTCGACGTAGGCCGAATGGTCGAGCAGCACCTTGACGATGTCGTCGTGGCCGTTCGCGGCCGCGTAATGCAGCGGCGCCCAGCCCTTCTTGTTCACTTCGGCGTCTTTCGCGATCAACTGGTTGACGAAATCGAGGTCGCCGTTCAGCGCGGCCATCATCATCGCGTTCTCACCGGCCTTGTCCTGAATCTCGATATTGGTCTTCGGATTCGCGAGCAGCGCGGCGCCCACCTTGTCCGATTTTTCGCGCGCGGCGATCACCAGCAGCGGAATGCCCTGGTTATCGACGCTGTTCGGATCCATACCCTTGGCGAGCAACTTGTTGACGCCGTCGACGTCGTCGAACTTGACCGATTTGATCAGCGAGTCGATCGGCGCGGCCTGAGCCGGCGACGCGATCAGCGTGCTCAAGGTGACGCAAGCCAGCGTCGCCGCGAACACCGAGCGCAGCGCGCGCGACGCGCGCAACACGCTGCGGCGCGCCGGAACCCGCGCGCTGCGCGCGGCGGAAGTCTTTTGAATAGCAACGATCGACATCGGAATATTTCTCATATTGTGCTTTAGGAACCTTCCCTATCCTTTTGAATTTTATCGACTTTGTAAGGTCACGCACCAGTCGGCACGGGAATTTTAAAGAGCCGGAAGAAGTTTTGCGTCGTCGCGGCGGCCAGCGCCGTGTCCGGCATCTCGCGTTGCTGCGCGATGTAGCGTCCGACATAACTCACGTACGCAGGTTCATTGGGCTTGCCGCGATACGGCACGGGCGCGAGGTACGGCGAATCGGTTTCGATCAGCAAACGCTCGAGCGGCACGCGGCGCGCGACGTCCTGCACGTCGGTCGCGCTCTTGAAGGTGACGATGCCCGACAGCGAAATGTAAAAATTCTGCGCCAGCGCCTGTTCGGCAACAGCCCACGGCTCGGTGAAACAATGCATCACGCCGCCCGGCTCGCTCGCGCGCTCCTCGGCCATGATGCGCAGCGTGTCTTCCGACGACGAGCGCGTGTGGATGATCAACGGCTTGCCCGTGGCGTGCGCCGCGCGGATATGCGTGCGAAAGCGCTCGCGCTGCCACTCCATGTCGGCGATCGTTCGGCCTTCCAGACGGTAGTAGTCGAGCCCGGTCTCGCCGATCGCCACCACCTTCGGATGCGCGGCCAGTTCGATCAGCTCGGCCAGACTCGGCTCGCGCATGTCCTCGTGATCCGGATGCACGCCCACCGACGCGTAGACGTTATCGTGCTGGCTGGCGATCTCCAGCACCGACGGCAGCGTCTCCAGATCGACCGACACGCACAGCGCATGCGTGACCGAATGGCTGCGCATATTCTCGAGCACCTGCGGCAGGCGGTCGGCGAGTCCTTCGAAGTTGATGTGGCAGTGCGAATCGACAAACATGGTGAGGTCCTGCGTAAAAATGGCGTGAGGTGAATCGGGCGGCTTCGGGCGGCCTTAGTCGGGTTTAGTCGACTTCGGCGGCTTCCGTCGGCGCGTCGAGGCGCTTGCCGAGAATCACCAGATCGCGCTCCACGTCGTCCAGCACGGCGACTCGCGGCAGCGAACCCCACGTGTCGAAGCCGAAGCCGCGGAACAGCCGCAAGCTCGCATCATTGTGGCCGAAGATGAAACCCAGCACCGTGTCGATGCCGAGCGCCGGCGCGGCCGCCAGCGACGCCGCCAGCAGTTGCTTGCCGAGGCCGTGGCCACGGGCGCTTTCGTCGAGATAGATGCTGACTTCCGCCGTGCGCAGATAGGCCGGCCGGCCGTAGAAATCCGAAAAGCTCAACCAGGCGATCACGCGGCCGGGCTGCTGCGAATCTTCCACCACCCACAACGGACGCTTATGCGGGCCGTGCGCGTGAAACCACGCCAGACGGCTTTCGACGCTGACCGGTTCGAGGTCGGCGGTGACTTGCCGCGACGGCACGGTCGAGTTGTAAATAGCGACGATGGCGGGCAGATCGTCGAGCGTGGCATCGCGGTAGGCAAGGCTCATGGTGCGTTGAAGGTGAGGTAGAAGGTCAGGGAGAAGACCCGAACGGACCCGGATGGGGCTTAAAAACCGCAGCGGCCCTACGCGAACAACTCGCGGTAGCCGAGAAACAGTTCTTCGAACACCAGCCGCGCATTCAGCGGATGGTTCTCGACCGCGCGTTGACGCGTCACCGTCCGCATGAAACGCGCGAACGCGCTGGCGTCCGCCTGCGACGCGCAGCGCGTCAACGCCGCCGAAGCCTGCGGAAAATAGCGTGGCGCGCCTGCAGTGCGCTGTGCCAGCAAATCGTACATCCAGCGTTGCAGCCAGCCGAGCACCAGCGGCACCGGCAGCTTTTGCAGCGCCTCGCCGCAGGCGAACGCGTCGCACGCGGCGCCGGCTGCCAGTTGCTTCAGGGTCCAGTCGCGCAGCGCACGATTCTCGTCGCTGGCGAGCGCAAGTGCCGCGAGCGGCGCGCCGCCGGCTTCGGCGAGCAGCGCGGGCGCGTCGGCCACGCCCTGCGCGGCCAGCCATTTCGCGGCCAGTTCCGGCGCGGGCACGCTCATCGGCCACTGGCGGCAACGGCTGATGATGGTGGGCAGCAGACGGTCGACGCGCGCCGATACCATCAGGAACACGACGCCCGCCGGCGGTTCTTCGAGCGTTTTCAGCAGCGCGTTGGCCGCGGCGATGTTCAGCGCTTCGGCCGGATACAGCACCACCACGCGCGCGCCGCCGCGGTGCGATCCCACGCCGACGAAGTCGAGCAAGCCGCGAATCTGCTCGATCTTGATTTCCTTGCTGGGCGCGCGGGTCTTTTTGCCTTCGTCGGCGTCGGCCTTGTCCGCTTTTTCGTCCGCGGCGCTGTTCAGGCCGGCTTCGGCGGCCAGCGCCTCGGGCACGACGATCCGGTAGTCCGGATGATTGCCCTGGGTGAACCAGTTGCAGGCCACGCAGGCGCCGCACGGTTCGCCGTTGGGCTGCTGCGCCTCGCACAGGAGCCCTTGCGCGAGATGCTGCGCGAAGCGCAGCTTGCCGATGCCGCCTTGTCCATGCAGCAACAACGCATGCGGCCAGTGGCCGCGCAATTGTTGCAGGCGGTTCCAGTCATCGGCTTGCCACGGATAAATCATCGTTTCTCTTTGAAATCAATCGGCTAGCGAAGCAAAGCGAGACACCGCTCGAACTTTGCTAACCGTTATAAACCAGGGTTATATTCTTTTAAAATCAAAGAACTGCAATCAACTCTTCAAGCTGTTTCTGAATACGCGTGATGGTCTGCGAAGAGTCAATGATAGCGAACCGGTACGGCGCTTCTTCCGCGCGGCGCAGATATTCGCTGCGGGTGCGGTTGAAGAACGCCGTCGATTCGCTCTCGAAACGGTCCGGGTCGCGCACCGCGCTGCGCCGTTCGTCGGCGACTTCCGGGTCGAGGTCGAACAGCACCGTCATATCCGGCTGAAAACCACCCTGCACCCAGCGCTCCAGCGTTTCCAGCTTGTCGCGCGGCAGCCCGCGGCCACCGCCTTGATAGGCAAAGGTCGCGTCGGTGAAACGGTCCGACAGCACCCAGTCGCCGCGCGCGAGCGCCGGCTCGATCACCTCGGCCAGATGCTGGCGACGCAGCGCGAACATCAGCAGCGCCTCGGTTTCGAGGTCCATCTTCTGATGCAGCACGATCTCGCGAATCTGCTCGCCGAGCGGCGTGCCGCCCGGTTCGCGCGTCATGACCACCGCGCGGCCCGTGCTCGCCACCTTGTGCTCGAGGCGCTCGCGGAACCAGCTCAGATGCGTGGTCTTGCCGGCGCCGTCTATGCCTTCAAACGTAATGAATTTGCCCCGCGCCATCATTGCCCTCGAATGTATTTGTCCACGGCCTTGTTGTGATCGCCGAGGTTGTCGGAAAAGATGCTGCTGCCGTCGCCGCGCGACACGAAATACAGCGCGGTGCTTTGCGCCGGGTTCATCGCCGCCTGCAGCGACGCGACACCGGGCAGCGAGATGGGCGTAGGCGGCAAACCCATCCGGGTGTAGGTATTGTAGGGAGTGTCCGTCTGCAGGTCTTTCTTGCGGATGTGCCCCGTGTAACTGTCGCCCATGCCGTAGATCACGGTCGGGTCGGTCTGCAACGGCATGCCCACCCGCAGACGGTTGGCGAACACCGCCGCCACCATCGGCCGGTCGGACGGCTTGCCGGTCTCCTTCTCAATGATCGACGCCATGGTCAGCGCGTCGTACGGCGTCTTGTACGGCAGATTCGGCGAGCGCGCGAGCCACGCTTCGTCGAGACGCTGGCGCATCAGGTGATACGCGCGACGGTACACGTCGAGGTCGCTGGTGTTCTTGTCGAACAGATAGGTGTCGGGGAAAAACAGCCCCTCGCCGTTACCGATCGACGCTTCCGGCGCACCGATCGCCGTCATCAGATCGGCGTCGCTCATGCCGGCCGTGTCGTGCTTGAGCGCCGGATTGGCGTCCAGTTCGGCGCGCATGCGCTTGAAGGTCCAGCCTTCGATAATGGTCGCCACGTATTCGTTGACGTCGCCGCGAGCGATCTTTTGCAGCACCTCGTACGGGCTCACGCCGGTCTTGAACTCGTAGTTGCCCGATTTCAGCTCGCTTTGCAGCCCCAGCAGCCGCGTCATGATGACGAACAGCTCCGGCTCGACCGGCACGCCGCCGCGATTCAGTTGCAAGGTGACGCTGCGCAGGCTGCTATGCGGTTTGACGGTGACGTCGAGTTGCGCGGGGTTCAGATCGAGCGGGCTGGTGGCCCAGTGATAGCCGGCTGCAACGGCGGCTACGGCCAGCACAACGACGATTGAGCCGGCGACGAAACATTTCTTCAGGAGGGACATGCCGAACGGGACAGGAGTGGACTGCATATAATACTTGTTTGCCTTAGCTAAAGTCAGAATTGACTGTTCTCCGAATCCATGAACACACCGCTCGCTACCGCTTCAGGCACTACCTCAGTCAACCCTTCCGCTGCTGCCGCCGCGCCGGCTTCGCCCGTCGCGCTGCCCATGCTGCCGCGTCCGTCCGCCGCTGAATTCGACGCCGTCGTCCAGCACGGCGCCTACATGCCGCTCACGCAGTTCGGCGTGATCGACACGATCGGCGACGACGCGGCGAGCTTCCTGCACGGCCAGCTCACCAACGACACCCAGCATCTCGACGCCGCCAACGCGCGGCTGGCCGGCTATTGCTCGGCCAAGGGCCGGCTGCTGGCGTCGTTCCTGACGTGGCGCAGCGGCGAGGCGATCCGCCTGCTGGTGTCGAAAGACGTGCAGGCGGCGGTGCAAAAACGGCTGTCGATGTTCGTACTGCGCGCCAAGGCCAAACTGGTGGACGCGAGCGGCGAAGTCGCGGTGGTCGGCCTCGCCGGCGACGTGCGCCACGCGCTGTCGGGCGTGTTCGACGCGCTGCCGGACGGCGTGCATGTGAAGGTGGACGGCCCGGCGGGCTCGCTGATCCGCGTGCCGGACGCGCTCGACCGGCTGCGTTATCTGTGGATCGGCCCGAAGGCGCAGATCGAAGCGCATCTGCCGGCATTGGACGACACGCTCAAACGCGTGTCGCCAGCGGTGTGGGACTGGCTCGACATTCGCGCCGGCGAGCCGCGCATCACCCAGCCGGTGGTTGAACAGTTCGTGCCGCAAATGGTCAATTTCGACGTGCTCGGCGCGGTGAACTTCCGCAAAGGCTGCTATCCGGGTCAGGAAGTGGTGGCGCGCAGCCAGTATCGCGGCACGATCAAGCGGCGCACGTCGCTGGCAAATGTGGCCGGTGAACTGGACACGGTCAAGGCGGGCACGGAGCTGTTTCATTCGGACGATCCCGGTCAGCCGTGTGGGATGGTGGTGAACGCGGCGTCGGCGCCGGAAGGCGGGGTCGATCTGCTGGTGGAAATTAAGCTCGCCGCGCTGGAAAACGGCTCGGTACATCTGGGCGCGGCGGAGGGTGCGGGGTTGCGGTTTCTTGCGCTGCCGTATGGGTTGCCGACTGAAGTTTGAGCGGCAAAGGAGACCCTCCCCCGATGTGCCTGATCGTCTTCGACTGGCGACCCGATGCGGTCGACGGCCCGCTCTTCACGCTCGCCGCGAACCGCGACGAATTCTTTCGCCGCACCGCCGAACCGGTCGGTTGGTGGCACGACGCGCCGGCCGTGCTGGCCGGCCGCGATCTGGTAGGCGGCGGCACGTGGCTCGGCGTGTCGCGCGACGGCCGTTTCGCCGCGCTGACCAATTACCGCGCGCCGCATGAAATGCGCGCCGACGCGCCGACCCGCGGCACGCTCGTCAGCGACTGGCTGAGCGGCGCCGCGCGCGACGCGCAGGGTCAGCCGCACACAACGCCGCTCGCCTATCTGCGCCACGTCGCACAAACCGGCGACATCTATAACGGCTTCAATCTGCTGGTGGGCGACTGGACGCGCCGGGAACTCGGCTGGTACTGCAACCGTTCGTCGCTCGCGCCCGCGCTGCTCGCAGCGGGCACGCACGGCATTTCGAACGCGGTGCTCGATACCGCGTGGCCGAAGCTCGTCAACAAGCGCGCCGAACTGGGCGCCCTGCTCGCACGCCCGACCCTGCCGCCGCTCGAACGGCTGATCGATCTGATGCGCGACCCGCGCCTCGCACGCGACGACGAATTGCCGTCCACCGGCATTCCGCTGGAACGCGAACGGGCGTTGTCGGCGGCGTTTATCGAAACGCCGGAATACGGCACGCGCGGCACGACTGCGTTGCGCGTGGCCGCGCATGGCGACGTGATCAGCGTGGCCGTGGCCGAGCGCAGCGACGATAACGGCTCGCACCGGATCGTGCGGCCCGGCGACTTCGAGCGCAGCTTCGCGTTCAATATCGAACGTGAGATTGCTGGATAAGCGGTCTGACGGCTCGCTTGTTGCAAGCAGAGCAGTCGAGCAGTCGAGCGAACTGCAATCTGATTGGCGACACTGCTAGTCCACATCGCCGAACCAGGCCACACCCCGCAGCCACACCCCACCGCTACTCGATGCCGAACGCCCCGCGCAATGCCGCCGCGGCGTCCGCATGCGCTTGCGCCACATCCGGCACGAAACCGCCCATCTTAAAGAACTCGTGGATCATGCCCGGGTAGCGTCGCAACATGACCAGGTTGTCCGCTGCGCGTAACTTTTCCGCGTAGGCGTCGCCCTCATCGCTCAACGGATCGTATTCGGCGGTCGCGATCCAGGCCGGCGCGAGGCCGCTGAAAGCGGGCGCGCCGCGTTGGCCGTCGAGCGGTGCGAAACGCCAGTCGTCGCGATCGCTTGCATCGCGCACGTAGTGATCGAAAAACCATTGAATCGTCTCGCCCGACAGCAGGAACCCGTCGGCCAGACGCGCATGCGATTCCGTTTGCTGATGGCCGCTCGTGCCGGGGTAGATCAGCAATTGCAGCGCGAGCTCGATATCCGCGTCGCACGCGAGCACCGCGCAAACCGTCGCCAGCGTGCCGCCCGCGCTATCGCCGCCCACCGCCAGGCGGTTTTCGTCGATGCCGTATTCCGCCGCGTGCGTGTGCAGCCAGCGCAACGCGTCGAACGCGTCATCGACCGCGGTAGGAAATTTGTGCTCGGGCGCGAGACGGTAATCCACCGACAACACCGCGCAGTGGCCGTCGCGCGCAAACATCCGGCATAGCGCGTCGTGCGTGTCGACGCTGCCCACCGTGAAACCGCCGCCGTGGTAATACACCAGCGCCGGAACCGGCTCAGCCCAGCCCGGTTCGACCGGAAAATAAAGACGCGCGCGAATCGTCGCGCCGTCGCGCGTGGGCACGCGCAGATCGTCGACGGAGAACATCGGCGCGCTGGCGACCTCCAGGATCGGCGCGCTTTTTTCGTACGACGCGCGCGCCTGTTGCGCAGTCATTTCATGAAACTGCGGACGTTTGGCCCGCGAGATCATGTCGAGCACCTGCTCGATCTTCGGATTCAGCGGCATGGTGCGTCTAAAGGCGCAAACGCGCCAAAAAAGTAGAAAAGAACCGGCGAACCTCGCATCGCAACACGTCACAACGCAGTAACTCGCCGGTCGTGCTGGCGAACCCCTAACCCGCGTTCTTCACTTCGGGCTTCAACGACATCGGATCGGTCGGATTGCGCAAGTGCTCGATATCCTCATGACGCAGTTCCACCGTCGCCATGATGCCCGGGTGCGTGATGATGTAGAAACGCCGTGCGGCGATCGCTTCGAAGGTGATATCGGCGACGTCGGCGGCGCTCAGCTTGCCCGACTGCACCGCGCGATGCAGTTGCTTGCCGGCGGCGATCTGCGAGCGGGTCGGGCCGCTGTCGTTGCGCAGCGTTGCGGGGCGCGCGCGTTCGGCGTTGGCGATACCGGTCGGCACGAAGGCCGGGCACAACAGCGAACAGCCCACCAGAGCACCGGCCGCACCGGCACCTTGCCCCGCTTCTGCCGCTTGCGTCACCTGAGCCGCCTGCGCCAGTTGCAGGTCGTGATACAGCGTCTCGGTGAGCGACACCACCGCATGCTTCGACGCGTTGTAGATGCCCATTGCGGGCGGCGACAGCAAGCCCGCCACGGACGCCGTATTGACGATATGCGCCGGCTCGTTCTGCGCCAGCATGATCGGCGTAAAGACGCGCACGCCGTGCGCGACGCCCATCACGTTGACGCCGAACACCCACGACCAGTCGTTCACCGAGCTTTCCCACAGGAAGCCGCCCGAGCCCACGCCCGCGTTGTTGAACAGCAGATGCACCTTGCCGAACGCGTCGAGCGCCGCCTGCGCGAGCGCTTCGATCTGGGCCGCGCTGGCGACGTCGGTCGGTACGCCGATCGCGTCGGCGCCGCCGGCGCGCAACGCGTCGACGGTCAGCGCGAGCGCCTCGGGATTCACGTCGGCTAGCACGAGATTCATGCCGAGCGCCGCGCCCTTGTCGGCGAACGCACGGCCGAAGCCGCTCGCCGCGCCGGTGATCACCGCCACCTTGCCTGTGAATTCGAACATCGTGCGACTCCCTGGTTGGCACAGATCAGCTTGACGAGCTGCTTGCCGAAATTCTTGCCCTTGAGCAGCCCCATGAATGCCTCGGGCGCCGCGTCCAGACCTTGAGCGATGGTCTCGCGATATTGCAGCTTGTTCTGCGCGACCAGCGTGCCGAGTTGCTTCAGCGCTTCCGGCCACACTTCCATATGCTCGCTGACGATAAAGCCTTGCACCAGCAAACGCTGCGTGAGCATCAGCGAAGGATGCTTGAGCGGCAGCGGCTGGCCGTCGTAGCCCGCGATAAACCCACACAGCGCGATCCGGCCGAACGCGTTCATGCGCGCCAGCGTCACGTCAAGCACTTCACCGCCGACGTTCTCGAAGTAGCCGTCCACGCCATCCGGCGTCACCGCCTTGAGGTCCTTGTACAGATTGCCGGCCTTGTAGTCGACGCAGGCATCGAAGCCGAGCGTCTCGACCACATAGCGGCACTTGTCCGCGCCGCCCGCAATGCCGACCGCGCGCGCGCCGGCCAGCTTCGCCAGTTGCCCGACCACGCTGCCCACCGCGCCGCTCGCCGCGCTGACCACCACGGTCTCGCCCGCCTTCGGCGCGATGATGCGGTTCAGCCCGTACCACGCGGTGACGCCGGGCATACCGACCGGTCCGAGATAGGCCGACAGCGGCACATGCGTGTCGTCCACTTTCTGCACGCCCGCGCCGTTCGAGACGCCGTATTCCTGCCAGCCGAACATTGCGACGACCTTGTCGCCTACCGCGAATTTCGGGTTCTTCGATTCCACCACTTCACCGACCGTGCCGCCGATCATCACTTCGTCCAGCGGCTGCGGCGCCGCGTACGACTTGCTGTCGTTCATGCGGCCGCGCATGTACGGATCGAGCGACAGAAAGTGATTGCGCACGCGCAATTCGCCATCGGCGAGCGGTGCGAGCGGCGTTTCGACGAGCCTGAAATTGTCCGGCGTGACAGCGCCTTGCGGGCGCGAAGCCAGCACGAGTTGACGGTTGATCTGGGGCATGACGTTCGTCTCCATGAGTTGCCGGTTTGATCGGCGAGTAATCTGAAACGGGGTGCAGTCGTGAGAAGCAAAAGCGGCGCGCACGGTGTTGGGACAGCACACGCGCACACGCAGGCACGCACGCACGCTCGCGGCCAGCGCGCCGCAGCAGGCCATCAACCGTCGCTCGGACCGGGTTTCGCCGACGGGTCGCTGCGCAAACGCTGCTGCGTCACATCGCGGCCCACCGCGAGGCGCCGCATGTATTTGAATGTGCCGAGCGCCTTGGCGACGAAGTGGCCTTCGCTGTCGCGAATCTCGCCTTCGCAAAAGGCCATGGTAGTCGAGCGGTGCAGCACGCGACCGGTCGCGCGCAACTCGCCGCGGCCCGGTTGCATGAAGTTGACTTTCATTTCGACGGTAACCACGCCGACGCCGTCGCCGGCGAGACTGCGCGCGGCCATGGCTAGCGCCACATCGGCGAGCGTCATCGTGACGCCGCCGTGCGCGACGTCCCAGGTGTTCATGTGATCGGGCTGCAGCGGCAGCACGACTTCGCTGGCGCCGTCCGCCGCGGACACGAGCTGCGCGCCGAGCCGGTCGACGAACGGGCTCTCGGGCAAAGTCGCGCTATTGGCTTGGGATGAAGATGAATCGGTCATTGCGGTTATCTGAATTCGTGCTCGACGCGTGATGAATAACGACGCGATACGGGTCAAGCGGGTTGTGCGGGTTCGGCGCCTGGCAGCAGGAAATGATACCCGCTATGGCGTTTTCGCATGCGCGGCCATCCGCGTGGCGAGTCGGCCGAGCTTGCGCACCGCCTCGTCGGCCAGTTCGATATCCGTGCTCGGACAACTCAGGCGAATGAAATGATCGAAGCGTCCCGCGTTCGAATACACCGTGCCGGGCATCACGCGAATGCCATCGAGCAATGCGGCCTCGAAGAACGCCGACGACGACACCTCGCGCGGCAGCTCGATCCAGAAAAACATCCCGCCGCCCGGCGGCGTGAAACGCGTGCCGTCCGGAAACGACGCGGCAATCGCCGCCGCCATCCGCTCGCGCTGAATCCGCAGCCGGTCACGCAAGCGCCGCAAATGCCGCTCATACGCGCTGGTTTCCAGAAATTCGGCGAGCACGACCTGCGCCAACGGCTCGTTATGGCGCGACTGCGCGAACTTCAGCATGCCGACGCGCGCATGCCAGCGGCCGCCGTTGATCCAGCCGACCCGCAGGCCGGGCGCCAGCGTCTTGTTGAACGACGTGCAGTGGATCACGGTGCCATCGGTGTCCCAGGCCTTGAGCGAGCGAGGCGACGACGCCGCGTCGACGAGTTCGCGATACGGATCGTCCTCGATCAGCGCAATGCCGGCCTGCGAGCACAGTTCGACCAGCCTGGCCTTGTGCGCGTCGGGCATCACGCTGCCGAGCGGGTTCTGCAGGTGCGGCACGACCACCACGGCCTTGATGTCGGGATGCGTTTGCAGCGCGAACGCCAGCGCTTCGACGGCAAGACCGGTGCTCGGACTGGCGGGAATTTCGAGCGCGCGCAAACCGAGGCTTTCCAGTGCCTGCAGCAGGCCGAAAAAACACGGCGACTCGACCGCGACGGTGTCTCCCGGTTGAGTCACGGCGCGCAACGCGAGGTTCATGGCTTCGATACCGCCGTGGGTCATGATGACGTCGTCCGCGCCGATCTGGATACCGGCCTCGAGCACGCGCCGCGCGATCACCGCGCGCAACGCCGGGTCGCCATGATCGTGGCCGGCGGCGGTCAGCAAGGTGGGCTGCCGGCGCAACGCGCGCAGCGCGGTTTTCTGCAACGCCGCGGTCGGATAGAGATCGGGCGACGCGGTCGAGCCGCCCAGATTCAGCGCGTCCGGATAGCGCCGGTAGGTCGACACGATCGCCGAAATCGTCGAGTGAATCCCGACGAATTGCGCGGCGCCCGGCTGCAAGGCGAGATCCGCCGCGTCCGGTTCGGCGGCGGCCGGCAACGCGGCGGCTGGCGGGACCCGCACGAAATAACCGGCGCGCGGCCGGGCGTCGATCAGCGCGGCGCGTTCGAGCACGCGGTAGCTTTCGGTCGCCGTCGCGAGACTCACGCTGTGGCGCTGCATGAATGCGCGCATCGACGGCATGCGGTCGCCCGGGCGCAGCACGCCGTTGCCGATAGCACGGCGGTATTGATCGGCCAGTTGCCGGTAAAGCGGCCGGCTGTCCGCGGCGCGCTCCGCCGACCGCGGGCTGTCTTGCAGGGAAGTGGTCTGTGTCATGCGACGATGGTGCGGACTGTTCGCGTGCTGCAACAGATACACATCGGCGCCATTCGGACCGATACAGCACGCTGAAAGGCTGCACTGTACCGGTTCAGATAGTCGGGCATTGCGGCTGTTTTCACGTCGACGGACTCCCTAAGCTGTGTGGCATGAAAACGGTTTAAAGGAATCGCTCATGTCGCTCCGTCAACCCCACGCCTTCCCTTCTCGCGACGCCGCGCCCTCGCGCCTGCCTGCCGGTCAACTGGCCCTGCACGACCTGCGTGCGCACACCGCGATCGTGGCGGTGGAAGGCGCGCTGCAACTGCAGTTGCGCGACCACTCGCTGGCCTGGCTCGGCAACGCCGTGCCCGTCACCACGATCACCTTGCAGGAAGGCGAATGTTTCGTGACGCCGCAACGCGGCGTCGTGTCGATCAGCGCGGTTCAGGGACAAGCTGCAGCGTTCGTGTTGCAGCGCGCCCCTTTGCAAAACGACCTGTACGGCCTGATTCGCCAGGCTCAGCAATCGCTGGCCGGGCTCGTCAAAACCTGGTGGCGACGCGCCGCCTGACCCGCGCCGGCCGGCTCATCGTTGCCCAGTACAATGCATGATCCAACCCGCTTCCTTCGAGGTGCCGGTCATGTCCTTTCTTCGCGCGTTGCTGTCCAGCCGTCTCGTTCGTCTGACCGCCCTCGGCGCCGTCGTCACGCTGACGCTCAACGGTTGCGCCAGCCTGTTCGGCGGCGACCCGTTGCGCGTGAACGTGGCCGGCATCGAGCCGATCGACAGCCAGGGACTCGAATTGCGCTTCAACGTCAAACTGCGGGTGCAGAACCCCAATGAATCGGCGGTGAGCTTCGACGGCGTCTCGCTCGCGCTCGAACTGAACGGCAAGCCGTTCGCCAGCGGCGTCAGCGATCAGGGCGGCACCGTGCCGCGCTACGGCGAAACGGTCGTCAATGTGCCGCTGACCGTGCCGGCCTTCGCCGCCGTGCGCCAGGCCTTCGCGTTCGCGGGCGTCGCGCAGTCGGGGCAGATTCCCTACCTGCTGCGCGGCAAGCTCGCGGGCGGCTTGATGAGCACGACACGTTTCGTCGATCAAGGGACCTTGAGCCTGCCGGCGCTCGGCATGGCGATGCCTTAAGGCTGACAGACAGGGCTGAAAAACAGGACTGAAAGACAGCCTCACACCACTTCGAACAACCCCGCCGCGCCCTGGCCGCCGCCGATACACATCGTCACGACCACCAGCTTCGCGCCGCGCCGCTTGCCTTCGATCAGCGCATGGCCAGTCAGCCGCGCGCCCGACACACCGTACGGATGGCCGACCGCGATCGCGCCGCCGTTCACGTTCAGGCGGTCGTGCGGAATGCCGAGCTTGTCGGCGCAATACAGCACCTGCACCGCGAACGCCTCGTTCAGCTCCCACAGGTCGATGTCCTCGACCTTCAGGCCAGCCTGCTTGAGCAGCTTCGGCACCGCGAACACCGGTCCGATGCCCATCTCGTCCGGCTCGCAACCGGCCACCGCGAAGCCGCGGAAAATCCCCAGCGGCTGCAGGCCTTCACGCTCCGCGACCTTCGCGTTCATCACCACGCAGGCCGACGCGCCGTCCGAAAACTGGCTCGCGTTGCCCGCCGTCACGACGCCACCCGGCATCGCGGTACGGATCTTCGACACGCCTTCGAGCGTGGTGTCGGCGCGAATGCCTTCGTCGCTGCTGACGGTGACTTCTTTCGTGAACAGCCGGCCGCTCGCTTTATCGGCGACACCGGCCAGCACCGTCAACGGCACGATCTCGTCCTTGAACTTGCCGGCTTCGAGCGCGGCCGCGGCGCGTTGCTGCGAGCGCACGCCGTATTCGTCCTGACGTTCCTTCGAAATCGAATAGCGCTTGGCGACGTTTTCCGCGGTCTGCAGCATCGACCAGTAGATTTCCGGCTTGTGCTGGCTGAGCCAGCCTTCGGTCATCATGTGGCGGTTCATCTCGTTCTGCACGCACGAGATCGATTCCACCCCGCCCGCGACGAACACATCGCCTTCACCGGCGATCACGCGTTGCGCGGCAAGCGCGATGGTCTGCAAGCCCGACGAGCAGAAGCGGTTCACCGTCATGCCCGGCACGCTGACCGGCAGGCCGCCGCGCAGTGCGATCTGCCGCGCGATGTTCATGCCCGTCGCGCCTTCCGGATTGGCGCAGCCCATGATCACGTCTTCGACGCGTGCCGGATCGAGCTTCGCGCGCTCGACCGCGGCCTGCGTCACGTGGCCGCCGAGCGTCGCGCCGTGCGTCATGTTGAAACCGCCGCGCCAGGATTTGGCGAGGCCCGTGCGGGCGGTCGATACGATTACGGCGTCAGTCATGTATGTCTCCTTCCAGATGTCGAGGGTGGCGCGCCGGCGTTTCGCCGTGCGGCGGATTGGCCGGCACGCGCCACCTGAGGCGTTTCAGTCGAGTGTTCAGCCGTTGAACCCGCGACCCTTGGCCGCCAGTTCCGCGATGCTCGGCGCGAGTTGCCACGCGTCGCCGTTCGGCCGCGCCGCATAGCGGCGAATCGCGCGCTCGACGTTGTAGAGCCCGACGGTATCCGCGTACAGCATCGGACCGCCGCGATACAGCGGAAAGCCGTAGCCGGTCAGATAGACCATGTCGATATCCGACGCCTTCGACGCAATGCCTTCCTCGAGAATCTTCGCGCCTTCATTAACGAGCGCGAACACGAGACGTTCGACGATTTCCTCGTCGCTGATCTTGCGGCGCTCGGCGTTGGCTTCCTTCGAGAACGCGCCGATCATCTCGTCGACCACCTTCGACGGGTACGCCGTGCGGTCGCCCGCCTTGTAGTCGTACCAGCCGCCGCCGGTCTTCTGGCCGAAGCGCCCGGTCTCGCACAGACGATCGGCGATCTTCGAATAGTGCATGTCAGGATGCTCCTGATAGCGGCGCTTGCGGATCGCCCAGCCGATGTCGTTGCCGGCCAGATCGCTCATGCGGAACGGGCCCATCGCGAAGCCGAACTTCTCGATGGCTTTGTCGACTTGCGCGGGCAGCGCGCCTTCTTCGAGCATGAAGAGCGCCTGACGGATGTACTGCTCAATCATCCGGTTGCCGATAAAGCCGTCGCAGACGCCCGAGACCACTGCGGTCTTTTTGATCTTCTTCGCGAGCTTCATGACGGTGGCGAGCACGTCTTTCGCCGTGTCCTTGCCGCGCACCACTTCGAGCAGCTTCATCACGTTGGCCGGGCTGAAGAAGTGCATGCCGACCACGTCCTGCGGACGCTTCGTGAAGGCGGCGATCTTGTCGACGTCCAGCGTCGACGTGTTCGACGCCAGAATCGCACCGGGCTTCGCGACTTCGTCGAGACGCTTGAATACCTGCTCTTTCACGCCGAGTTCTTCGAACACGGCTTCGACGATCAGATCGGCGTGTTTGAGGTCGTCGTAGGACAGCGTGGGGGTGATCAACGCCATGCGCTGTTCAAGCGCCTCGGGCTTGAGCTTGCCCTTCTTGACGGTGGCTTCGTAGTTCTTGCGGATCGTCGCGACGCCGCGATCGAGCGCTTCCTGTTTGGTTTCCAGCAGCGTGACCGGAATGCCCGCGTTGATGAAGTTCATCGCGATGCCGCCGCCCATCGTGCCCGCGCCGATCACCGCCACCTGGGCGATGTCGCGCACCGGCGTATCGGCCGGCACATCGGGAATCTTGCTGGCTGCGCGTTCGCCGAAGAACGCATGACGCAGCGCGTGACTCTCGGGTGTCTGCACCAGCGCGACGAAGCATTCGCGTTCGAACGCGAGGCCCTTGTCGAAACCGTTCTGCACGCCCGCTTCCACCGCGTCGATGCATTTCAGCGGCGCGGGGAAATGCTTCGCCATCGCCGAGACGGTGTTGCGCGTGAACTGGATGAAACCGGCCGCGTTCGGATGCTCGATCTTGCGATCGCGCACGCGCGGATGCGGGCCTTCTTTCGCGCCGACCTTGCGGGCGAACGCGAGCGCCGCTTCGGCCAGATCGCCTTGCACGACTTCGTCGAACAGACCCGACTCGGCCAGCTTCTCGGACAGGACCGGCGCGCCGGACACGATCATGTTGAGTGACGCTTCGAGGCCGATGGCACGCGGCAGACGCTGCGTGCCGCCCGCGCCCGGCAGAATGCCGAGCTTCACTTCCGGCAGCGCGATCTGCGCGCCGGGCGCCGCGATGCGGTAATGCGCGCCGAGCGCCAATTCCAGACCGCCGCCCATTGCAACGCTGTGAATCGCCGCGATCACCGGCTTCGCGCTGCTTTCGACCACCTTGATGACGGTGGCGAGCGTCGGCTCCTGGGTCGCTTTCGGCGTGTTGAATTCGGTGATGTCGGCGCCGCCCGAAAAGGCTTTGCCCGCGCCCGTCAGCACGATGGCCTTGATGGCCGGATCGCTCTGCGCGCGCTCGATTCCTTCGACGATGCCGGCTCGCGTCGACAGGCCGAGGCCGTTCACGGGAGGATTGTTCAGCGTGATGACGGCCACGCCGTCATGAGTTGTGTAGTCCACTGCCATCTCTGCCTGCCTCCATGCGATTCATGCCATGTTGCGGTTGAGGCGGCGCATGATGCGCCGCCCGTCCGGTTCATCGAGTCGGATCATTGTCCGCTTGTTGCCAGCGAGTGGGCGACTCGCTGCTCGACTCGCTGATCGATTAACCGGGGTCAGCAGGCAGAATACACAAAAAAGCACGCTCGTTCAATTTACTGTTAGGCGGGGTTTCCCCTAACCAGTGGACAATCCTTCTGGTCTTCCAATGCCGACGGCAGCACGTGATCGCGGAACAGATCGCGCAGCTTCAGCTTCTGCAGTTTGCCGGTGGCCGTGTGCGGCAGTTCGTCGACGAAGGCGACGTCGTCGGGAATCCACCATTTGGCGACCTTGCCGTCGTAAAACGCGAGCAGCTCCTCGCGCGTCACGTCGAAGCCCGCGCGCTTGACGACCACCAGCAGCGGCCGCTCGGTCCACTTCGGATGCGCGCAGGCGATGCAGGCCGCTTCCGCGACCGCCGGATGCGCGATCGCGACGTTCTCGACGTCGATCGAACTGATCCATTCGCCGCCGGACTTGATCACGTCTTTCGAACGATCGGTGATGTTCAGAAAACTGTCCGGGTCGATGGTGGCGACGTCGCCGGTGGGAAACCAGCCGTCCACCAGCGGCGAATCGTCCTTGCGGAAATACCGGTCGATCACCCACGGCCCACGTACATGCAGATCGCCGAACGCGACGCCGTCCCAAGGCAGTTCCTGACCGTCTTCGCCGACGATCTTCATATCGACGCCGTACAGCACATGGCCCTGCTTTTCCAGCAGTTTTCGCTGTTCGGCGAGCGGACGTTGCGATTGCTCCCACGTCAGTTTCGCTAGCGTGCCGAGCGGCGACATTTCGGTCATTCCCCATGCGTGAATCACCTGCACGCCGTAGTCGTCCTCGAAGGCGCGCAGCATGGCAGGCGGACACGCCGAGCCGCCGATTACCGTGCGATTCAACGACGAAAACCGCACGCCCGCCTCGCGCAGGTAGTTCAGCAAACCGAGCCATACGGTCGGCACGCCGGCGGAATACGTGACGCGTTCGCTTTCCATCAACTCGTAAAGCGACTTGCCGTCGAGGTCCTTGCCGGGGAACACCAGCTTCGCGCCGGTCAACGGCGCGCTGTGCGGAATGCCCCATGCGTTCACATGGAACATCGGCACGACCGGCAGCACGGCGTCGCGCGCGGACAGGCTCATGGCATCGGGCAAGGCCGCGCCGAACGCATGCAGCACCGTCGAGCGATGCGAGTACAGCGCGCCCTTCGGATTGCCCGTCGTGCCGGACGTATAGCAAAGGTACGAAGCCTGGCGCTCGTCGAGCGCCGGCCACGCGAAGTTGCCGTCTTGCGCATCGACCAGCGTTTCGTAACTGAGCACCGGCGTTTGCATGGCCGGCAGATGCGCTTCGTCGGCGAGCGCGATCCAGCCGCGCACTTTCGGGCACTGCGGCGCGAGTGCGTCGACCAGCGGCGCGAACGTGGTGTCGAACATCACGTAGGCGTCGTCGGCATGATTGACGATGTAGGCGATCTGGTCGGGAAAGAGACGCGGATTGATCGTGTGGCACACCGCGCCGAAGCCGGTCGTGCCGTAATACGCTTCGAGATGCCGGTAGCCGTTCCATGCCAGCGTTGCCACCCGTTCGCCCGGTTCGACGCCCAGCGCGATCAGCGCCTGCGCGAGCTGCCTGGCGCGTTTTTCGCAATCGCGGTAGGTGTAGCGATGCAGGTCGCCTTCGATACGCCGCGACACGATTTCGGTGCCACCGAAATG
Organism: Paraburkholderia bryophila; assembly: GCF_013409255.1. Taxonomy (NCBI): domain Bacteria; kingdom Pseudomonadati; phylum Pseudomonadota; class Betaproteobacteria; order Burkholderiales; family Burkholderiaceae; genus Paraburkholderia; species Paraburkholderia bryophila. Next base: position 781,170 of record NZ_JACCAS010000001.1, read on the forward strand.
CCGCGCGGCATGCGCGAGCAACGAGGATACGGTGAGCGGCACGTCCATCATCTGTCCAAGCAGCGGCGTCGTCATAAAGAGAAGTTTCCTCGTCCTGGTTTCTGGTTGCTTCAACACCCTCCGGCATGCCGGCCGACTATCCGCGACGAAGCGGCTGGAAGCCAGCCTGCAGCGCCGCGGGCGCGGACTTACAATATCGGTTAATCCAGAGGCGCTCAACATGTCGTTTTCCCCAAGCTTTGCAGGGTTATCCGGGCCGTTAGCGGCTCTTTCCAATGCCCTTGTCACCTCGCCTGAAAACGCGTTCGCGCGGCTCGGCAGCGTCTTCCTGACCCGTCTGCCGGCGGCGCCGCTCAATGCGCCGTACATGGTCGGCTTCTCCGCGGAGACCGCCGCGCTGCTCGGTTTAGAGCCGGGGCTCCAGAGAGACCCCGGTTTCGCCGAACTGTTCTCCGGCAACGCCACGCGCGAATGGCCCGCCGAGGCGCTGCCGTATGCCTCGGTGTATTCGGGGCATCAGTTCGGCGTATGGGCCGGCCAGCTCGGCGACGGCCGCGCGCTCGGTCTCGGTGAAGTCGCGCATCACGGTCAACGCTTCGAGCTGCAACTCAAAGGCGCGGGGCGCACGCCCTATTCGCGCATGGGCGACGGCCGCGCAGTGCTGCGCTCGTCGATCCGCGAGTTTCTGTGTTCGGAAGCCATGCATCACCTCGGCATTCCGACCACTCGCGCGCTGTGCGTGGTCGGCTCCGATCAGCCGGTGCGGCGCGAAGAGATCGAAACCGCCGCGGTGGTCACGCGGGTCGCACCGAGTTTCGTGCGCTTCGGCCACTTCGAGCATTTCTATTCGAACGATCGCACCGACGCGCTGCGCGCGCTCGCCGATCACGTGATCGAGCGTTTCTATCCGCATTGCCGCGACGCCGACGACCCCTATCTCGCGCTGCTCGACGAAGCCGTGAAATCCACCGCCGATCTGATGGTCGAATGGCAGGCGGTCGGCTTCTGCCATGGCGTGATGAATACCGACAACATGTCGATTCTCGGCCTGACGATCGACTACGGTCCGTTCGGTTTCATGGACGGATTCGACGCCGGCTACATCTGCAATCACTCCGATTCGCAAGGCCGTTACGCGTACAAGATGCAGCCGCAGATCGGCTACTGGAATCTGTTCTGTCTGGCGCAAGGGCTGTTGCCGCTGCTCGGCGAACAGCACGAAGAAAGCGTGCGCGGCGACAAAGCGATCGAAGACGCGCAGCGCGTGCTCGCCGGTTTCAAGGAGCGTTTCGCGCCAGCGCTGGAACGGCGCATGCGCGCGAAGCTCGGCCTCGAGACCGAACGAGACGGCGACGACACATTAGTGAATCGTCTGTTCGAGGTGATGCACGCCAACCGCGCCGATTTCACGCTGACGTTCCGCCATCTCGCGCGCGTGTCGAAACACGACGCGAGCGGCGACACGGCGGTGCGCGACCTGTTCCTCGACCGCGCCGCGTTCGACGCGTGGGCGAACGACTACCGCGCGCGCCTGTCCCATGAAACACGCGACGACGCCGCGCGCGCCATTGCAATGAACCGGGTCAACCCCAAATTCATTCTTCGCAATCATCTGGCGGAAACGGCGATTCGCCGCGCGAAAGAGAAAGATTTCTCCGAAGTGGAGCGTCTGGCGGCGGTGCTGCGCCGCCCGTTCGACGAACAGCCCGAGCATGAAGCGTATGCGGGGCTGCCGCCCGACTGGGCAAGTTCGCTGGAAGTGAGCTGCTCGTCGTAGTGCAGTCCCCAAAACAAGCCCCGAGACAGGAACCCCGACCATGAACAAGCCCGACGACCTCAACCCCAACACCCCCGACGTCCCCGCCGTGCAGAAAGACGACGCCGAGTGGCGCAAGCAGCTCTCCGACATCGAATACCAGGTGACGCGCCACGCGGCCACCGAGCGCCCGTTCACGGGCCAATATAACGACCACTGGGACCGTGGCATTTACGACTGCGTGTGCTGCGGCACGCCGCTCTTCGAATCCGACACCAAGTTCGACGCCGGCTGCGGCTGGCCGAGCTACTTCAAGCCGATCAACGGCGAAGTGATCGCCGAGAAAACCGACCGCGCGCACGGCATGCTGCGCATCGAAGTGCAATGCAAGAACTGCGGCGCGCATCTGGGCCACGTGTTCGAAGACGGCCCGGCGCCCACGGGTCTGCGTTACTGCATCAATTCGGCTGCGTTACAATTCGAGCCCAAGTAACGCAGCGCGGAGTCCGGCGCATTGCCGGTGGGGCCTGCGTTGCAGGCGCCCGCCGGCCGTTTCGCGCCGCGTCCCTCATTCCTCGACTCCTTCTGCGAATTCCCGACCAGATAATGAAATTCCTGTTCGATCTGTTCCCGATCATCCTGTTCTTCGTCGCCTTCAAGATCTGGGGCATTTTCACGGCGACGGCAGTGGCGATCGTCGCCACGCTGGTGCAGATCGCGTGGGTGGCGTTCCGTCACCGCAAGGTCGATCCGATGCTGTGGGTGAGCCTCGGCGTCGTCACCGTATTTGGCGGCGCGACGCTCGTGCTGCACAACGACACCTTCATCAAGTGGAAGCCGACCGTGCTGTACTGGGCGTTTTCCGTTGCGCTGATCGTCTCGCAACTGGCCTTCAACAAGAACCTGATCGAAGCGATGATGGGCAAGCAGATCACGCTGCCGCACGCGATCTGGGGCAAGCTGAGCGTGGTCTGGGCGATCTTTTTCGTGCTGCTCGGGCTCGTCAACCTGTTCGTCGCGTACCACTACACCACCGACCAGTGGGTCAATTTCAAGCTGTTCGGCGCGACCGGCTGCCTCGTGGTGTTTATCGTCGGACAGAGCTTGTGGCTGTCGAAGTACATGAAGGAAGAATGACATGACCGAAGCCAATGTTTTCATGCACGCCACCACCGCCGAACGCGCCGCGCTGATCGAAGCGCGCCTCACCGCCGCGCTCGCGCCGGTCGCGTCGATCCAGATTAGCGACGACAGCGCGCAGCACGCGGGCCATGCCGGCGCCTCGGCCGGCGGTCATTTCAGTGTCACGATCGTGGCCGCCGCATTCGCCGGCAAGGCCCGCGTGGCGCGGCATCGCATGGTGTATGATGCGCTGGCCGATGCCATGCAGCGCGGCATTCATGCCCTTGCAATCACGGCGTATACGCCCGAAGAATTCGCTTTGTTGCCCCGCTAGGAACCTTCCGATGACCTTGAAGAAAACCCACCTTTGGGTATTGCTGGCTGCGTTCGCGGCCGCACCTGCATTTGCACAGAACATCGCTGTCGTGAACGGCACGCCGATTCCGAAAGCACGCGCCGACGCGCTGATCGAACAACTGGTGCATCAAGGCCAGCAAAACACGCCGCAACTGCAAACGGCCGTGCGCGAAGAGCTGGTGAACCGCGAAATCCTGATGCAGGAAGCCCTGCGTCGCGGCCTGCCGAATCGTCCGGACATCAAGGCGCAAATCGCCGTCGCGCAACAAACCGTGGTGCTGCGCGCGCTGATCGAAGACTTCGTGAAGAACAACACGCCGAGCGACGCCGAAGTCACCGCGCGTTACAACGCGCTGATCAAAGATGCGGGCGGCAAGGAATATCACCTGCACCATATCCTGGTGGACAACGAACAGCAGGCAAAGGACCTGATCGCGAAGATCAAGGCCGGCGCAAGCTTCGAAGATCTGGCCAAGCAATACTCGAAGGACCCGGGATCGGGCAAGAACGGTGGCGACCTGGACTGGTCGGACCCGAAGGCTTATGTGCCTGAATTCGCAGACGCGGCCACGCATCTGCAGAAAGGCCAGATGACCGACACGCCGGTGCATACGCAATTCGGCTGGCACATCATTCGTCTCGACGATACGCGCGCCATCACGCCGCCGCCGTTGGAGCAGGTGCGCCCGCAGATCGTGCAGCAGATCCAGCAGGAAAAGCTGCAAGCGTTCGAAGAAGGTTTGCGTAAGAACGCGAAGATTCAGTAAGCGGGTTACTTGCCCACTGGCTAAAACGAACAAGCCGCCCTCGGGCGGCTTGTTTGCTTTGATGGCCTGGTTGTTTTACGTTTTGCCCAGTGTGAAAAAAAACCGCCCGAGGGCGGTTTTTTTGTTTCTGCTCAACCTCAACCCAACCAGCGGCGTGCGTTCTGGAACACGCGCAGCCACGGGCTTGCGTCCGTGCTGCCTTCACCCCAGCCTTCCGGATGCCAGCTCATCTGCACCGCGCGATGCACGCGCTCGGTGTGCGGCATCAGCACCGTGAAGCGGCCGTCCGGCGTGGTGACCGACGTGATGCCGTCAGGCGAGCCGTTCGGGTTGAACGGATACTGCTCGGTCGCCTGACCACGGTGATCGACAAAGCGCATGGCCACCGCCGCCTTCGACGCGTCGCCCTGCTGCGAGAAGTCCGCATAGCCTTCGCCGTGAGCGATTGCCACCGGAATGCGCGAGCCTTCCATGCCGTTGAAGAAGATCGACGGCGAAGCCTGCACTTCGACCAGCGAGAAGCGCGCTTCGAATTTCTCCGACTTGTTGCGCGTGAACTTCGGCCACGCTTCTGCGCCCGGAATCATCGACGCGAGGCTGCTCATCATCTGGCAACCGTTGCAGATGCCCAGCGCGAACGTGTCTTCGCGACCGAAGAACGCGGCGAACATATCGGCCAGTTGCGCGTTGAAACGGATCGCCTTCGCCCAGCCTTCGCCGGCACCCAGCGTGTCGCCGTATGAGAAGCCGCCACAGGCCACCGCCCCGGCGAAATCCGCCAGATTGGCACGGCCTGCCAGCAGATCGCTCATGTGCACGTCGTGCGCGTCGAAGCCGGCGCGGTCGAATGCGTACGCGGTTTCGAGGTGCGAGTTCACGCCTTGCTCACGGAGGATCGCGACACGCGGACGAGCGCTCTTGCCGACGAAGGGTGCGGCCACGTCTTCCGAAGGATCGAAGCTCAATACCGGCGTGATGCCCGGATCGGCCGCGTCCGACAGCATGTCGTATTCGGCGTCGGCGCAAGCCGGGTTGTCGCGCAGACGCGAGATACGCCAGCTCACTTCGCTCCACGTGCGATGCAGATCGGTGCGCGGCGCTTCGTAGATCTTCTTCGCGTCGCGATAGATTTCGATCGTGTCGCGCTCGTTGAGCTTGCCGATCACATGCGAGCACGCCGACAGGCCGTGTTCGCGCAATGCGGCCAGAACCGAATCGCGGTCCGTTGCACGCACCTGGATCACCGCGCCGAGTTCTTCGTTGAACAGCGCACGGATCGTGCGGTCTTCGCGGCGGCCGCTGGTCTGCTTGGCCCAGTCTTTCGCGTCGCCGTAGTCGGATTCGTGGCTCGGATCGAGCACCAGCATGTCGACGTTCAGCGACACACCCACGTGACCCGCGAACGCCATTTCGCACACCGTCGCCCACAGGCCGCCGTCCGAGCGGTCGTGGTACGCGAGCAGCTTGCCTTGTTGATTCAGCGCCTGGATCGCGGCGAAGAAACGCTTCAGATCTTCCGGATCGTCGACGTCCGGCACCGTGTCGCCGACCTGCTGCGTGACCTGCGCGAGAATACTGCCGCCCAGACGATGCTGGCCACGGCCCAGGTCGATCGCGATCAGCACCGAGTCGCCCACGCCGTCCGTACCGTTCGCACGACGCAGTTGCGGCGTGAGGTGCTTGCGTACGTCTTCAACCGGTGCGAACGCCGAGATGATCAGCGAGACCGGCGCGACCACTTCTTTCGCGACACCGTGGTCTTCCCACTTGGTGCGCATGGACAGCGAATCTTTACCGACCGGAATGCTGATGCCGAGCGCCGGGCACAGTTCCATGCCGATCGCCTTGACCGTGTCGTACAGCGCGGCGTCTTCGCCGGCTGCGCCGCACGCGGCCATCCAGTTCGCCGACAGCTTGAGCTTGTCGAGCGATGCGATCGGCGCGGCCGCGATGTTCGTGACCGCTTCGCCAACCGCCATGCGGCCCGACGCCGGCGCGTTGATCACGGCGAGCGGCGTGCGCTCGGCCATGGTCATCGCTTCGCCGGTAAAGCCCGCGTAGTCCATCGTGGTAATCGCGACATCGGCCACCGGCACTTGCCACGGGCCGACCATCTGGTCGCGCGCCGTCGTGCCGCCCACCGAACGATCGCCGATGGTAATCAGGAACGACTTGCTCGCAACCGTGGGGTGACGCAGCACGCTGACCGCGACGTCCGGCAACGCAATCCCGGTGACGTCCACCGGTTCCAGCTTCTGCTCGACCCGCTTGACGTCGCGATGCATGCGCGGCGCTTTGCCGAGCAGCACTTCCATCGGCATATCGACCGGCTGATGCGCGCTGTCCGCGTTCTGCTCGGAGTCGATCACCTTCAGTTGACGCTCGGCGGTTGCCGTGCCGATCACCGCGAACGGGCAACGCTCGCGTTGGCACATGGCTTCGAACGCCGGCAGATCGGCCGGCGCGATGGCCAGCACGTAACGTTCTTGCGCTTCGTTCGACCAGATTTCGCGAGGCGACAAGCCGCTCTCTTCGAGCTGGATCTTGCGCAGATCGAACAACGCGCCCTTGCTCGCGCCGTCGACCACTTCCGGGAACGCGTTCGACAAGCCGCCCGCGCCGACGTCGTGAATACTCAGAATCGGGTTCTTGTCGCCAAGCTGCCAGCACGCGTTGATGACTTCCTGCGCACGGCGTTCGATTTCGGGGTTGCCGCGCTGCACCGAGTCGAAGTCGAGCTCGGCGGTATTCGTGCCGGTCGCCATGGAACTCGCCGCGCCGCCGCCCATGCCGATCCGCATGCCCGGGCCGCCGATCTGGATCAGCAGCGAGCCTTCCGGCAGATCGTGCTTATGCGTGTGCTGGTCGGAAATATTGCCGATCCCGCCGGCGATCATGATCGGCTTGTGATAACCGCGCACCAGACCCGCGACGTTCTGCTCGTAAGCGCGGAAATAGCCGCCCAGATTCGGCCGGCCGAATTCGTTGTTGAACGCGGCGCCGCCGAGCGGACCGTCGATCATGATTTGCAGCGGCGACGCGATGCGGTCAGGACGGCCATACGCTTCGTGCTGCTCGGCCGGATTGCGGTGTGTGAGGGGCTGCGCAACGTCGCGCGCGTTTTCCCATGCCTCGACGCCGTCCGGCAACGCCAGATTCGACACCGTGAAGCCGGCGAGACCCGCCTTCGGACGCGCGCCGCGACCGGTCGCGCCTTCGTCGCGGATTTCACCGCCGGAGCCGGTGGAGGCGCCCGGGAACGGCGAGATCGCGGTCGGGTGGTTATGCGTTTCCACCTTCATCAGCGTGTGCGTGAGTTCGACGCCACGGCGGTAGTGTTCCGGCAATTCGCTCGCGCCGAGGTCGGCCGGCGTGCGCGGGAACCAGCGCTCGGCCATGCCGCCCGCCATGATCGCCGAGTTGTCCGAATACGCGACGATCGTGCCTTGCGGGTTCAGCTTCTCGGTATTGCGGATCATGTTGAACAGCGAGATGTCCTGCTTCTCGCCGTCGATGGTCCAGTCCGCGTTGAAAATCTTGTGACGGCAGTGTTCGCTGTTGGCCTGCGCGAACATCATCAGTTCGACGTCGGTCGGGTTGCGGCCGAGCTTCGTGAACGCGTCGACGAGGTAGTCGATTTCGTCGTCGGCGAGCGCCAGGCCCAGTTCCGTGTTCGCCGCTTCCAGCGCGCCGCGGCTGTGGCCGAGCACGTCGACGGTTTGCAGCGGCTTGGCCGGCAGTTCGTCGAACAGATGCAGCGCGTGCTCGCGCGAACTCGACACGCTTTCGGTCATGCGGTCGTGCAGCGCGGCGACGACGGCCGCGCGGGCTTCGTCGGAGAGCGCCTTCTTGCCGCCCAGCAGGCCGCTCTTCAGCGTGACCGTGTACTCGACGCCGCGCTCGATCCGGCGCACCTGCGTGAGACCGCACAGATGCGCGATATCGGTGGCCTTGCTGGCCCACGGCGACACCGTGCCGAAGCGCGGCACCACGAGGAAGGTTTCGGCCGTGCCGCGCTCTTTGCTTTCTTCGAGCGGATCGCCGTAGTGCATCAGCGCTTCGATCTTCGCCGTGTCTTCAGCGGACAGCTCGCTCTGGGCGTTGACGAAGTGCAGATACTGCCCGCGCACGCCGATGATGTTCGGGTCGATGCGCGTGAGCGTGTCGAGCAGGCGGGTTTGACGGAAATCGGAAAGGGCCGAAGCGCCGGGGAAACACGAGAAGTGGGCCATGGACTTGACTTTGCGTCGCTCAGTGATGCCGAGAAGTCGCGCGTGCAGGCGACGTGAGGCGGAAAGGAAGTCCGAGATTATACCCCGGGAAAGGGCTTCCGGCGGCCTTGCCGGTGCGCTTTCGGCCTGCTCGCGGCGCGCCGCGCGACGCTTTCCGGCGTGCCGCCCGCGTGGCCGCGCGAGCGCTTTGACTGCTATCATTCGGCCTTTCACCAGATCGGCGCGAGCGGCCTGAGGCAATGAGTCAGACCGGGCAACGCGCGCCGCATGTCACGCTCAACGGGAGCGCGCCGCTTCGGCGTCCCGTCGGCCATTCGAATCAGAACATGGATGTCATCGTCATCGGCGGCGGGATTGCGGGCGTCGCCACCGCTTATCAATTGCGCGCGGCCGGTCACCGGGTCTGCGTCGTCGAGCGTCACGCCACGGTGGCGCAGGGCGCGACCTATGGCCACGGCGGCACCGTGCTGCCCACGCCGCTCGACGTCTGGTTCGGTCCGACTTTCATGGCCAGCCGGCAAAACGCCAGAAACGGCGTAATCAGCAAGACCGGCTTCACCGGCCCGGCGCGCCAGTTCGTCAAACAACTCGCCACCTTGCAGGACCCCGAGGCCTTCAGCCGCCAATATGGCCGGCTACGTCCGCTGATCGAGCTGTCGCGCGAAGCCATGGCCGACGTCGAAGCGCGCTTCGGCCTCGAATTCGAACAGACCAGCGGGTTGCTGTACCTCGTGCGCTCCGCGCAGGAGTGGGAGCAGACCCAGCCGGCGCTCGAACTGCTGCGCCAGAACGAAGTGCCGCATCACGTGCTGACACCCGCCGAATGCAGCGCGTTCGAGCACTCGGTGCGCGCCGAGCCGGAGTTCGCCGGCGGCGTGCTGTTCGATCAGGAACGCACGGCCAACTCGCCGCTGTTCGCCAAGCTGATCAAGCAGACGCTCGATAACCAGGGCGGCGTGCAATTCATGCTCGGCTGCGAAGTCTCCGCGATCCGTCTCGAAGGTCAGCGGGCGTCGGTAGAACTGGCGCCACGGCCGGGCGCGTCGTCGCGTTCGCGCGAGGTCGACGTGATCCATGCGGACGCGGTCGTCGTGGCCGCCGGGTACGGCAGCCTCGCGCTGCTCGAACCGCTCGGCTTGCGCTTGCCGCTGCATCCGCTGCGCCTGCATACGCTGGTCGCGCCGATCGCGCATGAAGAATGCGCGCCGCATGTGGCGATCGTCGACGCGGTCAAGCGGATTGCGATCAGCCGGATGAATCATCGGCTGCGAATTGCGGGTGGCGCGGTGCTGCAGAGCGCCGCCCAGATCGACAAGCCGCTCGGCGAAGCGTTGACCAAAGAAGCGCTGGCGCTGCTCGGCCAGGCCACGCACGACTGGATTCCGGGCGCGGCGCGGATCTCGGCGGCGCTGCCGTGGGAAGGCGTCAAACTGCTGTCGCCCGATGGTTTGCCGGTGATCGGCAACGCGCTGCATCCGCGCCTGTTCGTCAATGTCGGTCATGGCCCGGCGGGCTGGGGGCTGGCCTGCGGCGCGGGCAAACTGATCGCCGATCTGATGTCCGGTCAGACGTCGGATGTGCCGGCGGATACGCTAGCGGCGCTGCGCGCGGACCGTTTCTAGTCGCAGCCGGCCGATGGGTTCGCGCGGCGCGCTCATCGGCACTACCATAGCGGCTTCTCCAGCTTCCTCGCCTTGGGCCTAGCCCCAAGGCGAATCGCCCGCCGCCATGACCGAAGCCGACCTCACCCCGCCCACCCTCACCCGCCCTCGCAACAAGGCGCTGCCTTTACTGACGCTGACCGATCTGCGGCTCGCCGAATCGCAGGCCGCGGCCGGCTTGCCCGAGCACACGCTGATGGCGCGCGCCGGCAAGTCCGCGGCGAGTTTCCTGCAAGAGCTGATCACACGCGACACGTCGATCGAACGGGCAAAGCAGAAGGTGTGGCTGATCGCCGGCCCCGGCAATAACGGCGGCGACGCGCTGGTCCTCGCGACGGAACTGCACAAAGGTGGCATTGCCGTGGAACTGTGCATGCCGGTCGACGTGAAGCCGGACGACGCCCGCTGGGCCCTCGATCTGGCGCGTGCTGCCGGCGTGGCGATCAGCACGGCGCCGCCCGCGTCGCTGGACGGCTACACCTGGCTCGTCGACGGCATGTTCGGCATCGGCCTGACACGCGCCCTCGACGGCGTCTTCGCGACGGTCGCACGCCAACTTTCGCAGCGCGCCAAAGCGCGGCCGCGTAAAGGCGGCGTGCTGGCGCTCGACGTCCCCAGCGGCCTCGACAGCGACACCGGCACGGTGGTCGGCGAAAGCGACGGCGCGGCCGTGCACGCCACACACACGATCAGCTTCATCGCCGCCAAACCGGGGCTGTTCACCGCGCAAGGCCGCGACCTCGCCGGCTCGGTCACCGTTGCACCGATCGGCATCGACTCCAGCAAACGCACGGCCGTGCAACTCAACGCGCCCGACCTGTTCGCAGGCTTCCTGCCGCCACGCGATTTCGCCACCAACAAGGGCACCTTCGGCAGCCTCGCCGTGGTCGGCGGCGACACCGGCATGTGCGGCGCGCCGATCCTCGCGTCGCGCGCGGCGCTGTACACCGGCGCGGGCAAAGTGCACGTCGCGCTGCTGGGCGACGGCGCGCCGCCCTACGATCCGCCGCATCCCGAACTGATGCTGCACGCGATCGACGCTCTCCCGCTCGACAAGATGGACGCGCTCGCGATCGGCTGCGGCATGGGCGAGCGCGAGCGCGCCACCCAGGTACTGCATGACGTGCTGCAACTCGACATGCCGAAACTGTTCGACGCGGACGCGCTGAATCTGATCGCGAAAGATCCGTCGCTCGCGGCCGAACTCACCGCGCGCGGCGTGCAAGGCGATCCGTGCCTTCTCACGCCCCATCCGCTCGAAGCCGCGCGCCTGCTCGGCACCGACGCGCCCGGCGTGCAGCGCGACCGGCTCGGCGCGGCGCGCGCGCTGGCCGCGCGCTTTGCCAGCGTGGTGGTGCTGAAAGGCACCGGCACGATCATCGCCGCGCCCGACGGCCGCCTCGCGATCAATCCGACCGGCAACGCCGCGCTCGCGACGGGCGGCACCGGCGACGTGCTCGGCGGCATCATCGGCGCGCTGCTCGCGCAGCATCTGCCGCGCTACGAAGCGGCGTTGGCGGGCGTCTATCTGCACGGCCTCGCCGCCGACACGCTGACGGCGCAAGGGCATGGTCCCGCTGGCTTGACGGCGGGCGAACTGGCGCCGATGGTGCGGAGTTTGCTGAACCGGCTGTTTTATCCGGCGACGGAAGGGTGAGACGTGGGACGCGGCGCCCGCATCCCAAACTCTGCGCCGCGCCGCCAAAGCGCGCCTGCCTGTCACCCTTCACACAAGGCCGCTATACTGAACGACTGCGCCGCGCGTCGGATTCGAAGCGGGTGGCGGCGAAGCTTCAGCGCACTCGCACTCGCGCGGCGAACGCTTAAAGCCTCCCCACCGCCCAGCACATCACCGGCCGCGCGGCATCGCTCTAACAGCATCGTTGCCTCATCCTCGGCAGCGCTTCACGCGCTCGCCTTCCTTCGTGCCCTTGGTTAGACGGACGCTATGACGCAGAACTCGCTCCCCTCCTGGTCCTCGCTGCAAACGCATTACGACAAGATTCGCGATGCGCACCTGCGCGACTGGTTCGCCCCCGAGAACGATCCCGCCCCCACCCGCGCCGAGCGCTTCGCGTTCGCCGGCGGCGGTCTCGCGGCCGATTTCTCGAAGAACCGCATCACCGACGAAACCCTCAAGCTGCTCGTGCAACTCGCGCGTGAAGCCGGCGTCGAAAAGCGCCGCGACGCAATGTTCGCCGGCGAGGTCGTCAACCCGACCGAAGGCCGCGCCGCCTTGCACACCGCCTTGCGCGCCACCGATCCGAAAGCGCCGTTCTTCGACCAGGTCCAGGCCGAGCGCGCGAAGATGGCCGCGTTCGCCGACCAGGTGCGCAGCGGCGCATGGACCGGCTACACCGGCAAGCGGATCCGCTATGTGGTGAACATCGGCATCGGCGGCTCGGACCTCGGGCCGAAAATGGTCGTGCATGCGCTGCATCACCTGGCCACGCCCGAGATCACCACGCACTTCGTGTCGAATGTAGACGGCGCCGATCTGTACAACGTGATGCAGCAGATCGATCCCGAGGAAACGCTCGCGATCATCGTCTCCAAGACGTTCACCACGCTCGAAACCATGACCAACGCGCGCTCGCTGCGCGACTGGTTCATCGAGAAGGGTTGCCCGGAAAGCGCGCTGGCGAAACACTTCGTCGGCGTGTCGGCGAATCCGTCGGAAGTGGTCAAATTCGGCATCGCGAAAGAGAACGTGTTCGAGATGTGGGACTGGGTAGGCGGCCGCTATTCGCTGTGGTCGGCGGTGGGTTTGTCGATCATGATCGCGATCGGTCCGCAGCAGTTCGGCGAGCTGCTCGCCGGCGCCAACGAGATGGACCAGCATTTCCGCGACGCACCGCTCGAAAAGAATCTGCCGGTGCTGCTCGGCATGATCGGCATCTGGTATCGCAACTTCTTCGGCTCGCAAAGCTATCTGGTCGCGCCGTATTCGAATGCGCTGCATTTCCTGCCGTCGTATCTGCAACAGCTCGAAATGGAAAGCAACGGCAAGTCCGCGCGACTCGATGGCGCGATGGTCGATTACCCGACCGCCGCCGTGACGTGGGGCGAGCCGGGCACGAACGGCCAGCACGCGTTCTTCCAGATGCTGCATCAGGGTCCGACGATTGTGCCGATCGACTTCATCGCTGTGATGACGCCGGAACATCCGCTCGTCAGCCATCATCCGAAACTGCTGGCCAATTGCTTCGCGCAAAGTGAAGCGCTGATGCTCGGCCGCACGCTGGAAGAAGCGAAGAAAGTGGCCGGTCCGGACAAGCCGGAACTCGCGCCGCATCTGGTGTTTCCGGGCAACCGGCCGACCAGCACGCTGCTGGTCGACGCGCTGACCGCGCGCACGCTGGGCGCGTTGATCGCGTTGTACGAGCACAAGGTGCTGGTGCAGGCGTCGGTGTGGAACATCAATCCGTTCGATCAATGGGGCGTCGAGCTCGGCAAGATTCTCGGCAAGGTGGTCGAGGCCGATCTGACCTCGGCGAGCGTGGACGAGAAGAAGCATGACTCGTCGACGTCGGCGTTGATCGCGCGCGCGCGGGCGGCGTTGAAGAAGTGAGTTGAGTCGCGCGGGTGATCGCGCTGACTGAGCTACGAAAATGAGCAATAAAAGTAAGCAATAAAAAAGCGGGCCATTCGTGGCCCGCTTTGCTTTTGGTGCGACGGTTTTTTGTGACGCTGATTTGCCTGGCCGCCTCGGGCTAGTCGGGTCGCTTCAAGCCAGCCGTCCCGCCTCGATCGTCACGGTCGTGTCGCAGCGACGCGCCAGCTCGATATCATGCGTAACCAGAATCAGCGTGGCGCCGTTCGCGCGATTCATCTCGAACATCAGGTCGATCACGGCGTGGCCGGTGGCGGCATCGAGACTGCCGGTCGGCTCATCCGCAAACAGGATCGCCGGATGCGTGACGAACGCGCGCGCCAATGCCACACGCTGCTGCTCGCCACCCGACAACAGCTTCGGATAGTGGCCCGTGCGCTGCCCTAACCCCACCTGCTCCAGCAAACCACGCGCACGCGTTGCGGCTTCGCGTGTGCCCACACCGCCCTGCAACTCGAGCGGCAACGTGACGTTTTCGAGCGCTGTCAAATGCGGCATCAGTTGAAACGACTGGAACACGAAACCGACCGAGCCGCTGCGCAATGCGGCCCGCTCGTCTTCGCTCAATTCGGTAAGCTCGCGACCGAGCAGCCGAACCGAGCCCGAACTCGCACTGTCCAATCCTGCGAGCAAGCCGAGCAGCGTAGACTTGCCCGACCCGGATGCGCCGACGATCGCCACACTGCTGCCGGCATCGATAGCAAGATCGATGTTGTCGAGAATCGTCAGTTCGCCCGTCGCATCCTTAACCTTCTTGCACAAACCCCGCACTTCAATGACTGGATCAGTTTTGTTTAGCATGGTGAAGCGTAGGTTGAAAGTGCTCGCCATTGCGCCGCGCGCCGCAGCGCCGACTTCGGCATTCGGCTTGGGCCTCGTGGCCGCCACCCTGTTTTCGCTGCCCTTCGCGGCACGCGCCGCCAACGCGCCGGAACCGGCCAGGCCGGTGATCGTCGTGCTCGGCGACAGCATCTCCGCCGAATACGGCCTGCCTCGCGACACGGGCTGGGTCGCCTTGATGCGCCAGCGCCTCGCCACCGAGCGAATCGATTATAGCGTCGCCAATGCAAGCATTAGCGGCGACACCACCAGCGGCGGACGCGCCCGTTTGCCGGCCTTACTGGAGCGCTTGAAGCCGAGCATCGTGATCGTCGAACTCGGCGCTAACGACGCGTTACGCGGCGTGCCACTCTCCACCACCGACGACAACCTGCGCACGATCGTCGAACAGGCTCAACAGGGTCACGCGAAGGTTGTGCTGGTGGGCATGTACGTACCGCCTAATTACGGCCCGGACTACACCCAAAAGTTCCACGCCATGTACGGCCAACTGTCGCAGCAATTGCATGTGTCGTTGGTGCCGTTCCTGCTCGCCGGCATCGCCGACAAACCGGACATGTTCCAGGCAGATCAGATGCATCCGACCCAGCAGGCACAGCCAGTGCTACTCAATAACGTGTGGCCTGTGGTTAAGCCGCTCCTTCGACCAAGTTCGCCGCGCTGAACAGCGCGCTAACAACTTGTTTCCAGAACTTTGGGAACACGGATCGGTAAGGTCTATCTGACACTTTCGTAATCCCGTGTAACCCGGCTCGATTTTTGAGCGTCTCTTGAGGAGATAACGTGAAATACCTACCGTTAATCGCTTTGACCGTGGCAATTTCTGCCTGCGCCGCTCAACCGCCTGCAGGCGTCCAATCTGTCGGTGAAAGCCAGCAACCGGTGAAGGCCGTCGCCACCTGCATCGCGCAGAAATGGGCAGACGGCTCGCAACAGCAGGTCGTGTCGCAAGACACGATGGCTAACGATCAGGCCATGGACGTTTATGTCCCGGGCCAGCAACCGCCTAACGGCGCGGCCGCGGTGGTGCGTCCGTCGTATTCCGGCAAGGGGACGTGGGTCGGTTTCCGCGCGAACGGCGGTGCGGGTAGCGACGCTACCGGCGCCATCAGCGGTTGCCTGTGATTCTCTCTGTGAAGCACTGCAGCAAACCATTTGGCGATCTTTATCGATAACGCGTCTAAAACTTTGGAACGCTCGCCAAATGAAAAGCCCCGCAATTGCGGGGCTTTTTTGCATCGAAGCTTGTATCGACAAGCGCGAACGCTGAGGCTTATTCGCCGCTCGCCGGTGCATTGCTGCTGTCGAGCGCGCCGAAGAACTTGACCTTCGAACGCGCACGCACAGCCTGCAGATACGCTTCCGATTCGGATTGCGCGTCGACTTGCGCAATCTGTTGCTGCGCTGCGGCCAGACGCTGCGGATCGATGGGTGCGCCCGCAACCACCGCGTTCACACGATAGATCGCGTAACCATCGGCACCGAGGTCCACACCAACGTAAGCCGGCAATTTTTGCGCGTCTGCTTTGTAGATTGCACTCAGTGCTGCCGGCGGCACGCCTTGCGCGTCATTGCGCGACACCTTCAGCGGCGACGAAAAGCCCGCGGTCGACTTGGACTTGTCAAAGTCGGCCAGCTTCGCGATACCGTCTTTGTGCGCCGCTTCGTCCGACTGAACCGCGATCACCTTCTGACGCACCGCGTCTTTCACCGCGTCGAGCGCCGGTACGGCGGCCGCTTTGTAATCCGTAACGTGCGCCGCGATCAGCGTGTTGCCGCCGACATCGATGGCCTGCGTGTTGTTGCGCGCGGTCACTGCGTCGCTCGCGAACACGGCGGCCAGGAACTTCGGATTGCCGAGCGGGCTGCCCGGCGGCAGCTTCGGATCCGGCTGCGGCGTCACCGTAGCGGTTTGCATTTGCAGCTTGTACTTGTCCGCGGCCGGTTGCAGGCTCTTCGCTTTTTCGTAGACGATCGACGTGAAGCCTTCCGAATCGTCGCTGAATGCCTTGGTCGCGAGTTGCGTCTTCAGGTCCTTCGAGATCTGGTCCTTCACTTCGTCGAACGGCTTGGTTACGGCCGGCTTCACGTCCGTCACCTTGACGATGTGATAGCCGAAGTCCGTTTGCACGATGCCGCTGACTTCGTCTTTCTTCAACGCGAACACTGCGTCGTCGAACGCCTTACCGCCGGCGATCATGCCGGGACCGAAGTAACCCAGATCGCCGCCCTTCGACGCCGAACCTGGGTCCTGCGAATTCTGCTGCGCGATCTGTGCGAATTGATCCGGATGTGCCTTGATCTGTGCGAGCAACTCTTCAGCCTTCTGCTTGGCCTTCGCCTTGTCGGCGGCGCTCGCGTCTTTCGGCGCCGCGATCAGGATGTGGCTGGCTCGCACCTGGCCGTCCGTGCGGAAGTGCGCGATGTTGTCGTCGTAGTACTTTTTCAGATCCGCGTCGCTCGGCTGCGCCGACGCCGCCAGCGTGGCCGGCGACATCACCAGATACTGGATCGTGGCGGTAGCGGGCGTGGCGAAGTCGTTCTTGTGCGCGTCGTAATACGCCTGCAGTTGCGCGTCGGTCGGCTGCACTTTCGCCGCGTAGTCGCGCGGATGGAACGCGATGCCCTGCACTTCACGCTGCTGCTCCGCGAGGTCGGTCAGATGCTGCGCGAGCGTCTTCGACGTGAATGCGCTGCTCTGGATCGAGACGGGCAATTGCTGCGTGGCGATGCTGTAGCGCACGCGCTCGTCGTATTGATCGGGCGTCATGCCTTGCATCGCGAGCAACTGCTTGTAACGCTCGACGTCGATCGAACCGTCGGGATTCTTCAGCGACGAGATCACCGGGTCGTTCAGCAGCACGCGGCGCACCGCGTCGTCCGACGCAGTCAGATGCAGGCGCTGTGTTTCGTCGGCCAACACGCGCTGCTCTATCAGACCGTCGAGCATTTCGCTGCGGCGCTCAGGCGTGTCGAACGACTTCATGTCGAACTGCGCACCGAGCATCTGACGGGCACGGTCGAGCTGCTGACGCATCGCGTCGTCGTATTCGGCGCGCGTGATCTTGTGACCGTTGACGCTCGCGACATTCGCACTTTCGTCAAAGAAGCCGCGGAAGCCTTGAATACCCACAAAACCCAACCCCGGCACAATGACGAGGATGAGCATGACCATCATCAGGCGTTTGTGATTACGGAAAAAATCGAGCATGCGTGAGGGGTGCCAAAAACAGAACGCCCGATCTTACAACAGCGGGCAATAAAAAAGGCGAACCGTAGTTCGCCTTTCGAGGATACTGGCGGAGTGGACGGGACTCGAACCCGCGACCCCCGGCGTGACAGGCCGGTATTCTAACCGACTGAACTACCACTCCTTGTACTGCACTGATACTGCGCTGACTGAGACACTCGACTAAACCGGAAACTGGTGGGTGCTGAGAGGCTCGAACTCCCGACCTACGCCTTGTAAGGGCGCCGCTCTACCAACTGAGCTAAGCACCCGTTTCACGATCTAATACCGCTATAGTGAATCAGCTTGCTTATTTTCTACCGCCTGATTTCCCAAGCGGCAAGCCCATTAGTATAGCGCATCCTTCAGGGCTTTGCCAGGCCTAAATTTGGGCACCTTTGCCGCCTTGATTTTGATCGCGGCGCCGGTGCGCGGATTGCGGCCCGTGCGTGCGGTGCGCTTGCCGACCGCGAACGTTCCAAAGCCGACCAGGGTCACTGAACCACCCTGCTTCAACGTTCCTTTGACACCACCGATCACGGCATCCAACGCGCGACCCGCCGCAGCCTTCGAAATGTCGGCTTGCAGTGCAATGTGATCGATCAATTCCGTCTTGTTCATTCCAACCCCCGAGAATGTTTATGGCAATCGTGATGGCGCTCTGCAGCGCCTGGTTTCACGCGGCCGGCGGGCTACGCCGAGCCGAGTCATTAGAATTGGCCGAAACCCTTGTGTCAAGCGGGGTTGAGCCTGATTCAGGGGGTTTTGCAAAGGCCGGCTTATCACCCGATCTTGCCGCTAATCGATGCATGCGCAACCAGTCGGCGCGCAGGTCGCGCGATTGCCCAAAGGTTGGGAAACGGGGCAGTGAAGAGATGCGGCGGAGGCGCTGCGAAACGCGTCGCGAGGCGTGACGGTGATGGAGCGATAACCGAGCGGGCAATAAAAAACCCGCGGCATGACCGCGGGTTTTTTGTCCGGCAAACAGCTTTCGCTGTGTGCCGCTTTAGCGCTTGAAGATTAGTGCTTCACGACGTCCGTCGCACCGACCTCTTTACCTGACTCAGCCGCGACCGGCGTGGCGGGTTTCGGCTCTTCATCCGGCAACGCCTGCGGCACACGTTCGAGCGCCAGTTCGAGCACCTTGTCGATCCAGCGGACCGGCACGATTTCGATTGCGTTCTTCACGTTGTCCGGGATCTCCGTCAAGTCCTTGACGTTTTCTTCCGGAACCAGCACCAACTTGATGCCGCCGCGATGCGCCGCCAGCAGTTTCTCTTTCAGGCCGCCGATCGGCAGAACTTCGCCACGCAACGTGATTTCGCCCGTCATCGCGACATTGGCACGCACCGGAATACCGGTCAACACCGACACCAGCGCGGTCGTCATCGCGATGCCGGCCGAAGGGCCGTCCTTCGGCGTGGCGCCTTCCGGCACGTGGATGTGAATGTCCTGCTTCTCAAACGCCTCGTCCTTAATACCGAGACGACGCGAGCGCGAACGAACCACCGAACGTGCTGCCTCGACGGATTCCTTCATCACGTCGCCGAGCGAACCCGTGCGGATCACGTTGCCCTTACCCGGCATCACCGCGGCTTCAATGGTCAGCAGATCGCCGCCCACTTCCGTCCACGCGAGACCCGTGACCTGGCCAACCTGATTTTCCTTCGCCGCCAGACCGAAGTCATACTTGCGCACGCCAAGGAACGTGTCGAGGTTGCTGCCGTCGACCTTCACCGCGCCTTCCGCCTTCTTCAGCAGAAGCATCTTCACGACCTTGCGGCAGATCTTCGAAATTTCACGCTCGAGCGAACGCACGCCCGCTTCACGCGTGTAGTAACGAATGATGTCGCGGATCGCCGTTTCCGTCACATCGACCTCACCTTCCTTGAGGCCGTTGTTCTTCTTCTGCTTCGGCAAAAGATAACGTTGCGCGATGCTGACCTTCTCGTCTTCCGTGTAACCCGACAGACGGATCACTTCCATCCGGTCGAGCAACGGCGGCGGAATGTTTAGCGAGTTCGACGTCGCCACGAACATCACGTCCGACAGATCGAAGTCGACTTCGACGTAGTGATCGGCGAACGTATGGTTCTGTTCCGGATCGAGCACTTCGAGCAAGGCCGACGACGGATCGCCGCGGAAATCCTGACCCATCTTGTCGACTTCGTCGAGCAGGAAGAGCGGATTACGCACGCCGACCTTGGTCAGGCTTTGCAGAATCTTGCCGGGCATCGAACCGATGTACGTACGACGGTGACCGCGAATCTCAGCCTCGTCCCGCACACCGCCGAGCGCCATACGCACGAACTTGCGGTTCGTGGCACGAGCGATCGACTGACCCAGCGACGTCTTACCGACACCCGGAGGCCCAACGAGGCACAGGATCGGCGCTTTCACCTTGTCGACACGTTGCTGAACCGCGAGATATTCGAGAATGCGTTCCTTCACTTTCTCGAGACCGAAGTGGTCTTCGTCGAGCACGCGTTCCGCATTCGTGAGGTCGTTGTTGACCTTGCTCTTCTTGCGCCACGGCAAGCCGATCAGCGTATCGATGTAGTTACGCACGACCGTCGCTTCAGCCGACATCGGCGACATCAGCTTGAGTTTTTTCAGCTCGGCGTCGGCCTTCTTCTTGGCTTCCTTCGGCATGCGGGCAGCCGTGATGCGCTTCTCGAGTTCCTCGAGATCCGCACCTTCTTCGCCTTCGCCGAGTTCCTTCTGGATCGCCTTGACCTGCTCGTTCAGGTAGTACTCGCGCTGGCTCTTCTCCATCTGGCGTTTGACACGCCCACGAATGCGCTTTTCGACCTGCAGGATGTCGATCTCGGCTTCGAGTTGCGCGAGCAGATGCTCGAGACGCTCGATCACCGGGAACATTTCGAGGATGTGCTGCTTCTGGTCGAGCTTTAACGGCAGATGCGCCGCGATCGTGTCGGCCAGGCGGCCAGCCTCGTCGATACCCGACAACGACGTCAGGATCTCCGGCGGGATCTTCTTGTTCAGCTTCACATACTGGTCGAACTGCGACACGATCGCGCGGCGCAGCGCTTCAGTTTCAGCGCTGTCGGCGTGGTCGGGTTCGAGCGGCATGACTTCGCACGAGAACTGCGTTTCCTGTTCTTCGATGGAAAGCGTCTTCGCGCGCTGCAAGCCTTCGACGAGCACCTTCACAGTACCGTCAGGCAGCTTCAGCATTTGCAGGATGTTGGCAATACACCCTACTTCGTACATGTCCTTTTCGGTCGGCTCATCTTTCGCAGCCGTTTTCTGGGCGACGAGCATGATGTGCTTGCCGCCTTCCATCGCTGCTTCGAGAGCCTTGATCGACTTCGGGCGGCCTACGAAGAGCGGAATCACCATGTGCGGGAAGACGACTACGTCACGCAGCGGGAGCAGCGGGAGCGTAATGCGTTCCGGCGGGAGGAGTTGGGTTCCTGACATTTCATTTCCCCATGAGTGGAATCAGTTCGTTCGATAGGTGAGGCCAGCAGAAAATATTGCAAGCCTCCGCGTGTGGGAAAAGTTCAGTGACTCCGAAGGTTCAGTGACTCCATAGTGAAAACAAGCATCCTTAACCACACGATAAACGAAAAAAGCCGTTCACGTCGCCATGAACGGCTTTTTTTGCAGAACCCGAAAGCCGATCAGTTCGAACCCGCCACTTTTGGCGCGTCTTCATAGATCAGCAGCGGTTTGCCGTCGCCTTCAATCACGTTATCGTCGATGATGACCTTGCTAACGCCTTTCATTGCCGGCAGATCGTACATCACGTCAAGCAACGCCTGTTCCAGAATGGAGCGCAGACCCCGTGCGCCCGTCTTGCGACGAATCGCCTTACGCGCGACGGCCTGCAACGCAGCCGGGCGAATTTCGAGCTCGACGCGCTCCATATTGAACAGCTTGTGATATTGCTTCACCAGCGCGTTCTTCGGTTCGACGAGGATCTTCATCAACGCGACTTCATCGAGCTTGCCGAGCGTGGCCACTACCGGCAGACGACCGATCAGTTCTGGAATCAGACCGAACTTGATCAGATCTTCCGGCTCCACTTCGCGCAGCACTTCGCCGGCGTCGCGGTCCTGCTTGCTCTTCACACTTGCGCCGAAGCCGATGCCGGTCTTCTCGGTACGGTCGACGATGACTTTTTCGAGTCCGTCGAACGCGCCGCCGCAAATGAACAGGATGTTGGTCGTGTCGACCTGGATGAAATCCTGATTCGGATGCTTACGACCGCCCTGCGGCGGCACCGACGCCATCGTGCCTTCGACCAGCTTCAACAGAGCCTGCTGCACGCCTTCACCCGACACGTCACGGGTGATCGACGGGTTGTCGGACTTGCGGCTGATCTTGTCGATTTCGTCGATGTAGACAATGCCGCGCTGGGCTTTGTCGACTTCGTAATTGCAGTTCTGCAGCAGCTTCTGGATGATGTTCTCGACGTCTTCACCGACGTAGCCGGCTTCCGTCAGCGTGGTCGCATCGGCAATCACGAACGGGACGTTCAGAAGACGCGCCAGCGTCTGCGCGAGCAAGGTCTTGCCGGAACCCGTCGGGCCGATCAGCAGGATGTTGCTCTTGGACAGCTCGATCTCGTCTTTCTTGTCGAGGTGCTTGAGGCGCTTGTAGTGGTTGTACACCGCCACCGCGAGAATCTTCTTCGCGCGTTCCTGACCGATCACGTACTGGTCGAGGATTTCACGAATTTCCTGCGGGCTCGGCAGATCGGACTTGGACAAGCCCGCCTCGATGCCCGCGCCTGCAGCTTCGTCACGGATGATTTCGTTGCACAGATCAATACATTCATCGCAGATGAACACAGACGGGCCGGCAATCAGTTTTTTGACTTCATGCTGGCTCTTGCCGCAAAACGAGCAATACAACAGCTTTTCGCTGTTAGAACTTTTCTTGTCCGCCATAGATGTGTGAGCCTCCGGACACTCGATTACATGATACGCCGTTTGCCCCGGCCACACAGTTGGGGCGCGGCGGGGGCTGAGCCAAGGTGACGGCGTTTGCCGCAGGCGCTCGGACGAGTTTTGATTATTTCACAAACCGATCGGACGACGGCTTTGCCTCATTTCGGGGCAAGGCCGCAACCGATCAAGGACGCTTGTGCGCGACCTGGTCGACCAGACCGTAAGCTTGCGCGTCATCGCCGGACATGAAATTGTCGCGGTCGGTGTCGCGTGCAATACGCTCGACCGGTTGGCCGGTATGGTGCGCCAGCAGGTGATTCAGACGCTCCTTCAAATACAGGATTTCGCGCGCCTGAATTTCGATGTCCGACGCCTGACCACGTGCGCCACCCAACGGCTGGTGAATCATCACGCGCGAGTTCGGCAACGCGAAACGCTTGCCCTTCGCGCCGGCCGCCAGCAGGAATGCGCCCATGCTGGCCGCGAGTCCCATACACAGCGTGGAAACGTCGGGCTTGATGAACTGCATCGTGTCGTAGATCGCCATGCCAGCCGACACCGAGCCACCCGGGCTATTGATGTAGAAGCTGATGTCCTTGTCCGGATTTTCGCTTTCAAGGAACAGCATCTGCGCGACGACCAGATTGGCCGTCTGATCGTTCACCTCACCGACCAGGAACACAATGCGTTCCTTCAGCAGACGCGAATAAATGTCATACGAGCGCTCGCCCCGGCCGCTCGTTTCCACGACGATCGGCACCAGTCCGAGCGCCTGCGCTTCGAGATCCCGGGACGACTGGGAGGTCAACGTGTCCAGCATTTGGGCGCGAAAGGTCATGCAATGGATCCTTGTCTGGAAATATTCTAACTATTAGATGCTAGACAGGTGTGGTCGACGAGCCCGTATTCAAGTGCGCGATCAGTGCGAGCGCCGGATGCAACGTGGCGCAAAACGCCATGCAGAATGCAATGCGTGCTCACTACCCATTCGCCGCACAAAAAAACGGCGTGCGGGCCGTCACTCCGACAGCCGGCACGCCGTTGCAGCGACGCTTACGCTTGCGCCGTTGCGCTTGCCAGTTCTTCGAAGCTTACTTCCTTGTCCGTCACCTTGGCCTTGCTGAGGACGAAATCGACGACGTTAGCTTCAACGACGTACGCTTCCATTTCAGCAAGACGTTGCTGGTTGGAATAATACCAGCGGACGACTTCCTTCGGGTCTTCGTAGCTTTTCGCGAATTCGTCGACTTCGGCACGAATCTGCTCCGGCTTGGCTTGCAGCTCGTTAGCCTTGACCAGCTCGGCCAGCACGAGGCCCAGCTTGACGCGGCGCTCGGCCTGGTCCTTGAACATGGCAGCCGGGATCGGTGCGTCTTTGGCGTTCGGCACGCCGCGTTGCTCCAGATCCTGACGGGCCATGCCGACGAGGCGTTCCTGATCCTGTTCGATCAGCGCGTTCGGCACGTCCAGTTCCGAAATCTTCAACAGCGCGTCCATTACCTGGTTCTTGACGATGGCTTGCGTGCGGCGCTTCGCTTCGCGTTCGAGATTGTCTTTGATCTCGGCGCGCATCTTGGTCAGATCGCCGTCTTCGATACCGAGCGACTTGGCAAATTCAGCGTCGATTTCCGGCAGATGCGGCCACTCGATCTTCTTCATCGTGATCGTGAATTGCGCGGTCTTACCGGCGACGTCCTTGCCGTGGTAGTCCTCAGGGAACGCCAGGTCGAATTCCTTCGACTCGCCGACCTTCAGGCCCGTGGCAGCCGTTTCGAATTCCGGCAGCATGCGGCCTTCGCCCAGCACGAAAGCGAAGTCGTCAGCGCTACCGCCCTGGAACACTTCACCGTCGATCTTGCCGACGAAGTCGACCGACACGCGATCGCCTTCTTTCGCTGCCGTGTCCGCACCGCCGTCACCATGGTCGCCGGCTTCGCCGCGAGCGTGGAAATGCACGCGCTGCTTGCGCAGGATTTCCAGCGTGCGATCGATTTCCGCTTCGCTGATGGTGGTCGTGGTGCGCTCGATTTCAGCCGTAGCGACATCGCCCAGCTTCACTTCCGGATACACCTCGAACGTCGCGTCGAAAGCGTAGTCGCCTTCAACTGCGTCGGATTTCGGCGCGAAGCTCGGCTGACCGGCAACGCGCAGGTTTTCGGCGCGGCTGATGTCGAAGAATTCCTTGCCGACCTTGTCGCTCAGGACTTCGGCTTCCACCTGACCCGAATACTGTTGCGTCACCATCTTGAGCGGCACCTTGCCCGGGCGGAAACCCGGCATGCGCACGTTCTTCGCGAGTTGACGGATACGCGAGTCCACTTCCTTCTGCACGGCGTCCTTCGGCAAGGAAATCGTGACGCGGCGTTCGAGCTTGCCGAGGTTCTCAACAACGTTAGCCATGGCTTCAATCGTCCTAAAATTATTCGAGCGAATCAGTTATCTTCTCCGTGCCGCTTTTCGACGTCGCTTCACAGCGTGGCGTTGCGTCGATTGCGCGCCTGCGCCGCTGGCCTTGCAGGCCACCGGCAGCACGATTGGGTCCAAAGAGCCGAATATTTTAGCAAACTATTTGCGCGCCCAAGCGGGATTCCTCGATTCACCGCATTTTTCTCGTGATTCGGGCCGCTTTCCACGCCGTTTCGGCGCGGTTTCCGCCAGGTTCGGACGATCCTGGCTATGCCGTTCGACATATTCAGTCGGCGCGCCCATGCTGATAAAGTGACGCACGCGCTCGGGGCTGCGCCCGCACTTCTTCCGCAGTGTCGTCGCCGTACCCGCCCTCGCCACGATTCCAAACTATCAGAGACACCATGCCGAATTCGCCGTCCTCGCCCGTCGTCGTCATTGCTCCCGACTCTTTTAAAGGCTCGCTTAGTGCGGACCAGGTCGCGCAGTCGATCGCCTCAGGCATTCGCCGCGCCCGCCCCGACGCCGAAGTACGTATCTGCCCGATGGCCGACGGCGGCGAAGGCACGCTCGACGCCATGCTCACCAGCGGCGGCGAACGCCGCACGCTCAACGTGCGCGGCGCGGCCGGTCCGGTGCGCGACGCGCTCACGGGTCTGCTGGCCGACGGCAGCGCGATCGTCGAAACGGCGGAAGTGGTCGGCATTACGGATCCGGTGGGCATGGGCGTGCCGGTCGAGGCGCGCAGCACGCGCGGCATGGGCGAAGCGATCCGCGCGCTGCTGGACGCGGGCGTTCGGCGCTTTTACGTGGCGCTTGGCGGCAGCAGCACGAATGATGGCGGCGCCGGCCTGCTGGCCGGCCTCGGTCTGAAACTGTTCGACGCGCAAGATCAGGAGCTCGACGCCACGCCCGAGCAGCTCGCGCGCGTCGCGCGGCTCGACGTGTCGCAACTCGACGCGCGGCTGGCCGTCACGCAATTCGTCGGTATGTCCGACGTCGACAACCCGCTGACCGGTGAGCACGGCGCCACTGCGGTATTCGGTCCGCAAAAAGGTGTGAAGCCGGAGCAGATCGCGTCGATCGACGCCGCGCTCGCTCGCTTCGCCGATCTGCTCGAAGCGGCGCTCGGGCGCAGCGCGCGCGACCTGCCGGGCGCGGGCGCGGCCGGCGGCCTCGGCTTCGCGCTGCATATGCTCGGCGCGCAATTCGAGCCGGGCGCGGAAACCGTCGCACGGCAAATCGGACTCGACGCCGCGCTCGAAGGCGCGAACTGGTTGATCACCGGTGAAGGCCGTTCGGACGTGCAAACGCTGCACGGCAAAGCGCCCTTCATCGCCTGTCGCCACGCACAGGCCGCGGGCGTGCCGGCCACGCTGCTGTCCGGCGCGGTGGACTCCGCGGCCTTGCCGCGGCTCGCCGAATACTTCAGCGGCTGCTTCTCGCCGGCGCCCGGCCCGATCACGCTCGAGGTCGCGATTCGCGACGCGGCGCGGCTGCTGGCCGACGCGGCCGAACAATTGACGCGCCTGAAATTCGGCGCGCGTTGACCGACGGGACGGTTGCGGCAACAATCACAGCGCCGCGACCGCATCACTCACTACGGGAAGACCATGAAGGACTCCGCCAAAGCCGGGCTCGAGCAGTTCCTCACGTACCGCCTGCATGTGCTCAACAAGCTTGCCGAGCGTGGCATCAGCGAGCGCTATCAGGACAAGCTCGGCGTGACCTTGCCTGAGGCGCGCGTGATTGCATCGGTGGGCTCGTTTGGACCGTTCTCGATCATGGAACTGGCGCGGCACGCCAACCTCGACAAGAGTCAGGCGAGCCGCGCGGCGGAAGCGTTGATCAAACAGGGGCTCGTGAAACGCGAGCCGAGTGCCGAAGACGGCCGCGTCGTGCTGGTCTCACTGACCCCGGAGGGTCGCGCGCTGTACCGGAAGGTGATGCCGATCGCGCGCAAGTGGAACGGCGATCTGTTCGATTGCCTCGACGAGCAGGAAAAAGTCGCGTTCGGCCATGCCCTCGACAAAATCATCGAAACGATGATGGCGCGCGAGGAGTGACACGCAAAGGCGGCGGCCGGGTCGGCATGCGCTGAACTCAGGCTGCCGTCACGTTTGACGCTGGACTCAGGCTTTGCCGTCACCTTTGGCGTTGGCATTGGCGTTGACGCCGGACCGCGCGGCATCCGCATCATCAGCCGGAGCGTTCATTGCTCCGGATTCGACGGGCAAACCACTTGCCATCGCGCCACTCGCCCCGCCAACTTGCGCATGTGCGCGAGCACCGCGTGCGAGCCGCCATGCGAGCGCCGCGAGCGAACCCACCCCCAGCAACAACGCCGCCCATATCAGGTAGCGACGCCGCGCATCCGGTGGCGCGGGCTGGGCATCGGCGTCCGGCGCAAGCGATAGCGATAGCGCGTCGCCCACACGCGCCGTCGCCGCAACCGACGACGCGCCCGCCAACACCTCATCCCGACTCACCGCCGCCGACACGCTCGCGGCACTCCCCACCGACAGCGTGAACGGCGCGGCCCCATGCGCGGCGAAAAGCAGTGTCGCCGGACGCCAGCCAGCCGCCACCGTCAAGGCGCCGTTACCCAGTCCGCCATTGTGCGTATCGACCACCACCCGCCATTGACGATCGGTATCGGGCGCGAAAGAGAGCGACGGATTGCTTTGCTCGACCGTGCCGTTGTGCAAGCGGAACAGCGTCGCGCTCGACACTTCGCGCCACGGCGCGTCCAGCCCCGTGCGCGAATAGACAACCGCCGGCGCCACCGTATCGGGCTGCGGCAAATTCAGACGCAGACGGTCGACCGGATACGCGCCGCCCGTCGCGAAGAAATACTCGCCCGGCTTCGGCCCGGCATGAGCGACGATGCCTTCGCGCCACGTCCGCTGCGCGTCGGCGCGTTGCGCGTGGACGGCGACGGCCTGCACTTCCATATCGATCGACTCGACATAGGGCGTGCCGTCGAGCCAATGCAGGCGCAGATAGCGCGCCTGCGCGCCGTCCAGTTCGATACGATCCTGGCTCAGCGCGCTGCCGTTGGCGTTGACCTTGAGCAGTTGCGCATCGCCGGCGGGTTGCCAATGGCGCAAGTCGTCGCTGGCTTCGACCGTGACGCGCCCCTGGTAATTGTCGTCCCGCAGGTGGACGAGCAACGCGCTCACCCGACCCGCGCGCGCCGCACGCCCCGCGTCGATCAGATCCGTGTCGTGCTGTTCGCGGGCCGGCGGGGCCGCAGTGGCGCGCAGCGAGCCGTCGGCGGTCATCGCCACGCCGAATGGCGCGCCGGACGCACCGGGCACGGACGACGGCAACGGAAACCAGTTCACCGACCGCAACGTGGGCGCGCTGCGCGCGGCGTCGCGTGGTATCTCGATCGAGTACGGCATGGCTTCGCCGGCGCTGTCGAAGACGCGCACGTCGCCCAGATCGCTGCGTTGGCTCGCCGCGTAGACGGCGGCGGGCAACGTCACGCTGTAATAAGCCGCGCCGTTGTCGAGTTGCAGCGCAAAACGCTCTGCGAAATTGTCGGCAGCCGACGCTGGCGCCGATGCCCACGCGAACACGAACGCACAACACCAGCCGGTCAGTTTCAGGACACGCTTCATTGCTCGGTTTCCACGACCACAGCCTTGGGCGGCAACGGCTCGACGCAGCCGACGAGCAGCCACATCGAACCCATGCCGATGAACAACACAATCTGCTCGACGACGCTCGCATGCAACAGATTAAACAGAGCACACGCGCCGCGAGAGCAGCGCATTGAACCACACGAACGACACAGCCACCATCTCGCCGCCACGCGACGACCCGTCAACCGTGTCAAAATTCGGCAGCGGCCACCGAGCCTTCAATCTCCCACATTTCATCCAAGGAAGTTTCAGTGGACATCAACAAACAGGTCGCGGCTCTCACCGCTTCGGAACTCCAGACCGCCGGCGCCAGCCAGGCGACGGCGATTGCCGTCAGCGTACTGCTGCGTCATCTGCGCTCGCCTGAACTGGCGAAACTGTTGTCGTCGGCATTCGAAAACCATCAGGCCGTGATGTTGAAAACGCCGTGGCCCGAGCCGATGCTGCAAGCGTTCGACTCGACCCGCCGTTTCCTCGAAGGCGCGGCGCAAGCCGAGCTGCCGGGCATGCAGGCGCAACCCGACGCACCGGAAGCTTGAGCACAGCCGGGCAGCACCTGCCCGGCGTCCCACCGAAAAACACGAGACGAAAACAAAAAACCCCGTCAGTCCAAAGACTTAACGGGGTTCTTCGCTACAGATAGATGGTGCGAGGGAGGGGACTCGAACCCCTACACCCTTGCGGGCGTCAGGACCTAAACCTGGTGCGTCTACCAATTTCGCCACCCTCGCAGCCGGATCGACGCAATGCGCCTATCCGATGTCCTGCAGGCTTACGGCCGCGTTCAAAACTCGCGCCCGAAACCGTAAGCGCGAGATTCTAACCGATAGATTCGCGCTTGTCTGCATCTGCGGGGCATCTGTCCGGACGGCGCCGATGCTACAATTTTTGGCTCGATGCACAAACCACGTGCCCCTTCTTTGCCGCCTGTTCCCCACACGCCCATCCAGTGAATTTCGACGACTATTGCCAGCAGAAAGCGGCACCCCCCGGATCGGGCACCTACTACGCGCTGCGTCAGGCGTCCGCGAAAAGCCGGCCGTTGCTCACCGCGCTGTTCGCGCTACGCCGCGAGTTCGAGGAAACGGTCAAGGAGACCAGCGATCCGACCATCGGCCGGACGAAACTCGCGTGGTGGCAAAACGAATTGGCCGCGCTGGCCTCGGGCTCGCCGTCGCATCCTGTGTCGAAGGCGTTGGCTGCGTATCTGCCCGACGTGAAGGCGGCGTATCCCGCGCTGCAGAACTTGCTCGCCGGCTTCGAGATGGACCTCGACCAGGCGCGCTATCTCGACTATCCGAATCTGCGGCGCTATGTGCAAGGCGTCGGCGGCACGTTCGCCGCGCTGGTGGCGCGCGCGGCGACAAGGCGCGCCGCGGACAGCGAACAAGCTTCGAGCTGGTCCACGCCGCTCGGCGACGCGCTGCTGCTCGCGCAGCTCGTGGTCGAGACCGGCAACGATGCCCGCCACGGCCGCATCTATATTCCGATCGACGAGATGCAGCGCTTCAACGTGACCGCGGCGGATCTGATCAATCGAAAATATACCGATGCGTTCACCGACCTGATGCGCTTCGAGACCACTCGCGCGCGCGAGGCGTTGCATGCCGCGCTCGCTGCCGTGCCTGCTGCCGAGCGTCGCGCACAGCGCACGCTGCTCGCGCTCGCCGCGCTCGCGCTGGCGCTGCTGGATGAGATTGAACGCGATGGTTATCACGTGCTGCATCAGCGCATCGCGTTGACGCCGGTTCGCAAGCTGTGGATCGCGTGGCGCGCGAAGTAGACGCGCCCCACATCACGCACGCAATAACGGCAACGGCTCGAACCTCTGCTGCAAAATCGCCGACGCGTCGAGCCCCCACCACGGCCCCAACACCGTCGCATAAAGCTGCCGGAAATCCACGCCGACCGGCAGGTTGCCATTGCCGTCGAGTCGCGCGAGAACCGGCGGCACGCCGTACAACCCGCCGCGCACGCGCCCACCCATCACGAAGTGCGGCGCCACGGTCCCATGGTCCGTGCCGTTGCTCTGATTCTCACGCGGACGGCGCCCGAACTCGGCATAGGTCATCACCAGCGTGTCGTCCCAGCGGCCGAGCTCGGTCAGCGCCGACTTCATCGACGCGAAACCTTCCGCCAATTGTTTGAGCAGCGCCGCCTGCTGACCCGGCTGGTTCTGGTGCGTGTCGAAGCCGTTCAGCGTCAGACGGATCACGGCGACGCCCTGCCCGCTCTTCGGTTTTTCCTGCGACGTATCGCCGGCCGCTAAAACCTGCATTGCCGTTTTGATCGAGCTGCCGAACGCGCCGCCGGGAAACACCGTCTTCAACTGCGCCTGACCTTGCGTGGGACGCAGCCGGTCCGCCGCTTTCACGATGTCGTTTTCAACGTCGAGAATATGCGCGAGTTCCGGGTTGCGTTCGTGTAGCGAGACCGGCGTCGCGAGGCGCGAAGCCTTGACGAACTGCGCCGGATTGACCAGCGCGATCGCGCGCGCGCCATTCGCGAGCGGTCCCATTTCGGCGCTGCCGATCACTACGCCGTCGGCGGCAAAACCGGGCGGCACCGGCGATTGTGCAAACGCGCGGGTCAGCCAGCCTTCGCGCAGATACTGGTCGGAGCGCGAGGCGGTGTCCCAGATCTCGATCGAACGGAAATGCGAGAGGTTCGGTTGCGCGTAGCTCACGCCTTGCACGATCGCCAGTTGCTGGCTGTGCCAGAGCGGCATCAACGGCTGCAGCGACGGATGCAGGGCCGTGCGCTCGTCGAGCTGAATGCCCTGCTCGCGTTTGATGCCGATGTTCTTGCGCAACTGATAGTAAGCCGGATCGGCGAACGGGATCACGGTGTTCAAGCCGTCGTTGCCGCCTTTCAGTTCGACGAGGATCAGCAGGTTGTCGTAGCCGCGAGCCCGCGAGGCGCCGAGGCCATCGAGCTGCGCGCCGAACGCGCGAGGCAGCCAGAGCGTCGCGCTCGCGGCGGCGCCCATCGAGAGAAAGCTGCGTCGTTTCATCCTGCACCTCGTTCGATCGTCATGGCTTGGGTGGCTTGCTTCAATGGCTTGCTTCAGCAGCTCACTTCAACTGATAAGCCGGGTCCATCAGCAACGCTTCCAGGTACGCGCTCGCGGTCGAATCGGTTTCGATCGCGTCCACCGGCGTCAGCGGCAAGACCGCGTGCTGCAGCTGCAACTCCGCCGACAACCCCGGCTTCGCCGTCGGCGCGGTGTTGTAATGCGCGAGCCACGTGTCGATATCGAAGCGTACGCCGCCTTGCGCGTTTTGACCCGTTCGCGCGATCACACGTTGTAACGGCGAATTACCTGCCATGCCGCTAGCCGGTGCGCCACTTGCAGCGACCTTGCCGCTCATCGCACCGTTCACCGGCTTGCTCATCGGCCGCGGCCTCGCGGCCTCCGTCGCGCGGAACAATTGCTCAACAAACTGCTTGCGAGCCAGCAACGTCGAACTGTTGATCCAGGTCGTTCCGCCCGGCCAGCCTTTGACGTTCGGCGGATAAAACAGGTTTTCGCCGAGGTTACGGATCTCCGCGGCGAACGGCGCGGTGTTGTCGTAACCAATATCGAACGCGCGCAGCGTGCCCACCACGAACTCCGCCGGCGACTTCACGAGCACGCCGCGATCGTCGTCGTCCCAGAACGCTTCGCTCATGAAAAGGCCGCGCAGCGCGACCTTGATGTCGTAGTGACTCGCGCGGAACTGCGCCGCGATCGGCGCAATGCGCGCCGGGTCCGGCGTATCGGACACGAATTCGCGCCACAGCTTGCTCGTGACGAAGGTGGCTGTGTCCGGCCGCGCGAGCAGAATGTCGAGCACCTGATCGCCGTCGAACGGACCGGCCTCGCCGAGCACCGTCTTCTCGCCATCGTCGTGCTGGTTCGCGCGCCACACATAGGCCTGCGTGTCGGGATCGAGACTCCAGCCCGTGTATGCGCGCGCGGCTTCCGACACATCGCGCTGCGTGTAATGGCCTTCGCCTAACGTGAACAACTCCATCACTTCACGGGCGAAATTCTCATTGGGCTTACCCTTGCGATTGCTCGCGCCGTCGAGGTATTGCAGCATCGCCGGATCTTTCGCGACGTCGTGCAGCATCTCGCCGAAGTTGCCGAGCGCGTCACGGCGCAACAGCATGTTCTGCTGCGCCATCTGCTGCGGATACCCGACCTTGTCCTGCCCCGACGTGAAGTGATTGGCCCAGAACAGCGTCATGCGCTCGGTCAGCGGCGACGGCGTGGTGAGCATCTCACGTACCCACCATGCGCGTAACGCGTCGTAGCGCTGGCCACGCAGACGTTGCTCGTCGCGGCGCTGATCGTCGCTCCACGTTTTACGGATCTCGCGCGTCGGAATCGGTTCGAGCACCCACTCGGGCAGCGGCGTCAGCGTTTCGGTTCGAGTGCCCGCGAGCACCTTGTCGACGGCCTGAGCGCGCGTGAGTCCCACGTATTGGGCGACCTCGGCGTTGTCCGGTGCGAAGCCGACACGCGTCAGGAAGAAGCGCGCGTCGTCGGCATCGAGCAGGCCTTGCTCGCTGTCGGAAGTATCGGCAGCCGCCGATGCCGTGGCCCGATGCTTCGCGTGCGGAACACGAGGCGTGCCCTGCTGCTGCACGGCCGACGCCGGCGTAGCGGAGACCACCGCGCAGACAACCGCCGCGAGCACGCTGGCCGATGCGGCAAACACCGTGCCGCGATTACCACGTTCTGGCAATTTCATCATGGATCATCCGGGTTGACGCAAGGTCACGGAGCGGCGCTTGCCCATCTTGTGCGTGGCAAGCGGCGCTCTGCTTTGACGATTCAACGGCAGATCGGACGGGAAAGTTGACGGGGGAAGTGCAACGAAATTTTTCACGCGAGGACGCTGCGCGAGATGCCGGCCAGGGGCAGGCACGGAAATAGCTATCGCTTATAAAGTTCGCGGACAGCATCTTCGATATGCTGCCGTAACAGACGCCGTTCGTCGGGCGTCATATGACCGTCACGACGACGTTGATCGAGATCGGGAGGAACTGCGGTGCGCAACATCACGTCGGAAGCGGGACGCTCGATATTGGCGTTATGGCGATTGGGTCTAGGATTGGCGGGTCTGGGCGCGCGTTCGCTCGCAGCTCTGTCGGCGGAAGGCTGGGCATGGGCGAGCGTGGGTCCCAGTGAACCTGCGAGCGTACCGGCAACTGCCAGTGCAATAACGCTCAGGCGCACATTTGGCCAAACCCCTCCCTTCATGTTTTTCCCTTCGTGGCGCGGCAACCGGCTACCTCAAATGCGTATACAAACCCCGGTAACTAGCCGGGTGCGAGAGTTTTTAGTCGAGTGAAGTATCCACCGAACAGCCGCATTCAGTAAAGCAGTCTACCTGCCCGTGCTTTACGTCGTGCCACAGTGCGGGTAAATTTTGTAACTGACTGTAACCCGATAAATGATGCAACCGCGCACCCCTTTCTAATCGCGCTAAGATGCCGACCATGGAAACTAAAAACCCTTCGAAAATCCTCGTCGTCGACGACGATCCGCGCCTGCGCGATCTGCTGCGCCGCTACCTCGGTGAACAGGGCTTTAATGTCTATGTTGCCGAGAACGCGCCGTCCATGAACAAGCTCTGGGTGCGTGAGCGCTTCGATCTGCTCGTGCTCGATCTGATGCTGCCCGGCGAGGACGGCCTGTCGATCTGCCGGCGCTTGCGCGGCAGTAACGACCGCACGCCGATCATCATGCTGACGGCCAAGGGTGAAGACGTCGATCGTATCGTGGGCCTCGAAATGGGCGCCGACGACTACCTGCCCAAGCCATTCAACCCGCGCGAACTGGTCGCGCGGATTCACGCGGTGTTGCGCCGCCAGTCGCCGTCCGAATTGCCGGGCGCGCCGTCGGAAACCACCGAGGTGTTCGAGTTCGGCGAGTTCGCGCTGAACCTCGCCACCCGCACGCTCACCAAGGCCGGCCAGGAAATCCCGCTGACCACGGGCGAGTTCTCCGTGCTGAAGGTGTTCGCGCGTCATCCGCGTCAGCCGTTGTCGCGTGAAAAGCTGATGGAGCTGGCGCGTGGCCGTGAATACGAAGTGTTCGACCGCAGCCTCGACGTGCAGATCTCGCGTCTGCGCAAGCTGATCGAGCCGGACCCCGGCAGCCCGCGTTTCATTCAGACCGTATGGGGTCTGGGTTACGTGTTCATCCCCGACGGTGCAGCCTGAGTTTGTTCTCGCCTCCTGTTTTTGAATTCAGATAAGAAGGGCCCATGCGGATCGACCGGCGCCTCCTGACGCTCGCGTTCGGCGGCCTTTTCTGGCGGACCTTTCTGTTGATCGCACTGTTGATCGCAGTCAGTCTCGCCGCCTGGTTCCAGAGCTTCCGGGTGATCGAACGCGAGCCGCGCGCGCAGCGCGTGGCGTTGCAGCTCGTGGCGATCGTCAAGCTCACGCGCACCGCCCTCCTTTATTCCGATCCCGACCTGCGGCGCGCACTGCTGCAGGATCTGGAGAGCAATGAAGGGGTGCGGGTGTACCCGCGCGAAACCACCGACAAGTACAAGCTCCAGCCCGACGAGTCGCTAAACCGCCTGATCGAACACGACATTCGCGGCCGGCTCGGCGACGACACGGTCATCGCGCAGAGCGTGAACGACATTCCCGGCGTCTGGATCAGCTTCAAGATCGACGACGACGATTACTGGGTCGCCCTCGACCGCGATCAACTCGACAACGCCACCGGGCTGCAATGGGCCGGCTGGGGCGTGTTCGCGCTGGCGCTGTCGCTGTTCGGCGCGGCGTTTATCACGAGTCTGGTGAACCGGCCGTTCGCGCGCCTCGCCATGGCCGCGCGCAAGGTCGGCTCGGGCCAGTCGCCCGAACCGCTGCCCGAGCGCGGCATGGGTGTGGCCGCCGAAACCAATCGCAGTTTCAACCAGATGGTGCAGGACCTCGAACAGCTCGAGGCCGACCGCGCGCTGATGCTCGCAGGGATTTCGCACGATCTGCGCACCCCGCTCGCGCGGCTGCGGCTCGAAACCGAAATGAGCCCGTCCGATCAAAGCACCAAAGACGCGATGGTCGACGACATCGAGCAGATGGACATGATCATCGGCCGGTTCCTCGATTACGCGCGGCCCGTGCAACGTGTTCCGGAACCTGTCGACCTTTCCGTGATCGCAGGAGAACTGGCTGCGCGCATGCAGAGCGAAGACAGCATGCGGCTGATTACGCGGCTCGCGCCGTCGGCGGTGATCGAGGCCGATGAAACCGACATGCGGCGGGTGGTCGGTAATCTGCTGGAGAACGCTCGCAAGTATGGTTTGAGCGACGGCGACGGCATTCCGCACGTGATTCTGGAAACGCGGGTGTCGCACTCGCGGGTTGAACTGTCCGTGGTCGACGAAGGCCCCGGGATTCCGGAAGACCAGTTGGCGCTGGTCACACGGCCGTTCTATCGTGTGAACTCGGCGCGCACGCAGGCGAACGGCACGGGCCTCGGCATGGCCATCGTGCAGCGCCTCGTGGGCCGCTACCGCGGTGCGCTGCGATTGCGCAACCGCACGCCGGGCCCGGGTCTCGAGGTCACGATCGAGTTCCCGCTGGCCAAAGGCGCCTGAGCGGAAACCGGCGTCAGGCGCCTCGGCGCGCCGCCTGCGGCCCACGGCCGCATTGAATAATTGCCACCCGTTCGATTAGCTTGACGCTATAGAACGGGTGGTCCAATAGAACCATAGGGGACACCGTGTGACGCGCTCGTGTGACGAGTTCGGAGCCTAAGACATGCTGTTTTTTCCAACTTACGAAGGAGTATTCGCATGAAAACCGTTGGCGATAAAATCGAAGCGTTCACCATTGCCGCTGCCAAGCCAGGCTTCAACCATCACGAAGAAAACGGCGTCTCGGCGTTCGAAGAAATCACGGAGCAGTCGTTCCCGGGCAAGTGGAAAATCATTTATTTCTACCCGAAGGATTTCACCTTCGTATGCCCGACCGAAATCGTCGAGTTCGGCAAACTGGCCAACGACTTCGAGGAACGCGACGCCGTGCTGCTGGGCGGCAGTGTCGATAATGAATTCGTGAAGCTGGCCTGGCGTCGCGAGCATAAAGACCTGGACAAGCTGAATCACTACGCATTCGGCGACGTGAAAGGCGAGCTGATCGACCAGCTCGGCGTGCGCGACAAGGAAGCCGGCGTGGCACTGCGCGCGACTTTCATTGTCGATCCGGACAATACGATCCAGCACGTGTCGGTGAATAACCTGAACGTGGGCCGCAATCCGGAAGAAGTGCTGCGGATTCTCGACGGCCTGCAAACGGACGAACTCTGTCCGTGCAACCGCTCGGTCGGTGGCGCAACGCTGTAAGCCGTGTCTTCAAAAGCCCGTCAAGCTTGAAAAAGCCGCGGGCTTTTTTATCGGCAACCTGATAGGAGATAACAATGGAATTCTTGTCTTCGATTAAGGCGCGCGTACCGGACTACGCCAAGGACATCCGGCTGAATCTGGACGGCACGATTGCGCGCTCATCGCTGGAAGGAAACGATGCGGTCGGCGTGGCATTGGCGGCGGCATTCGCCGCGAAGTGCACGGTGATCGTCGACGCGATTCGCAATGCGGGCGTGTTGTCGCCCGAAGAAACGAATGGCGCGCTCACGGCGGCCGCGTTGATGGGCATGAATAACGTCTGGTATCCGTACGTCGAGATGACGGGCAGCGCGGATTTGAAATCGCAGCCGGCGCAATTACGGATGAACGCTTATGCGTCGCATGGCGGCGTAGATAAACGACGCTTCGAGATGTATGCGCTGGCGGCGTCGATTATCGGCAAATGCCATTTTTGCGTGAAGTCGCACTTCGATACGCTAGTCGCCGAAGGCATGAGTTCCACGCAATTGCGCGATGTCGGCCGGATCGCGGCGGTGATTAATGCCACCGCGCAGTGTATTGCCGCCGAGAGTAAATAAAACTTCGGTCAGCGCGCAGCACGATGATTTAATCGCCGCTGCGCGCGCGACCTGAATGAGCCGTACCGGATTGATGCAGCCCAACCCGCCGGTCAGTTCTTGATCAACAACACCGCGGCCTGCGCTTCGATACCCTCGCCTCGCCCGAGGTAACCGAGCTTCTCATTGGTCTTCGCCTTCACATTGACGCGCTCCAGCGGCAGGCCGAGATCGGCGGCGATATTCGCGCGCATGCCTTCAATATGCGGCGCGAGCTTCGGCGCCTGCGCAACCACGCTGCTGTCCACGTTCGCGATCGAAAACCCCGCCGCCGTCACGCGCGCAAAACACTCGCGCAGCAAAACGCGGCTATCCGCGCCCGCGAACTTCGCGTCGGTATCGGAGAAATGACGGCCGATGTCGCCCATTGCCGCGGCGCCGAAAATCGCGTCGGTGATCGCGTGCAGCAGCACGTCGGCGTCCGAATGCCCGAGCAAGCCGCGCTCATAAGGAATCGTCACGCCGCCGATAATCAACGGCCGTCCCGGCACCAACGCATGCACGTCATACCCCTGGCCAATTCTGAAATCCATATGCGTCAAGTCCTTAAGTCCGCTTATTCACTGAAATTAAATTCGAAATTGCGATCGAGCAAAGCCGATCCGAATTCAGAACGAATTCGTTGATCACGAAGCCGACACCCGGCTCAGAATCGCCTCGGCCAGCTCGAAATCTTCCGGATACGTCACCTTGAAGTTGCGCAGGCTGCCTTGCACCAGCTTCGGCGCGTGACCCAGCCATTCGATCGCGCTCGCCTCGTCGGTCAAATCGTGGCCGTCGGCCTGCGCGCGCAGAATCGCGTCGCGCAACATGCCGATGCGGAACATCTGCGGCGTCTGCGCCTGCCACAAACCGTCGCGTGCTTCGGTATGGGCGATACGGCCGTCGCTGGACGCCGCGTCGATCCGCTTCAGCGTATCCGCCACCGGCAAGGCCATGATGCCGCCCACGGCGTCATCTTTCAGCGCGCCGACCAGCGCGCGGATCAGCGCGGGCGTGATGCCGGGCCGGGCCGCGTCGTGCACCAGCACCCAATCGTCGTCGTGCGCGCCGAACTCGGCGAGCGCCTGCAGCCCGTTCAGCACCGACGCCTGGCGCGACGCGCCGCCGCAACGGCGCACCGCGAAGCGCAGCCTGCCGAAGCGGCGGCCGTCGAAGTGCTGGTCGTCGGGCGCGATCACCAGCAGGGTTTGGGCGAATTCGCTGCAGGCGTCGAAGGCCGCCAGCGAGTAATGCAGCATGTCGCGCCCGGCTACCGTGCGATATTGTTTGGGCATCGCGGCGCCGGAACGGCTGCCGGTGCCGGCGGAAGGAATCAGGGCAAATAGGCGGGAAGTCACGAGGGCGGAGGCCGCGAAGTCAAAGTAAAGGACGGATTTTATAATAGGTCCTTCGCATCCATGCCCGGACACGCGTAAACTTGCGGCTCACGTGTGAGCCCGAGGCCGCCTTTTTTCTTTATGCCAGACATCGCCGCATCATCGCAGTCCTCCCCGCCCGTCGCGCTTGTCAAGGCCGGCCAGCGTTTCGCCTTCGACGGCACGCACGGCTCGTCCGACGCGCTGCTGATCGCCCGCTACCATCTCGCCTATCGCGAGAAGGTGCCGCTGCTGGCCGTCGTGTGCGAAAGCGCCGTCGATGCGCAGCGTCTGTCGCAGGAAATCGGCTTTTTCGCGCCCGAGGCGCGGGTGCGCCTGCTGCCCGACTGGGAAACGCTGCCTTACGATACCTTTTCGCCGCACCAGGACCTGGTGTCCGAGCGCCTCGCCACGCTGCACGATCTAGGCGAAGGCCGCTGCGACATCCTGCTGGTGCCCGCCACCACGGCGCTGTACCGGATGCCGCCGGCGTCGTTCCTCGCCGGCTATACGTTCTCGTTCGCCCAGGGCGAGCGTCTGAACGAGGCGAAGCTCAAGGCGCAACTCACGCTGGCCGGCTACGAACACGTGAGCCAGGTGGTACGTCCCGGCGAGTACTGCGTGCGCGGCTCGCTGCTCGACCTGTTCCCGATGGGCTCGCCGCTGCCGTACCGGATCGACCTGTTCGACGATCAGGTCGACTCGATCCGCGCGTTCGATCCGGACACGCAGCGCAGCCTCTATCCGGTGAAAGACGTGCGCCTGCTGCCGGGCCGCGAATTCCCGTTCGACGAAGCCGCGCGCACGGCTTTTCGCAGCCGCTGGCGCGAGACCTTCGAAGGCGACCCGAGCCGCGCGTCGATCTATAAAGACATCGGCAACGGCGTGCCGTCGGCGGGTATCGAATACTATCTGCCGCTGTTCTTCGAGGACACCGCGACGCTGTTCCACTATCTGCCCGAAGGCGCGCAACTGGCGTTCATCGGCGATCTGGACGCGGCGATCCGGCGCTTCACCAACGACACGAAGCAGCGCTACAACTTCCTGTCGCACGATCGCGACCGGCCGATTCTCGAGCCGCAGCGGCTGTTCCTGTCGGACGAAGATTTCTACACGTTCGCCAAGCCGTTCGCGCGGCTCGTGCTGCCCGCCAACGCGGGCGGCGGCTGGTCGACCCCACTGCCGAATCTGGCGATCGACCGGCATGCGGACGACCCCGTCGCCGCGTTGCGCGCGTATCTCGCTACCACGCCGAACCGCGTGCTGTTCGCCACCGAATCGGCGGGCCGCCGTGAAACGCTGCTGCAATTGCTGGCGGACAATCATCTGCGGCCGGCTTCGAGCGACAGCTTCCAGGACTGGCTGATCGGCGACTCGCGCTTCTCGCTAGGCGTCGCGCCGCTCGCCACCGGCTTTGCCGTGCCGGTCGACGGTATCGCGGTCATCACCGAAACAGAGCTTTACGGGCCACTCGCGCGGCGCGCCGGGCGCCGCCGCCAGGAGCAGGCGAGCAACGTCGATTCGATGGTGCGCGACCTCTCCGAGTTGAAGATCGGCGATCCGGTCGTGCATTCGCAGCACGGTATCGGCCGCTATATGGGTCTGGTCACCATGGACCTCGGCGAAGGCGAAACCGAGTTCCTGCACCTGGAGTATTCCGGCGACAGCAAGCTTTATGTGCCGGTCTCACAGTTGCACGTGATCTCGCGCTATAGCGGCGCCGATCCGGAAAGCGCACCGCTGCATTCGCTCGGTTCGGGCCAGTGGGAAAAGGCCAAACGCAAAGCCGCGCAACAGATTCGCGATACCGCGGCCGAACTGCTGAATCTTTACGCGCGCCGTGCCGCGCGCGAAGGCCATGCGTTCGCGCTCGAACCGAAAGACTATGTGAAGTTCGCCGAGAGCTTCGGCTTCGAGGAAACGCCGGACCAGGCCGCCGCGATCGCCGCCGTGATCGGCGACATGACGAGCGGCAAGCCGATGGATCGCCTGGTGTGCGGCGACGTCGGCTTCGGCAAGACGGAAGTGGCGCTGCGCGCGGCATTTATCGCGGTGATGGGCGGCAAGCAGGTCGCGCTGCTCTCGCCCACCACGCTGCTCGCCGAACAGCACACGCAGACCTTCACCGATCGCTTCTCCGACTGGCCGGTGCGGATCGCCGAACTGTCGCGCTTCAAGTCGACCAAGGAAGTGAATGCCGCGATCCAGCAGATCAACGAAGGCACGGTCGACATCGTGATCGGCACGCACAAGCTGCTGTCGTCCGACGTGCAGTTCAAGCGCCTCGGGCTCGTGGTGATCGACGAGGAACACCGTTTCGGCGTGCGTCAG
The DNA here is from genome assembly GCF_013409255.1 of Paraburkholderia bryophila. Classification (NCBI taxonomy): domain Bacteria; kingdom Pseudomonadati; phylum Pseudomonadota; class Betaproteobacteria; order Burkholderiales; family Burkholderiaceae; genus Paraburkholderia; species Paraburkholderia bryophila. The sequence goes on from NZ_JACCAS010000001.1 coordinate 822,406, forward strand.
AAAGAAGCGCTGAAGGCGCTGCGCGCCGAAGTGGACGTGCTCACGCTGACCGCCACGCCGATCCCGCGTACGCTCGGCATGGCGCTCGAAGGCCTGCGCGATTTCTCGGTGATCGCCACTGCGCCGCAAAAGCGGCTGGCCATCAAGACCTTCGTGCGTCGCGAGGAAGACAGCGTGATTCGCGAGGCGATGCTACGCGAACTGAAGCGCGGCGGCCAGGTGTACTTCCTGCACAACGAAGTCGAGACGATCGAGAATCGCCGGCAGATGCTCGAAGCACTCGTGCCCGAAGCGCGTATCGCGGTCGCGCACGGTCAGATGCATGAGCGCGAACTCGAACGCGTGATGCGCGACTTCGTCGCCCAACGCGCCAACGTGCTGCTGTGTACGACCATTATCGAAACCGGCATCGACGTGCCGAGCGCCAATACGATTCTGCTGCACCGTTCCGACAAGTTCGGTCTCGCGCAATTGCATCAGTTGCGTGGCCGCGTGGGCCGCTCGCATCACCAGGCGTACGCGTATCTGCTGGTGCACGACCCGCAAGGGCTGACCAGGCAGGCGCAACGCCGCCTCGAAGCAATCCAGCAGATGGAGGAACTCGGTTCGGGCTTCTATCTGGCCATGCACGATCTGGAGATTCGCGGCACCGGCGAAGTGCTCGGCGACAAGCAGTCGGGCGAGATTCAGGAGATCGGCTTCCAGCTTTACACCGACATGCTGAACGACGCGGTGAAGGCGCTCAAGGAAGGCCGCGAGCCCGACCTCACCGCGCCGCTCGCCGCCACCACCGAGATCAACCTGCACGCGCCGGCGATTTTGCCCGCCGACTATTGCGGCGACGTGCAGGAGCGTCTGTCGCTGTACAAGCGTCTGGCTAATTGCGAACACAACGATTCGATCGACAGCATTCAGGAAGAGCTGATCGACCGCTTCGGCAAGTTGCCGCCGCAAGCGCATGCGCTGGTGGAGACGCATCGGTTGCGGCTGGCGGCGAAGCCGCTCGGCATTTCGAAGATCGATGCGGGCGAAACGGTGATCGGTTTGCAGTTCATCCCCAATCCGCCGATCGACGCGATGCGGATCATCGAGATGGTGCAGAAGCACAAGCACATCAAGCTCGCAGGTCAGGACAAGCTGCGCATCGAAACGCGCAGCCCGGATCTCGCGGTGCGTGTCGCGACGGTCAAGGAGACCTTGCGTGCGCTCGGTTCGCCGAGCCGCGGCACGGCGCCGGCCGCCGCTGCGCGATGATGAATTCCGCCGTTACGACGTGATTCATGGTTGCACGAGCGCACGCCCTCATGCACGCACTCACGCGCGCAACGTGAGAAAAACGGGGGACGTCTAGCGTCTTTCGGTTCATGCTGCGGTGCGCAAACGCGCTCCGCAGCATACGGCTGAGTTTTTTTTGGGTATGATCGAAAGACTCAAATGCCGGAGTCTTGTCATGTCTCACGTCGCTGAATCAGCGCAGTCCTCGTCAACGTCCGCTTCCGCCGCCTCGCTTTCGCTCCCCTGGATCACCCGCCTCGTGTCGATGGACACGGTCAGCCGCAATCCGAATCTCGGTCTGATCGAAACCGTGCGCGACGAACTGCGCGCGGCCGGTGTCGACGCCACGCTCACGCACGACCCAAGCGGCAAATGGGCCAACCTGTTCGCGACGATTCCCGCGCACAACGGCGAGACCAATGGCGGCGTGGTGCTGTCGGGTCATACCGACGTGGTGCCGGTGGACGGTCAGCAATGGGACAGCGATCCGTTCAAGCCGGAGATTCGCGGCGACAAGCTGTACGGCCGCGGCACCTGCGACATGAAGGGTTTTATCGGCGCGGCGCTGGCGCTCGTGCCCGAGATGCAGCGCACGAAGCTCGCCAAGCCGATTCACTTCGCCCTCTCGTTCGACGAAGAAGTCGGCTGCGCCGGCGCACCGCTGATGATCGCGGACCTGATGAAGCGCGGCGTGAAGCCGGACGGCTGCATTGTCGGCGAGCCGACCAGCATGCGCCCGATCGTTGCGCACAAGGGCATCAACGCTTACGAGTGCTGCGTGCGTGGCCAGGCCGCGCATTCGTCGCTCACGCCGAAAGGCCTGAACGCGATCGAGTACGCTGCGCGCCTGGTCTGCTACATCCGCGACATGGCCGATCAGTTCCGCGAGCAAGGCCCGTTCGACGAACTGTACGACGTGCCCTTCACCACCTCGCAGACCAGCACGATTATCGGCGGCAATGCGATCAACACCGTGCCGGCCGAATGCAAGTTCCAGTTCGAATTCCGCAACCTGCCCACGCTCGACCCCGAACCGATCTTCGCGCGCATCGATCAATACGCGCGCGAAACGCTGTTGCCGAAAATGTTGCGCGAGCATCCATCGGCAGCAATCGAGATCAGGAAGATCGCCGCGGCGCCCGGACTCGATTCGTCTGAACAAGCCGCGATCACGCAGCTCGTGCGCGCGCTCACCGCCGACCAGGACAAGCGTAAGGTCGCCTACGGCACCGAAGCGGGGTTGTTTTCGCTGGCGGGCATTCCGAGCATTGTGTGCGGCCCCGGCGACATCCAGCAGGCTCACAAGGCCAACGAATTCGTCGCGCTCGACCAGTTGGTCGCGTGCGAGCGCTTCCTGCAAAAATTCATTCACAGCATGTCTGTCGACGCACACGCACTCTGAAACCGAGCGGCACAAAATAGGTCTTACTCGTACCGACATAAAACACCCACCCGCCATGTCAACCGCCACACCGCAGCACACGGACCACACGATCGACGGCGAGCCGATTCCCACGCTCGACGACATCGCCACTCAGCATTTTGCGTTGGCGCCGTGGGTGACGCGAACGCCGGTGTTCGACCGGCTCGACTTCGCGTCGCTGGAAGGCACCGTGGTGAACTTCAAGTTCGAACTGCTGCAGGCGGGCGGCAGCTTCAAGGCGCGTGGCGCGTTCACCAACCTGCTCGCGCTGGACGAAGCCCAGCGCAGCGCCGGCGTGACCTGCGTGTCGGGCGGCAATCATGCGGTGGCGGTCGCGTATGCGGCCATGCGGCTCGGCATCGGCGCCAAGGTCGTGCTGTTTCGCGCGGCCAATCCGGCGCGTGTCGCGCTGTGCCGGCAGTATCGCGCCGAGATCGTGTTCGCCGAGGACATTGCCGAAGCCTTCGAACTGGTGCGCCGTATCGAGGCTGAAGAAGGCCGCTATTTCGTGCATCCGTTCAACGGTTATCGCACGGTGCTAGGCTCGGCCACGCTCGGCTACGAATGGGCCACTCAAACGCCCGACCTCGAAGCGGTCGTGCTGCCGATCGGCGGCGGCGGGCTCGCGGCCGGCGTCGCCACGGCCATGCGGCTCGCGAATCCGCGTGTGCATGTGTACGGCGTCGAGCCGGAAGGCTCGGATGTGATGGGCAAGAGTTTCGCCGCCAATCACACGGTCAAGATGGGCCACATGCACGGCATCGCCGACTCGCTAATGTCGCCGCATACCGAGGAATACAGCTACGAGTTGTGCCGCCGTCATATCGACCAGCTCGTCACCGTGTCCGACGATCAGTTGCGCGCCGCCATGCTGACCTTATTCGGACAACTGAAGCTCGCCGTCGAACCGGCCTGCGCGGCCGCCACCGCGGCGCTGCTCGGACCGCTGCGCGAACAGCTGCAGGGCAAGCGCGTGGGCGTGCTGTTGTGCGGCACCAATACCGACCCGGTCAGTTTTGCCGCGCATATTGAACGCGCACGTCATAGCGCGTCATAGTTTCCTGAATAGAAATCCGCTCATGGCTTTCCTTGTCAAAGGACTAGCCTATCCTTCTCAGGTTGGTATCATTCGCTAATCGATATCTGGGAGGAACCTCTATGAGCATGGTCAAGGAATTCAAGGAATTTGCCCTTAAGGGCAACGTGATGGATCTCGCCGTCGGTGTGATTATCGGCGGCGCGTTCTCCACCATTGTCAATTCGATTGTTAAAGACCTGATCATGCCGGTTGTCGGGCTTGTCACCGGTGGCCTCGATTTCTCCAATAAGTTTGTTCGCCTCGGCGACATTCCGGCTAGCTTCAAAGGCAGCCCCGAGTCGTATAAAGACTTGCAGACGGCAGGCGTGGCGGTGTTCGGTTATGGCTCGTTCATCACCGTGCTGATCAACTTCATCATTCTCGCGTTCATCATTTTCCTGATGGTCAAATTCATTAACAATTTGCGCAAGCCGGATGAAGCCGCAGCGGCAGAACCGGCCCCCACGCCGGAAGACGTGTTGCTGCTGCGTGAAATCCGCGATTCGTTAAAGAATACGCCGCGTTAAAGCCGGGGCCTCCGGCGTGTTAGCCGAGGCGCGGTTGAGTAGAAAAAGCCTGTTGCGATGAAAATCGCAACAGGCTTTTTTCCGACCAAAACATCACGCGCCGAGACACGACGCAACGCAACACGACAAAGCAAAGCCTTTAAGCGCCCTTCTGCGCTTTCAGACTCACCGCGCTGTCGATCATCGCCTCGAGCTGGCCGAAGTTGACCGGCTTCGTCAGATGCGAAGTAAAGCCGGCGGCCACACAACGGCGCACATCCTCGTCGGTGCCGAAGCCGGTCAGCGCCACCGCCGGCGCATCCGAATGCTCACGGAACGCCTTGATGAAGTCGAGACCGGTGCCGTCGGGCAAGCCCACGTCGCTGACAATCAACTCGAACGTCTGCAACTGCGTGGCAGCCAAGGCGTCGTCCACGCGACCCACCACCGTCACCTCGTGACCCAGGCTGCGGATCAGTTGCGCCATGACCTCGGCGGTATCCTCGTGGTCTTCGATCAGCAGGATGGTCAGCAAAACGCCCGAGCGCACCTGGTCGGGCGCCACGACCGGCGGCGGAACGGCCGGCGCCGCCGCGGTCGGCAGCGTGATCGTGAAGGTCGCGCCGCAATGCGCGCCGGGACTTTGCGCGATCACCGTGCCGCCATGCACGTCGGTTAGCGCCTTGGTGATCGCGAGCCCCAGTCCCAGTCCACCGAACTGGCGCGTCATATTCTGATTGCCCTGCTCGAACGCGTTGAAGAGCTTGCCGATCTGTTCCGGCTCGATGCCGATACCGGTGTCTTCAACCGATATCTGCACCTGCATGCGTTCGTCGCGGGTGCGCAAATAGATATGGCCGCCGTCCGGCGTGAACTTGGCGGCGTTGCGAATCAGATTCCACAGCATCTGTTGCAAGCGTGCGCGGTCGGCCAGCACGTAGTGGTGCTGCGCGTCTTTATGCACGTGCACGTCCTGCTGCTTCACCTGAATCTCGCTGCGGAACAGTTCGAGCACGCTGTCCATCACTTCGTGCACGTCGACGGTTTCCAGCGACAAACGCAGCTTGCCGTTCGCCACCCGCGTGAGGTCCAGCAGATCGTCGATCAGCCGCGCTTCGAGTTCGACGTTGCGGCGAATCATGCGCACGCTCGCGCGCGCCTGCTCGGGTAGGTCCGGGATCATTTCCAGCACGCTGGCGCCGGCCAGCACCGGCGTGAGCGGCGTGCGCAATTCGTGCGACAGCATCGCGAGGAAACGGTCTTTGGCGCGGTTGGCGTCTTCGGCGATCTGGCGCGCGGCCTGCTCCGACGCGAGCAGCCGCTCGCGCTCCTCGATCGCCTCGCGTTGCGAATGAATGTCCGTGCAACTGCCGAACCATTTGCTGACTTGACCTTCGGCGTCGCGCATGGCCACGACGCGGGCGTCGAACCAGCGGTATTCGCCGTCGTGACGGCGAATCCGCAACTCGTGCCGATAGTCGCCGGCATGGCTGGTCACCGCTTTGAGCCAGGTAAGGCGGATTTCCTCGCGATCGTCCGGATGCACGGCTTCGAGCCACGCGAGACCGTACGAACTGCTGTCGGGGAGACCGGTGTAGTCGTACCACTGCTTCGACAGGAAATCGCAGTCGCCTGCGGCGTTGCAGGTCAGCACGAGGTGCGGCAGCGCCTCCGACAGCGTGCGGTAATGCTGCTCGCGATCGCGCAGCAGCAAGGCTTCGTCCGACGCGCGCTGCAAACGCACTTGCGAGAGCACCCGCTCGACGGCTTCGGGCAGGTAATCGAGGTAATCGCCGGATTTCGGCACCACGTCGGACACGCCCGCGCGCAACGCTTCGATCACGCGCGATTCGTCGGTAAAACCGGTCACGAGGATGGCGGGAATCCGCACGCCTTCCGAACGCAAACGGCGAAAGAAGTCGAGTCCTGTCTCCGGTCCGCTCAACTGGTAGTCGAGCACCAGCAGATCGGGCGCGCCGCCGGCGAGCCGCTCGCGGGCCGCTTCGACGCCGGCGCAGATCGCGACCCGGCAGCCGGCGCGTTCGAGCGACTTGCGCGCAAGCCGCAGGATGCCTTCGTCGTCGTCGACGACCAGCACATAGGCGGCTTGCTGCGTGGACACTTCTTCGGTCATGCGGAATTCTTTCACGGATTCGGATGGATCAGGTTGTCATGCGCGGCTTTCGACCCGCTTCATGGGCGCGGTGCTCGACGGGCGCGGCCTTACGGCGCCCCGAGGCGATGGCCCGACGGCAGCTTCACCACCTGCAGGAAGAAGCCGAGCCGGCGCACGGCTTCGATAAACGCCTCGTATTCGACCGGTTTGGTGATATAGACGTTGCACCCGAGCTCGTAGCAGCGCGCGATCTCGCGCGGGTCGTCGGTGGTGGTCAGCACGATCACCGGCACCGCGGCGGTCTGCGGCGATTCTTTCAGACGGCGCAGCACTTCGAAGCCGTCCACGCGCGGCATTTTCAGATCGAGCAGCACGACGAAGTTCGTCAGATCCTCGCGCGCGGGGATCGCCGTGGCGGGATTCGCGTCAGGGTCGACGACCGGCGGCGGACCGAAGAAATAGTCGAGCGCCTGCTGGCCGTCGCGAAACCGCACGAAACCGTTCGATACGCCGGCACGGCGCAGATTGCGCTCGACGAGCGTGGCATGACCGTCGTCATCTTCGATCAGCACGATGCTGACCGTTTCCCCGTGACTCATAAGCTCTCCGTGCAAACAGGTAGCTGAACCATACCGCTTCTGAATTGTTCTAGTCGCGGCGTGGGTGATTGGGCGTAAGGTCAACACAGGCCCAACCCCACCGCCAGCCTCCAGACCCAACGCCCGGGTTCAATTCCGCGTGGGCTGTTCCGGCAACACCACGAAAAAGGTCGACCCGGCGCCTTCCGCCGACTCGACCCACACGCGCCCGCCATGCCGCTCCACCGTGCGCCGCACCACCGCGAGACCAATGCCGTCGCCGTTCGCGACGTCGCCATGCAGACGCTGGAACGCGCGGAATACCTTCGACATGTAAGCCGCCGGAATGCCGAGGCCATTGTCGCGCACGTAATAAGTGCGCGTGCGCACGGCGCGCGGCTCGGACTCGTCGACCGGATCGGGCTCCAGCGCGCCGACCTCGATGCGCCCAAGGCGCGCCGGGTCGAGGTAGTTCAGCGCGTTGCCGATCAGGTTGCCGAAGACCTGTTCGATCGCACCCGGGTCGCCCCATGCTGGCGGCAGTTCACGCACCGTGACCACCGCCGACTGCTGCGCGATCGCGCCCTCCAGCGCGTCGACCACCCGGCCGACCACTCGCCCGACGCTCACCCGCTGCCACTGGTATTCGAGCCGGCCGGCGCGCGAGATGCGCAACAGCGCGTCGATGATCGCGGCGGCGCGCGTCACCGCGGTGCGCAGATATTGCAGGGACTCGCGCACGTCGCCGTCGAGAATGTGCGTCATGCGTCGCTGCTCGCCCTGCGGCAGGCCGGCTGCGTCGACGATGCTATCGAGTTCGTCGCACGAAACCTGCAGTTCCTTCGAAAACCCTTGCAGGTTCACCAACGGAGAGCGCAAATCGTGCGACACGCTGTAGATGAACATTTCATTATCTTGCGTCTCCTGACGCAATTCCTCGTTGACGCTCGCCAACTCCTGCGCACGCGCTTCGAGCCGCGTCTTCAGCGTGGCCTGGTCGGCTTCCGCCGCGCGCAGGCGGGCGCCGGTCTGATGCAGCACCGCGTCGAGCGCGGCGATTTCGTCGTTACCCGACAGCGGCGGCGCCAGCGTGCGGCCGTTGCCTAGCCGTTCGGCATTATCGGTCAGCACCTCCAGCCGCCGGCCGATGCTGCGCGCGAACACCACGGCGGTGGCGGCCCAGATCAGCATCGAGCCGAGCACCGCGGCGATCAGCGCGTATTGCTGACGTTCGCGCCGCCGCGCGAGCGCCGCCGCGCGCTCGGCGTCGAGCCGCGACGCCTCGTCGGCGAACGCCGTCAGTTCGTCGCGAAACAGCGCGATCTGCTGCGGCAGCGGCTCGGTTTCGAGCGCGGTGAAGTTGGCCGGGCTGCGCCCCGCGTGCAGCGCCTGCGAAATCTCGACGGTCTGCGCGCGATAAGCCTCGATCGCGCGCTGCATCTTGTGAACCCGCTCGACCTGCTGCGGCGTATCGGCCACCAGCGTATCGAGATTCGACAGCCGGTCGCCGAGATCGACCCACACCGCATGGCGGTCGATAAACGACGGATCGCCGACGGCCATGCCCGTGCGAACCCGCGCGGCCTGACGCAGCAGCGGGTCGACAATCGCCGACGACTGATAAAGAATCTGCTTGCTGTTGGAGACCCACTGCGCAGCCTGCGCTGTCTGCTCCTGGGTATCGAAGACGACGCCAAGAAGCGCCAGCTCGACCACGCTCGGCACGGCAATCAGCAGCAGACCCTTGGTGAATAATTTCATGTTCGCCCGAAGGTCGAAGGGTCGGTCAGGCCGCGGCGGCTCGCGAGGACCGGTCGCGTCACGCGGTGCGCGCGCCGCCGCGATGCCGCAGCGGCGGTACGGCGCGGTGCAGCCGGACGGGCCATTATCGACGTGAATCCGAGATATTTCAACGTAGCGGCAAGATGCGCTGGCCCACACAAAAGTGACTTTTTTATTGATGCGACTTGTTTATTCGGCGCGTCGTGCGTCTATCATGGAGGCAGATGTGCTGGGAAGGGAAAGCGCGCGGCGAGGCGGTTCGGCATGATTCGTGCGGGAGGCGGTGGGGTCGGCGTAGCCGTCGAATCACCGTGAATCCGGCCTTGTCGTATGCTATAAAAGATCGACGTGCGGCGCGCGAAGCCGGGAGTGGTCGCATGAGGACGCTGCGTTTCTTGCAATTCTTTTTCAGGCGAATTTTTATGGCCTTCCCGAAAAAGCGTAGGCGCGCGAAGGTGGACGGCGATGAGTCGTTCCTCGCGGTACTACGGCATTTCAAGCCGTTCGGTCAGCTCGACACCAAGATTGCGCGCGCTCGCGCGCAAGACGAGCCGGTCCTCTATGCGCATGTGCTGCCCGGGCTCGACGTGCTCTTATGCAGCGTGCGCGGCGCGCAACCGCCCTATCCGGCGCCGGCCGAATTGCGGCGGCGCTGCATCGAATCCATTACCAACGCGCTGGAACAACCGCTCGACGGCCTCGAAAACGGTGGCTACTGGTATGAAGCGGATGGCTTCGGCTTTCTGGTCTTCGCCAGCCGGGCGCGCGGCAAGATCCTGACGGAGTTCGGTGCAACGCGCATTGGCGGCGCCCGTCGCGGGGTGCGTCGGCAGGATGCGGCGGGAGATGCCGCACCGAGATCGCTACGCTAGGCGCGTCTCTCGTTCGAAACATTCAATAGCTGACAACGCCGCTGGTTTCATCAGGCGGCGTTGCCTTTTCTCGCTCGCCCTGATTGATCCATCCGCGCCCGGTAGCACCTGCGCGTATGCGCGCGGTGTGGCGGTTTTTGCTGGGCGTCAATGTGGTCAGCGCCACGGTCATGCATCGGCGGTACGCTGATCAGCCACAGAAAGACCAGCGACAAGCCGCCGCCCACACTCCAGCTCAACCAGTCGGCAGGTAATAGCGTCATCAGCATCGACATCAGCTCCCCTTGTACTCGGCGGCGCTAGCCGGCGACATCGCGGCGGGCTTCCGGTTCGATGCGGGCGCAGCGGCGGGCGCAGCAGCGGGCAACGAGGCGCCGCCCGACGCTTTATTGACCGGCGCACCGTCCAACGAAATGGCGGCCTTGGGCTGCTGCTTGACGCCCGGCGGCGGCGCGGTCGGCGCCTGCCGGACCTGGGCCAGCAGTTGCGCGCAGGGCAGCGGCTTGTTGTTGCTCGGCGCGAGCAGCGGAATCAACGCGGCGAACGGATTGATCAGCCCGAGACCGATCGCCGCCCCGCCGCGCAACGCCAATGCGGCGGCATTCACGCCAACGTGCGGATCCTTGAAGGTGCCCTTCACGTACAGCGGCGAGCGCAGCGAGAACACCCGGAAGCCCTTGGTGTGCGGATGCACGCCCAGATCCAGGGTCTCGTCCCGCAGATTCACGTTACCGTCGATGTTGATCACCGCGTCGTCTGTATCGAGCGCGAACACGCGCGAATCGAGCACGCCGTTGGTCGCCACGAAATCGGCGGCCGCGCAGTTGATCTTCACGTCGCGATTGCCGAACAGCTTTTCGTACACCACGTTCGCCACGTTCAGGCCCGCCGCTTCCATGATCAGCCGGCTCACGGTACCGTCGGTGACGAGCGCCTTCACCTCGCCGTTCGAGGTCGCCGCCAGCGCCGCGGGCGAATTGCCGGTCGCGGTCAAAGCGGCGTCGCCGTTGATTTCGCCGAGCGCGTTTTGCATCGTCTTGAAGTTCGGGAACAGTTGCTTGAGCTTCAGATGCCGCGCCGACGTCGCGAAGCGCCCCTTCAGCGGCGTCGTGCTGCCGTCCAGATGAATATCCGACGCGAGCGAGCCGCCGGCCACGCCGAACTTGAGCGGTTCCAGCGACAGCACGCCGTCGGTCATCACCACATGCGTATAGAGATCCGTGATCGGCAGATCCGTATTCTTGACGATGCGCCGGCCGGTGAACTTCACGTCGGCGTCGATCGCCTTCCAGCGGTCGGTGCGGAACTCCTCGACCGGCAGCGCCTTATTGGACGGCTGCGCGGTCGCGTCGCCGCGCTTGGCCTTGCTGGCGTTCGAGTCGGCGCCGATCACCGGCGCCAGATCGGCGAATTGCAGCACATGCGACACCAGTTCGCCCTGCAACAGCGGACGCGGCTCACGCGCGGTATAGGTCAGCGAGCCGTTCAGATCGCTGCCGCCCACCCGGCCTGTAAAATTTTCATACTTGAATACGTTGCCGGTGGACTTGAACTGGCCGACCAGACGACCTTCGGTGGCATACGGCGGTGTGTCGGGCAAGGTCACGCCCGTCAGCGAATAGAGTCGCGCCATGCTGTTGCCTTGCAGCCAGAGGCGCAGATCGACCGCCGCCAGATGCGCCGGATCGGTGATCGTGCCGACCAGGCCGACGTGCAGATCGCCCGCCTTGACGTCGGCCTGCACCGGGAACGGCCGGTCCGCGTCCTGCAGGGCCAGCACGCCGCCCACCTTGCCGCTGCCGGACACCGGCGTCTTGTTGTAAGTCCCTTTGATGGTCCAGCCGATGGCGTACGGCGGAATCTCGCGCTTCGCTGCGCCGCTTGCGTTGGCTTCACTTCCGGCCGTCGCGCTCGACGTCGCCGTCGCGCCCGATGCCGATGCGGCCGCGCTTGCGCCCTCGCTCGCGCCACCGGCGACCAGCGCGCCCGAAGCGCCCGTGGCCGGCGTGACCCCCGACGCGTTGATCTCCGTCGCTGATGCCCCCGAAGCAGCCGCAGCCGACGCAGCAGCCGCTTCCGACGCCGCCTGCGCATTAGCCTGCGCGGTCAACTTGCTGGCGCCCGAACGCCCGATAGCCTCCGCCGACGACTTGCGCGACGCCTCTTCCTGCTGCTTCATCGCTTCGCCGATCGGGATCGGTTGGCCGAGCGTGTCGATCGCCATTTGCAGATCGACCTTTTTCTGCTGATCGGACAGCGCGACATTGCCCTTCGCGAACGCGATATCGTGCAGATCGAGCTTCCATTCGGACGGCCCGCTCGACGACGCCAGCTTGAACGTCCAGTTATTGCGCCCGTCGAGCAGGCGTTCGAGATCGACCGACGGATTCACGAGGTTGATCGCCGGAATCACGATGTCGTGCGCCAGCAGCGGCAGCACCTTGACCTGGAAGTCGATCTCGTCGAGCGTGGCGAACTGCGGCTGTTTCGTCCAGTCGGGGTTGCCCACCGTGATGTTGGCCGCCGAGAAGCGCGGCCAGGGCACCCAGGCGCGCCAGCCGGTTTCGCCGACCGGATGCCGCCAGCCGACCTTCAGATCGCCGTTGATCGCGAACGGCCGGCCGATCGCCTGCGTGACCTTGTCGTCGATATAAGGGCGGGCGCGGTTCCAGTCGAAGGTCAGAATGAAGATCACCAGCGCGGCGATCAGGATCACGATGATCGCGAGTATCCATGCGATGATTTTTCCGATCCGTCGCCCGACTGTGCTCGATCCTGCCATTGAAAAGCTCCGCTTATTTCTACGTTGCGTATCGCACAGCACGTATCGTGCCCGATTGCGGCAGTTAGCGAGGGTTGTGCGGCCAGCGGCTCGTGTGGCTTTATCATGCCGCATGGCCCTGCCGCGGACCAGCCGTGATGACCTGAAATTGATGGGCGTCATGGCCGGGTCGCGGCGGCTTTCGGAACACACCCTCCCCACGCCGAACCACCCCATACCCCACTCATGACCGACGTTCCCTTTGTCCTCGCCGACGGCATTGCCCGCCGCGACGCGCAGCGCGGCCAGATGCTGTTGCAGCCGACCCGCTTCGCCCTGTACGCAGGCGAGCGCGTCGCGATCACCGGGCCGTCCGGCTCAGGCAAGAGCGTGTTCCTGCGCGCGCTCGCGCTGCTCGATCCGCTCGATGCCGGACGCATCGTGTGGCATGGCGCGCCGGTGGAACGTGCCGTGATTCCGCGTTACCGACGTAACGTCGCGTATATCCGTCAGCGGCCCGCGTTGCTCGACGGCAGCGTCGAAGACAATCTGCGCTATCCGTTCGAGTTGCGCGCTTATCGCGACGTGCGCTTCGATCGCGCGCGTGCGGCAAGCCTCGCCGTTCAGGCCGGCCGCGCTGATGACTTTCTCGACAAGCGCGCAAGCGAGCTGTCCGGTGGCGAGGCGCAGATCGCCGCACTGATCCGCGTGCTGCAACTCGCGCCCGAAGTGCTGCTGCTCGATGAGCCCACCGCGTCGCTCGACCCGGAGTCGTCGCACGCGATCGAGGGCCTGGTGCACGCGTGGTTCGACGCCGAGCCGGGCCGTCATGCGTCGATCTGGGTGTCGCACGATCCGGCGCAAGCCGCGCGTATGAGCGAGCGCCATCTGACCATGCGCGCGGGTGTGCTCGACGAAACGGTACAAGCCGCGCAAGCCACGCAAGCCGCACAAGTCGACCCGACACGCTCCGCCGCGCCGATGCCTCCGGCTTCGCGGCAGGACCACCAGGAGCTCGGCCAATGACCCTGCAAAACCTGAGTCTCTGGGACGTCGCGATCGCCGCGCTATTGATCGTCGTGAACGGCGTGGTGTCGGTCGCGCTGAAGCTCGATCTCGAACGCCAGCTCGCCTGGGCGGCGCTGCGCACCGTCGTGCAGTTGCTCGCGATCGGCTACGTGCTCGGTTGGGTGTTCCGTTACGACCACTGGTTCGTGGTGCTGCCGCTGATGATCGTGATGACGCTGATCGCCGGTTTCGCGGGCGCGCAGCGCGGCAGCCGCACGTATGCCGGGCAGCGCGCGGATAGCGTGCTGTCGATCTGGGTCAGTTCGTGGCTGGTGGGCGCGGTCGGGCTGTTCGTCGTGATCCGGATTCACCCGTGGTACGAACCGCAATATGCGATTCCGATCCTCGGCATGATTCTCGGCAATACGCTCACCGGCGTGTCGCTTGGTATCGAACGGATGACCGAGGAATTGACCGCGCGGCGCGACCGCGTGGACATGGCGCTGGCGCTCGGCGCGACCCGTTGGGAAGCTGCTCAGGCGCCGGCGCGCCAGGCGGTGCGCGCGGGCATGATGCCGACGCTGAACCAGATGGCCGTGGTCGGCGTGGTGAGTCTGCCCGGCATGATGACGGGCCAGGTGTTGGCCGGTCAGTCGCCGTTGCAAGCCGTGCGGTATCAGATCGTGATCATGTTTCTGATCGCGGCTTCGTCGGCCTTGGGGACGGTGGGCGCGGTGCTGCTGACGTACCGGCGGCTGTTTTCCGCGGAACACCGGTTCCTGTCGGCGCGGCTGGTGGAGCGGGCGGCGGCGCGGCGTTGAGGTGCCACGCCGCTCAGCTCATCCCTCAACGCTTCGCGCTAACAGCCACTTCCGTGCCGTCGTTCAGCGTCAGCGTTTTCGTGCTGCCGTTGACCGGCATCGTGAAACGCAGAATCTGACTGACGCTCACGTCGTTCGGACACTTGAGCGTTTTGCCGCCGGCCGTCACCGTCTTGATGCCGTGCGGCGTCTGCGCCTGGAAGCTCAGTTGCACGCTCGCGGTGCCGTCGGCGGCGACCACCGGCGCAAAGCGGATCTGCGTCTGACGGATCATCGCGCCGTTGGTATCGACCGGTAGCGACGCGTAGTTCGGGCAGGCATCCGTCGCCGCGACCGGGCCGCCCGGCGGCACGGTTTTCCATGTGAAGTCGTCCGATTCGCCGGAGCGGATCGTGCGCGTTTCCTGGGAATTGCCGAACTGCTTCGACGTGACGCGCACCGTGTAACGGATCGGACCGTCGAGCGCGGATTGGGAGGTCACCGTGATCGGCGTGGCCGCGTGCGCCGCCGGCACGAGCAGGCCGGGCGCGAACGCGCAAGCGAGAGAAGCGACAACGGACACGGCGGAGAGTTTGAAGCTGAAGCTCATACTGTCACCTCGTTGTTGTGTCGCTGCGTGCCTGTTTCAGCGCGACTGCCAGAGCAACGCCCGGTGCAGGCCGCGCGGTAAGCGGGCCGCGATGGGCCGGGGCTGGCCTCGCCAGCCGGGTCGCGAGACACGCAACTGTTTTCGCATGATGCGCCACCAGTCTAACGCCTCGCGACGCCGCGCGCGCTGCGCGGAGATCGGGTGTTACCCCGCTTGCGGCGAAGCGTTTTCTGCGCGTGTGAAGCGGAACCCGCACGACGGCCGGCGCGCATCGCTGCGGCGCCGGCCTTGCATCGTCAAAGCACGTTCAACCGACGGCGAGGTTCAGAAACCCGTCAGCACCAGCTTGCCGATCGCCCGCCCCGCTTCGAGCAGTTGATGCGCACGGCACAGATTCGCGGCATTGATCTTGCCGAGATCCTCGCCGACGGTCGTGCGCAACGCGCCCGAGTCGACCAGACGCGCCACCTCGGTCAGCAGCTTATGCTGCTCGATCATGTCGGGCGTGCCGAACATCGAGCGGGTGAACATGAACTCCCAGTGGAACGCGGCGCTCTTCGCCTTCAGCAATTCGACCGGCACGGGCTTGCTGTTCTCGACGATCGTGCAGATGCCGCCTTGCGGTTTGAGCACGTCCGCCGCCGCCGGAAAATTCTTGTCGGTGTCGTTGAACATCAGCACGTAGTCGACCTGATCGATGCCGAGCTTTTTCAGTTGCGCGGGAATGTCGCCGAAATGATCGACGATGTGATCCGCGCCCAACTCCGTGGCCCACTTCGCCGATTCGGGACGCGATGCGGTCGCGATCACCTTCAGCTTCGCCAGTTGTTTGGCGAGTTGAATGCCGATCGAGCCCACCCCGCCCGCGCCGCCGAAAATCAGCACCGTGCGACCTTCGTCCGCGCCTTGCGGCGACACGCCGAGGCGGTCGAACAGCGCTTCCCACGCGGTGATCGCCGTCAACGGCAGCGCGGCCGCGTGCGTGAAATCGAGCGATGCGGGCTTGTGTCCGACGATCCGCTCGTCGACCAGATGAAACTCGCTATTCGCACCCGGCCGCGTGATGCTGCCCGCATAGAACACCGGATCGCCGACCTTGAACAGCGTGACGTCCGGGCCGACCGCGACGACCGTGCCGGCCGCGTCCCAACCGAGAATGCGCGGTTCTTTTTCGACGTTGTCTTTCGGCGCGCGCACCTTGGTGTCGACCGGATTGACCGAAATGGCTTCGACCTTGACCAGCAGGTCGCGGCCGGTGGCTTCGGGTTTCGGAATGTCGACGTCGACCAGGGCTTCGGCGTTGTCGATCGGCAGATAACGGTAGAGACCAACGGCTTTCATACAGACTCCTGTTCGTTCGGATGAGAGGAAGGATCGGTGACGCGGCGGCGCGCCACGTCGTCGATCCCATGAACGTCATCGTACGGCGATTCTTATTCGCGCAAAACCGGCATAATCTCTGAAACATCTTTTTGATTTTCAGAAGAATGACGCCTACCGGCCCACTACCCCGATCATCATCCGCCGAACGCGAGCGGCTCGACCTGCTCGACGTCGCGTTGTTCGTGCGCGCCGCGTTGCTCGCCAACGTGTCGGCGGCCGGCCGCGAATTCGGCTTGTCGGCGGCGGTGGCCAGTTCGCGGATCGCGCAACTGGAAAAGCTCCTTGGCGCCCGATTGCTGCATCGGACCACCCGCCGCATCAGCCTCACGCAGGACGGTGAAGTCTTCATGACGCGCGCCGAAGCGCTGCTCGATGCCGCGGCCGCCGCGCGCGCGGCAGTTGGCCGCGGCCAGGCCGAGCCGCAGGGCCGGCTGCGGGTGTCGATGCCGTCGTCGTTCGGGCGCCAGCATGTGTCGCCGGTGATCAGCGAATTCCTGCGCCGCCATCCTGGCGTGAGCGTCGATTTGCGGCTGACCGATCAACTGGTCGATCTGGTCGACGCCGGGATCGACGTGGCGATCCGGATCGGCGTGCTGAAGGACTCGTCGCTGGTGGCGCGCCGTCTCGCGGTGAACCGCCGGGTGCTGTGCGCGTCGCCCCACTATCTGGCGGAGCGCGGCACGCCGCGTCATCCGTCGGATCTGCCGCAGCACGAATGCATGATCCTGTCGGACCAGCGCGACTGGGGTTTCGTGACGCCCGCCGGGCCGCTCGACGTGCGCGTGAGCGGACGCCTCGTGACGGACAACGGCGAAGTGATCCGCGATGCCTTGCTCGCGGGCTTCGGCATCGCACTTAAATCGACGTGGGACGTGGCGCCGTATCTGCGCAGCGGCGACCTGGTCAGTGTGCTCGACACGTATCCGCTCGCCGAGCAGGTGGCGATCTGGGCGGTGTATCCGAGCCGCGCTTTCGTGCCGCCTAAGACGCTCGCGTTTATCGAGTTTCTTGCCGCGCATTTCGGCGATCCGCCGTATTGGGATGCGGCGGATGCGTGAGGTTTTTTGAGTGCGCCGGCATGGTCGGCGGTCGGCGGTCGGCGGTCGGCGGTCGGCGGTCGGCGTCGTCAATGCTTGCCGCTGCCGCCAGCGCTTTTACCCTTGCCTTTCCCTGCGCCTTTGCCATCGGAATTGACGTCAGCGTGCGCATCATTCTGGGTCTTCTGCTGATACTCGTCGCCGCCGCGGCGGTCGGTGTCCTTCAGCCCGCGCTCCAGATCGCTATGCGCCTGCTTGCCGACATGACGTGGCTCGCCTTCATGTTGCGATTCCGGCTGCTGATCGGCTTCGTGCGGCAAGGGCGCGGACGCCTCCTGCATCGAACGGGGCTGTTTGCTGGCGTGCGGGTCGGCCTTCCTGTCGCCGTCCGACGATTGCGGTGTGGTCTTCATGGTTGACTCCTTGTTGATCGAACGAGGTGATGGGCTGGATTGCCGATTGCAGATTACCGATTGCCGATTGCCGATTGCCGTTAACGCGCGCCTTCCAGTCGTTTTTTCATGGCCGCGGTGAGACGCTGACGCGTCCTGGCATAGTCGGCCCACGGATCGCGCTTAAGGTCGGTCAGGCGCTCGTGCAGGTTCTCGATGGTCCATTGATCGCCGGCCGTGGTCGTGGCGACTTCGTCCCACGACAGCGGCACGGAAACGCCCATCCCGGGCCGCGCGCGCGCCGAGAAGGCGGCCACCGTGCTCGAGCCACGGTTGTTGCGCAGATAATCGACGAAGATTTTCCCCTTGCGATTCTGCGCGCCCATCTTCGCGCTGAAATGCGTGGGCAGCGTGGCCGCCATGTGCTGCGCGACCGCTTGCGAGAAGCCCTTCACGTCGTCCCAGCCGGCCTGCTTTGCGAGCGGCACGACCACGTGCAGCCCTTTACCGCCGCTCGTCTTGCAGAACGACGCGAGGCCGAGTTCTTCGAGCAGCGAACGGGTCAGTTGCGCGGCCTCGATCATGCGTTGCCAGTCGAGCGACGCGTCGGGGTCGAGATCGAACACCATCCGATCGGGCTTTTCGATGTTCGACACGACGGCATTCCAGGTGTGGAATTCGACCGTGCCCATTTGGGCCGCGCCGATCAGCGCCTTGAGCGTGTCGACAGTGATCAGCGGCGGATGGCCGGGGTCGAGGCCGGGATGCTGCTCGACGTTCGGAATCGACAGTTTCTGGCTGTGCTTCTGAAAAAACAGCTCGCCGCCGATGTCCTCGGGCGCCCGCACCAG
The DNA here is from genome assembly GCF_013409255.1 of Paraburkholderia bryophila. NCBI lineage: Bacteria > Pseudomonadati > Pseudomonadota > Betaproteobacteria > Burkholderiales > Burkholderiaceae > Paraburkholderia > Paraburkholderia bryophila. Next base: position 840,878 of record NZ_JACCAS010000001.1, read on the forward strand.
CGAGACCGGCCGGTCTTTCAGATGCGGCAGCATCCAGTCGGCCACGGATTCGTAGTAGCGCACGAGGTCGATTTTGCGCGTGCCGGTGCTTTTGTCGATCACGCGGTCGGGGTGCGAGATGCGTACGTTGGCGACTTCGGCGGAGGATGCGGAGGATGCGGGGGATTTGGCTGTCTTCGCCGCAGCACGCTTTTTCGGCGCAGCGTCGGACGCGGTATCGGTTTGCTCTTGCACGTCGGCTCCTTGACAGGGGGCTTCCTTGACGATCTGGCGCGCCGGTTTGTCATTGCGCAAACTCACGAACGACGCCTGCCGCACGATGCCATCGCCGGTCCATTCGGCGAAGTTGCACTCGGCGACGAGCACCGGCTCGACCCAATGTACCGGCGTGCGGCTGCGCTCGCGCGGCGCAGCCGCAAACGGCATGCGTTGCGTCTCGTGAGCATTGAGCTGCTTCTTGAGCGAGCGCAGCAGCGCGGCGTCGAAGCCGGTGCCGACGCGTCCCGCGTAGCGCAATTGACCGTTGCCGCCGTAGACGCCGAGCAGCAGCGCCCCGAACGCCGCGCGGCTGCCGGCCGGCTCCGAATAGCCGCCGATCACGAACTCCTGACGTCGCCGGCACTTCAGCTTGATCCACGACGACGAGCGCCCCGACAGATAGCCGCTGTCGCGCCGCTTGCCGATGATGCCTTCGAGCGCCATATCGCACGCGCTTTTCAGCAGATCGTCGGCGCTGAACTCGAAATCGTTCGAAAAGCGCAGCACGGTGTCGTCGACTTCCTCCAGCAGCGCGCGCAGGATGGCGCGGCGCTGTTCGAGCGGCACGCCGCGCAAGTCGTAGCCGTTCAGGAAAGGCAGATCGAACAGATAGACGACGATGTCCTGCGGGCGATTCGAGTCGAACGCATTTTGCAGCGCCTGAAAGCTCGGCACGCCGTGTTCGTCGAGCACGACCGCTTCGCCGTCGAGCCACGCGCTGTCCACGCCGAGCCGCTCGAATGCCTTGATCTGCTTGCTGAACTTCGCGGTCCAGTCGTTGCCGGCGCGGGTGAATATCTTGACTTTGGCGGCTTTGGCGGTTGAGTCGATGCGGGTCAGGATGCGGTAACCGTCGAACTTGATTTCGTACGACCACGCATCGCCCGGCGGAGCGCTGTCGATGAGCGTCGCCAGTTGCGGCTTGAGGGTGGCGGGCAAGCGGGCTTTGAGCGCGCCTTCTATCGACGGTGACTGGGCGAGTTCACGCAGCGATTGCGTGGTACGCGTCGCGACGATGTCGGGGCGGTTGTTGCGGTCTTTTTTATCTGGACGAGCGCGGGAACGGCTGGTGGAGCTTTTCTCCGCGCCCTTGCTGGAGACTCTGCCGGAGCTTTTGTCGGAGCCCTTGTCGGTGTCGTCGTCGAGGCCTTTGCCGGCGCCCCTGTCAGCCCGCTTCGGCGTGGCGCTACTTCGTGACGCCGTCTTGGCTCTTTCACCGCGCGAAGAAGCACCGTCGCCCAGCACACTCCCCGGCTGCGCCTTCAGCACGTCGTACTCGCTTTCCTCGCGCGCTTCGTCGTCGCGCTCCTTGATCAACAGCCACTGCTCCTTGTCGCCGCTTCCGCGCATATGGCTGCGCACGAGCGTCCAGCCGCCGTGCAGCTTGTCGCCATCGAGCTTGAACTTGAGCTTGCCTGCCTCATAGGATCGAAGCGCCTCCTTCGCGCCGCCGAGCGGCTCCCACGTGCCTCGATCCCAAACGATCACTGTCCCCGCGCCATAATTGCCGGGCGGAATCTCCCCTTCGAACGAGCCGTACTCGACCGGATGATCTTCGACATGCACCGCAAGCCGCTTCACCGACGGATCGAGACTCGGCCCTTTCGGCACGGCCCACGACAGCAGCGTACCGTTCAGTTCGAGGCGGAAATCGTAATGCAGACGCCGCGCGCGATGCTCCTGGATCACGTACGACAGCGCTTGATCCGCTTTGTGCGAGGCACTTTTCCGGGCGGTTTTCTTGCGACCGACGCGCGCGCCCGAAGGCTCCGGCGTTTCGTCGAAACGTCGCTTGCGGGTGTAGAGATCGAGTCGGTCGGTCATGGCGATGACGTCGTCGCGGATTGGAAGAACGTGGCGCGTGAGAGGCGGGCCGTCAAGCGGCCGCCCGGCGTTTGCGCGCTGCCGGCGCGGATGTGGATGTGGATGCGGTCTTTGACGTCTTCACTGACTTTGACGCGGCACGACTTGCGCCGCCGGCATTGCTGATCCGACTACGCGTCGCACTTGTCGTACGCGCCGTACTTGCCGCACCCGCTCCGCGCGTCGAGCGAGGTTTTTTGCGAGCCGGTGCGCTTGCTTCGGCATCCGCATCGTCGCCGGCTTCCTCTGCGTCATCTTTATCGTCCGCGGCACGCTGGCGGCCGCCGGTCGCCGGCTTGCCTTTGCCGCGTCCCAGACTACGTTTGAGCAGATCGGACAGATCGAGAATATCGGCCGAGCGACGCGACTCGCGCGGCGTTTCGACTTCAGTGATCTCCTCGGTCTTACCCGCACGGATCTTGCGATCGACGAGCGTCATGATGTCGTCGTGGAACGTGTCGTGATAGTTCGACGGGTCCCAGGCGTCGCTCATGTCCTCGATCAGCTTTTTTGCCATGTCGAGTTCGCGCGTGCTCACGCCGGCGGCTTTCATGCCGTCGGCCGGTAGCTTGAATTCGTCGAAGTCGCGCACCTCGGTGGCCCAGCGCAGCGTGTTGAGCGCCAGCACGGGCCCGACGGGAATCAGCGCGGCAAGATGCTGCTTGTTGTGCAGCACGACGTTCGCCACGCCGATCTTGCCGGTCGCTTTCATCGCTTCGCGCAGCAGCGCGTAGACCTTTTCCCCCTTGCGATCCGGCGTCAGGAAGTAAGGTGTGTCGAGATAGAGGAACGAGATGGCCGGCGCGTCGACGAAAGCAAGAATGTCGACCGTCTGTGTCGACTCGGGATTCGCCGAGCGAATCTCGTCGTCCGACAGCACGACGTATTTGTCCTTCTCGTATTCGAAGCCGCGCACGATGTTCTCGCGTGTCACGTCTTTGCCGGTGCGCTTATTGATCTGCTTGTAGCCGATCGGGTCGATCGTGCGTTTGTCCAGCAGATTGAAACCGACTTTCTCCGACTGCGTCGCCGGATACAACTGCACCGGCACGTGGACGAGGCCGAAGCTGATTGCGCCCTTCCAGATCATGTGTGCCATCGTCTGCTCCGTTGGCCTGAGAGCTTAGATGAAGCAGGCAACGTGCCACGGGTTAATGCCGCGGAATGGACGCACTGCGCGGCTGCGCCGCGCCGACTGCGTCGAAGCGCGGACTGTAAGTCTTGCGTCAGACCGGCAAAAGCTACGGAGCCTAGCGCCGCGCTTCGGAGCGCGGCGCTGCGCTACGAAGCCAGCCGCTGCACTACGAAGCCGGCCCCCGCGCGAAGCGGCCAGCCGCTGCGCCTAAAGCTCCACCGGCACTGCGGCGAACCCTCGAAACCGCACGCGCCCGCCGCGCGTCGGCTCACCGTCCAGCCGGTAGTCCGGAAACCGCTGCACAAACCGGCCGATCGCAATCCGCGCCTCCAGCCGCGCGAGCGACAACCCCGCGCACTGGTGAATACCGAAGCCGAACGCGAGATGCCGGTTCGGCGTGCGACGAATATCGAACCGGTCCGGCTCCGTGAATTGCTCGGGATCGCGATTGGCCGCGCCGATGCACAACGTGACCGGTGTGCCGCGCGCGACCGCGACGCCGCCGATCTCGGTGTCGACCGTCGCCATCCGGTTGCCCAACTGGTTCGAACTTTCGAAGCGCAAACATTCCTCGACCGCGGACTCGATCAGCGACGGCTCGGCCAACAAAGCGCCGCGCGCCTCAGGCCAGTCGGTGAGCGTGACGAGGCCATTGCCGATCAGGTTGGTGGTCGTCTCATGCCCGGCGTTCAGAATGAAAATGCAGTTCTGCAGCAGTTCCATCTCCGACAACTGCTCGCCCCCCTCTTCGCCCTGAATCAGACGCGTCAGCACATCGTGCTGCGGGTCGCCCGGCTCGCGCCGCCGCCGCGCAACCAGATCGCGCAAATACGCGACGAATTCGTTGACCGCGCGATTGCCCCGCTCGAGTTGCGTGTCGGTGAGCGACGGTTCGAGCGCGCCGAGTATCGCGAGCGACCAGTCGCGCAACGGCTCGCGCTCAGCGTGCGGCACGTCGAGCAGATTGCCGATGATCTCGACCGGAATCGCCGAGGCGAACTCGCCGATCAGATCGATGCGCCCGCGTTCGGCAGCCGCGTCGAGCAGACCATTGACGAGCCGGACAAGCCCCGGTTCCATCGCCGCGATCGCGCGCGCCGTCAACGCCCCCGCGATCAGCTTGCGCACGCGCGTATGACGGGGCGGATCGTTGAAGACCAGACTCGTTGTGTGATGCGTGTAGAGCGGCGAGTCGCCGTACTTCGGCTTGAATTCGACGGTCTTGTCGGATCTGAAGGTTTTCGGATCGCGATACACGGCCTGGACGTCGCGAAACCTTGTCAGAAACAAAGAGCCGTCGGGCATGCGTCGGATCGGTTCGTGGGTGCGTAGCGCGTGGTAGACCGGATAGGGGTCGGCGTAGAACGCGGGGTTCAGATGGCGCAGATCGAAGTCGCGCGCGAGGGTGGATGGATCGCTGGCGGTCGCCGGGGGCATGCGTTGTCTCCGTAAGGGGTGCGCCTCATTGGTTGGTGTCGTTGCGCTTCGTGCCGTGCGCGGCGTGACGCTGGTGGCGCTGGTGGCGCTTGCGTAGCTGCGGCGGCATTGATGGCGGCAACGATGAAGAGGCGTCGTTCGATGCGCCAGTATGAACCGGGCGCTTCAGGATTGCACCCACCCGTGCTCACCCGAACGCGCGTCGGCGACCCGTTACAATAGCGGGATTTTCCGCGCGCGCTGCGTCCCCGTCCTCTTCTGCGTCTCTGCGTCGTCCATGAACCTCGTCATTCAAAGCCCCGCTCCTCTTTCCGTCGACCATCACAAAACGCTGATCGCGCTGGCACGCGGCTCGCACGCCATCCAGATCGACGCGAACGCGCTTCGCATTGCCGACGCCAACGTCGACCAGCGCGCCGACCTCGATGTCTACTGCGCCACCCACAGGCTGGACTACGCGTTTGTCGAACCGGGCCGCGAGCTGAGTGACTTCGGGCTGGTCGCAATGGACATGGATTCGACGCTGATCACGATTGAATGCATCGACGAAATCGCCGACTTCTGCGGCCTGAAAGCCGAAGTCGCCGCGATCACCGAGGCCTCGATGCGCGGCGAAATCAAGGACTTCAACGAGAGCCTGACGCGTCGCGTCGCGCTGCTTCAGGGTCTCGACGCCAGCGCGCTCGAACGTGTTTACGAAGAACGTCTGCAACTCTCGCCGGGCGCGGAACAGATGCTGGCGGGCGCCAAGGCCGCCGGATTGAAAACGCTGCTGGTATCGGGCGGCTTCACGTTCTTCACCGAAAAACTGAAGCAGCGCCTGGGTCTGGATTTCATCCGCGCGAACACGCTCGAGATCGTGGACGGCAAGCTGACCGGCAAGGTGATCGGCGAGATCGTCAACGCCGACGTGAAAGCACGCACGCTGCGCGAAATCTGCACCCAGTTGAGCATCAAGCCGACTCGCGCGATTGCCATGGGCGACGGCTCGAACGATCTGAAGATGATGGCCGAAGCCGGATTGTCCGTGGCATTCCGCGCGAAGCCGGTGGTGCGCGAAGCGGCTAGCGTGGCGTTCAACTACGTGGGACTGGATGGTTTGTTGCGGCTGTTCTGATGCATGAATGCTGGCGGACTTTTACGAAATTCCGCCAGCCGAAATCCTGCCGACCGGCGTTGACCGGGTGGCTTATCTATTTAGGATATCGATAAGAAGCGCCACGGACGTGAGCAGAGCAGTGACCGTCGCAAAGGTGCCGACCCGCACCACAAAGCGTTCGACGTTTTCGCTGGATTCGAAATAAGTGGCTATTGTCTTCATACGTACCTCGTTGAAAACCGCAGTCTAAATGCCCTGCTATCTGAAAAAACCTATAGCGGATAGGTGTGAATGATTGCAAACAAAATAGCGGCGGCGGCCACCAGGAAAATCGACGTGCCGATCGCAGCTCGCGGAAATCCTGCCGCAACGAACGCGGTGCGCTGAGCGCGCCCCCTTGCTCTTGCCCGTTCGTCATGCGCGTCGAGCAGGCACGCCATGACGATGACCGAACACGAAAAGCCAACCAGACAACAGGCCACCGTGCCGATCTCCAGCATCGACACGTTGTCGCTCCCGCGCTCCAACTCCGTCAATCCCTCATAAATCGCGGACGCACACAAGCCGGTCGCACACCAGAACAGTTGGCCGTCTTTCACCGATGCGGCGATCAGTGTTCCCGCCGCGCGCCAACCGCGCGCGGGTGCGACGAGCGCGAGCGTAAAGATCGGGCCGATGATCGGCACGCCGAGATTCAGCAACGTCCAGAAGAATAGATTCATCGAAACTCACCATGATGGGGCAACCGTTAGTCGGGATGCACACCATCGTAGCGGCGCAACGTCGCGCTGAACATTCGGCCGGATGGTCAGGTCAACCGGCTATCTTGACAAACAAAAAAGCCCATCGGGGGCACGTCCCAATGGGCTTCACGGTCCTTCGAATCTTCAGTGAATGTTCGCGGGATACGGCTCAGGCGTTCAACCCAATGCCGTCAGACTCTGTTCGATATCCGCGCGCAGATCCGCCGCTTCTTCGAGACCCATGTAGAAGCGCACCAGGGTGCCGCGATGCGGCCATTGCCCGGCGGTACGCATCGACGCGACGTCGTACGGCATCACGAGGCTCTGCGCGCCGCCCCAGCTCCAACCGATCGAAAAGAGCTCGAGCGACTCGCAGAACGTGTCGATTTGCGCCGCGCTGTAGCGGCCGTCGAACACCACCGAAAACAGCCCGCCCGCGCCCGTGAAGTCGCGTTTAAAAAACTCGTGACCCGGACAATCGGCCAGCGCCGGGTGCAACACCGCGGCGATTTCAGGCCGCGTCTTCAGCCAGATGGCGAGTTCGAGCGCCGCCCGGTCATGCTGCGCAAAACGCAGTTGCATGCTCGGCAGGCTGCGCAGAATCAGCGAACAATCGTCCGACGACACGCCGATACCCATGCGCATGCGCGCCGCTTTCAGCTTCAGATGCAGTTCGCGATCGACGGTAATCGTCGCGCCCATCAGCACGTCGCCGCCGCCCGATTGGTATTTGGTCAGCGCCTGCACCGAAATGTCGACGCCGTGGTCGAACGGCCGGAAACCGAGCCCGGCCGACCACGTGTTGTCGATCGCCGTGATGACGTTGCGCGCCCGCGCCACCGCCGTGATAGCCGGCACGTCGGCCACTTCCATCGTCACCGAGCCGGGCGCTTCGAGCCAGATAAGCCGCGTGTTCGGCTGGATCAGATCGGCGATGCCCGCGCCGATCAGCGGATCGTAGTAGCGCACCGTGATGCCGAAATCGCGCGCCAGCCAGTCGCCATGATCGCGGTTCGGCGAGTAGACGTTATCGGGAATCAGCACGTCGTCGCCCGCTTTGACCAGGCCGAAATACACATTTGAAATCGACGACAAGCCGGACGGCTGCAGCAGCGCGTGATTGCCGCCTTCGATCGTGGCCAGCCGCTGCGCCAGCACCAGCGAAGTCGGCGTGGCGTGCAGGCCATAGCGCCACTGCGCGTCGTTTTTCCAGTCGAGCGCGCGCATGGTTGCGAGATCGGGGAACACGACCGTCGACGCGCGCGTGACCGGCATCGAGAACGACTCGAAGCCCGGCGTGAGCTGGTCCTCGGCACGCACGATACGAGTTTGCAGAGCGCGTTTGAGTTTGGATTGGGTCATGGTGAGACTCGGTGAAAGACAGACAGATACGAAGAGTACGTGGTTTCACGACAGACGCCACAGCGGTCGCAGCCGACGAGCGGGTGCGGTTCATGCACGGACGCGCGCACGGACCCGCTGACGCGCGAACCTTGAGGCACGCGCGTCAGCGGATTCATTCGCCGGTTTGCAGATTGCTGACGCCGCCCACGGCGTGGCCGCCGTTTGCGGGTGCCGAACCCGGCGCAGCAACCACTCCGCCCGCGGACGCCTGCGGTGCAGCGACAGCCTGATTCGCGCCGACCGCCGCAGTCGCCGAGGCCGGTGCGCCAGGACGCGGCACCGCCTGTCCCGCCGCCAGCGGCTTCAGATCGAACGGCTGCGGGTCGGAATCGTCGACATTCATACGATCGCCCGCTACCGAACCGTCCGCCGCGAACTTGCCGACCCAGTTGCCCGTGATATGCGTGCCGTCGTTCGATTCCTCGACTTCGAGCGTGTCACCGTCGTGGTCGCCGGCGATCAGGATCACCTCGCCGGTGTCCGTGTATTGATACTCGCCATGCACGCCGGACGGATCGTCGGTTTTCGCGCCGAGTCGCAGCACGATCTGACGCGCGCCCAGCATGCCGGCGTAGCGCGGGAATTTCGCGAACTCGGGGCTCGGTTTGAGCGGCAACTGGATCGCCGGGGGCGCCGCCAGCTCCTTCACCGCGTCGCTTTCCGCCCAGGCCTGCGTGGGCATCCACGCCCCCGCGCCGGCACACAGCAAGGCGGCAACACTCATCACGGCCCAACCGCGCCGCCGCTTTGCTGCGTGCTTTGCTGTGTTATTCGCTGCGTTCTTCGCGTTCAATTCCTGCATCAAATCCTTCCTCGTTGCTTGCTAGCTGCTCGCGACGATCGCGACCGTCGCGAACTTCAGATCTCGAATCTTGGACGCGGAATCAGACTCAGATCCGTTCGAAGATCGCCGCGATCCCTTGTCCGCCGCCGATACACATCGTCACCAGCGCATAACGGCCGCCGACGCGCTGCAACTCATACAGCGCCTTCACGGTGATCAGCGCGCCGGTTGCCCCGATCGGATGACCGAGTGAAATGCCCGAACCGTTCGGGTTCACCTTGGCCGGGTCGAAGCCGAGCTCCTTGCTGACCGCGCAAGCCTGGGCGGCGAAGGCTTCATTGGCTTCGATCACGTCGAGATCGGCGACCGTCAGACCCGCGCGCTCGAGCGCCTTGCGGGTGGCCGGCACCGGACCGATGCCCATGTAAGCCGGATCGACGCCCGCATGCGCATACGACACCAGCCGCGCGAGCGGTTTGATACCGCGCTGCTCGGCGACACTGCGCTCCATCAGCACGACGGCCGCGGCGGCGTCGTTGATGCCCGACGCATTGCCGGCCGTGACCGTGCCGTTTTCCTTCGCGAACACCGGCTTGAGCTTGGAAAAATCTTCCGGCGTGGCGTTCAGGCGCGCGTGTTCGTCCGTGTCGAACACGACGTCGCCCTTCTTCGACGGAATCGTGATCGGCAGGATCTGGTCCTTGAAGTAGCCGTTCGCGATCGCGTTGGCCGCACGGCGATGCGATTCGAGCGCCAGCGCATCTTGCGCTTCGCGCGAGATGTCGTATTGACGCGCGACGTTTTCGGCGGTCACGCCCATGTGGATCGACTGGAACGGGTCGTTCAGCGCGCCGACCATCATGTCGACGAGGCGCGCGTCGCCCATGCGCTGGCCGAAGCGCGCGGCGGGCATCGAGTACGGTGCGCGGCTCATGTTTTCCGCGCCGCCGCCGATCGCGATGTCGGCGTCGCCGAGCAGCACGCTTTGCGCGGCCGAGATGATGGCCTGCAAGCCCGAGCCGCACAGGCGGTTCACGGTCAACGCGGGCGCGTGCTGCGCGACGCCGCCGTTGATCGCGGCCACGCGCGCCAGATACATGTCTTTCGGCTCGGTGTGCACCACGTTGCCGAACACGACGTGCCCGACTTCGTCGCCCGATACGTTGGCGCGCGCCAGCGCTTCACGCACGACGCGTGCGCCGAGATCGGTCGGCGGAAAATCCTTCAGACTGCCGCCGAAACCGCCGACTGCCGTACGCACACCGCTCACCACCACTACGTCTCGTTGCATCGCTCGCTCCTCTTCTAGTCTCTCAAGATAATCTTGCCGGGGACCCGCCGCGCTTGACTTCGAAGCGCGTGGCGTCAGCCCGCCAGCCGCTGTTCGACGGCCGCCCGCGAAGGAATCGGCGCGACCGCGCCGTAGCCTTGCGTGGACAGCGCCGCGGCGACGTTCGCATAGCGCGCCGCGGTAAAGGGATCGTCACCCGCCACCACGCGCGCGATAAACGCGCCGCCGAAGCAGTCGCCCGCGCCGGTGGCGTCGACGGCATCGACGGTGAGACCCGGCACGACGCGCCGCTCGTCCGGTGTCGCGATGTACGCGCCTTCCTTGCCCAGTTTGAGCGCGACCACGCGCGGGCCGTGCGACAACAGGAAATCGACGATCTCGTCGCGGCCGGTCAAACCGGTGAGGTCGGTCACGTCGTCCCAGCTCGGCAGGCAGATGTCGGTCTGGCGGATCGCTTCGAGCATCACGGCGCGTGCCCGCGCCAGCGGCCACAGCTTCAAACGCAGGTTGGTGTCGAAGCTCACGCGCACGCCATTGGCACGCGCATGCGCGATCGCTTCAAGCGCCGCGTCACAGGCGCTCAGGCTGATCGCGAGGCTGATTCCGGACAGATGAATGACCTTGGCCGCGGCAATCGCGTCGCGCGGCAGATCGTGCGGCGCATAGCGGCTCGCGGCCGAACCGGCGCGCAGATAGTCGAACGCGTGGCCGTCAGGTCCGTGCGACACGAAATACACGCCGGTGGACGCATGCTGATCGACTTTGACCAGCGCCGTGTCCACCAGCTCGCGTTCCCACAGATCGATCAGCAGACGGCCGAAATGATCCGCGCCGACCGCGGACACGAAACCGGTCCGCGCGCCTTGCCGCGCGGCGGCGATGCAGAAGTTCGACGTATCGCCGCCGAAGCCTTGCAGATAGTTCGGCCGATCTTTCGCCGACTGGTTGAATTCGATCATCGCCTCGCCGAGCGCGAGGATCTCGGGAGTCCGTGCCGGCTGGGCAGCGGTTGCGCTAACCGTCATTGTTTAAACCTCGCCCCACAGATCGTGGCCGTCGGCGCCGGTGATTTTCACCGACACGAAATCGCCGACCTTGTAGCGCTTCGACGCCTTGGTTGTCGGCGCGATATACACGACGCCGTCGATCTCCGGCGCGTCTGCCGCGGTGCGACCGATGCCGCCGTCGGCATTGATTTCGTCGACCAGCACTTTCAGCGTCTTGCCGACCTTCTTCGCGATGCGCTTCGCCGAGACTTCTTCGGCCACTTCCATGAAACGCGCGCGACGCTCTTCGCGGACTTCGTCGGGCAACGCACCGTCGAGTTCGTTGGCCGTGGCGCCTTCCACCGGCGAGTAGGCGAAGCAGCCGACCCGATCCAGTTCCGCTTCGCGGATGAAATCGAGCAGCGTCTGGAATTGCTCTTCGGTCTCACCCGGGAAACCGGCGATGAACGTGCTGCGGATCGTCAGATCCGGGCACATTTCGCGCCACTTCTTCACGCGCTCCATCACCTTCTCGGCGTTGGCCGGGCGCTTCATGCGCTTGAGCACTTCCGGATGCGCGTGCTGGAACGGCACGTCGAGGTACGGCAGCACGTGGCCCTTGAACGGGCCTTCGGCCATCATCGGAATCACGTCGTCGACGCTCGGGTACGGGTAGACGTAGTGCAGGCGCACCCAGGCGCCGTACTGCGCGGCGAGTTCGCCGAGCGCGCCGACCAGGTCGGTCATGCGCGTCTTGATCGGCTTGCCGTTCCAGAAACCCGTGCGATATTTGACGTCGACACCGTAGGCGCTCGTGTCCTGCGAAATCACCAGCAGTTCCTTCACGCCGGACTTGAACAGGTTCTCCGCTTCGAGCATCACGTCGGCGACGGGACGCGACACGAGGTCGCCGCGCATCGACGGGATGATGCAGAACGTGCAACGATGGTTGCAGCCTTCGGAAATTTTCAGGTACGCGTAGTGGCGCGGCGTGAGCTTCACGCCGGCGGGGGGCACGAGATCGACGAACGGATCGTGCGGTTTGGGCAGATGGGCATGCACGTGCTGCATCACTTCGCCCAGCGCGTGCGGGCCGGTCACGGCCAGCACCTTCGGGTGCACTTCTTCGATCAGGCCGGAACCGCTCGCGCTCTTCTTCGCGCCCAGACAGCCGGTGACGATCACCTTGCCGTTTTCGTGGAGCGCTTCGCCGATCGCGTCGAGGCTTTCCTGCACCGCCTCGTCGATGAAGCCGCAGGTATTGACGACCACGAGGTCCGCGCCGTCGTAGGTACCGGAAATCTCGTAACCTTCGGCGCGCAGCTGGGTGATGATCTGCTCGGAATCGACGAGGGCTTTCGGGCAGCCGAGGCTGACGAATCCGACCTTCGGAGCTGAGGCGGTCGGCGCGGCGGGGGAAGTGGTCTGCGACATAGGGTGGGTCCGGCGTATAGCGGTGACGGTAACGACAAATGGGGACGGTGCAAGACGATGCAATACGGCCTGCGGGGCGGCAACACAACCCCGGGCGAACGCCCGCACACGCAACCTACTATTGTACCGTGCTGACGGGCGGGTGTTCGCGCGCCGCGTGCGCTGCAAGCGGACCACACTGCGGGTTGGCCGCTGCAAATGAAAACAGCCGCTTAAGCGGCTGTTTGGCGGTCTAGGACCGTATTTGTCGCCGAGTTGCCCCGTTCGACGATCGATCAGGCAGGGCCTAATCGTTATAGGATCGTAAGCAACGGACGCTCGCCTGTCAATACTCCGATTGGCGTAGGATCCGGCGCAAAACCCTTGAGCGCCAACGACTCTTCGATCACCTCGAGAATCTCCCGCGAATCCTGCAACCTCCGGATCGACGCATGCAGCTCGACGGCCTGCGACCAGGTGCGCTTCAGATAGCTCAGCCACATCTTGACGCGCCCGTGCTCATGAAGATGCGTGGCGCGAGCCTGCAATTTCCGCAGATACCCGGCGATGTAACCCAACACGATCTGCCATTCCTCACCGGAGGGATTTCGCGCCATCAAGCCGCGTATGCGCAGCGCCAGAAAGGGATCCGACACCGCGCCACGCCCAATCATCACGTCCTCACAGCCGCTGACGGCCCGGCATCGCTCCCAGTCCGACACCGTCCATACTTCGCCGTTCGCAACGACCGGCACGTCGACGGCGGCGTCGATCGCGGCGATCCACTCCCAGTGGGCCGGCGGCCGGTAACCGTCGTCGCGGGTTCGGGCATGCACGACGAGAGACGCCGCGCCCGCTTCCGCCAACGCCACCGCGCAGTCGATTGCGAGCGACGTATCGGCCACGCCGAGGCGCATTTTCGCGGTCACGGGAAGGCGCGCGGGCACGGCCGCGCGAACCGCCGAAACGATCCGGCTCAGTTGTTCGGGGTCGCCCAGCAGCATCGCCCCGCCGCCGTGCTGATTGACGATCTTCGCGGGACAGCCGAAGTTCAGGTCGACGCCATGCGGCGACAGGCGAGCGGCACGCTCCGCATTCGCGGCCATCCATTCAGGATCGCTACCGAGCAACTGGATCACCATCGGCGTGCCGCTGAGGGTGCGGCCACCGTGCAGGATTTCAGGCGCTTCCCGTTCGTAGACGCGATCGGGCAACAGCGAACCCGTCACGCGGACGAACTCGGACACGCACCCGTCGAAGCCGCCCGTGCTGGTCAGCACGTCACGCAGCACGTAGTCGGCGACCCCTTCCATCGGGGCGAGAAACAACCGACTCACGGCGAGGCGAACGCTGCGTCAATGCAGCGCTGTTGCCGGAAAAAGGTGGGAGTGGGACATCCACGAAACATGAGATCGACCGTCGGAATGGGGATGGAATGGGCGGCCAGAGCGCCCTCTCCGAAGAAAATGCCCCCCACACGCAGCCCGCGATTGTACCGCGCGACGCCATGCGCCCGCGGCCGGACCGCCCACCCTTGCGCCCTTACTTCTTCTCCGGCTCCGGATTGCTTTGCGGAGTGGCCTGCGGATTACCTGGCGCCGTGCCGGCATTGGCCGGACCGCCGGGCGTAAACGGGAAGGTCGCGAACATCGACTTCGCCTGGGTCTGCATCTGCTCCTGCATCTGCACGAACATGTTCTTCGACTGCTCGATGTAGCTGGTCATCATGCCCTGCATCATCGGCGCCTGCATGTTCATGAATTGCGACCAGACTTCCGGGTTCATCGCCTTGCCTTCGTACAGATTCTTCGACTGGTCTGCGAGCTTCGCCTGAATGTCGATGAAGGCCTGGATGTTCTTCTCGAGATACGTGCCCATCATGCCCTGCATCGCATGACCGTAGAAGCGGATGATCTGCGACAACATGGACGACGAGAACATCGGCAAGCCACCGCTTTCCTCGTCGAGAATGATCTGCAACAGAATGGCGCGCGTCAGATCCTCGTTGCTCTTTGCATCGATGACCTTGAAATCCTCCTGATCCAGCACGAGTTGCTTCACGTCAGTCAGCGTGATGTACGTGCTTGTCTCGGTATCGTAGAGCCGACGATTCGGATATTTCTTGATCAGTCGTTCGGCTGTTTTCTTTGTAGTAGTAGTCATTTAACGCCTTTGAGCGCGAGTTGAGCGCGGAAACGGCGTCATACCGGCTGCGCAATCGGGCCATTGCGCAGCGAGACGCCGCCGGAACCATCTGAGCCATGGCGCGCTGCCTTGTGAGCGGCGCGCCGGTGACTCAGCCCATATGCAAACCACCATTCAGCGAGAAGTCAGCGCCCGTCGAGAAACCCGATTCTTCCGACGCGAGCCACGCGACGATCGAACCGATTTCGTCCGGTTGGCCGAGACGGCGCACCGGAATCGTTGCGACGATTTTCTCCAGCACGTCCGGCCGGATCGACTTGACCATATCGGTGCCGATGTAGCCCGGCGACACGGTGTTGACCGTCACGCCCTTGGTGGCCACTTCCTGCGCCAGCGACATCGTGAAGCCGTGAATACCGGCCTTCGCGGTCGAGTAATTCGTCTGGCCGAACTGGCCCTTCTGACCATTCACCGACGAGATGTTGACGATCCGGCCAAAGCCTCGCTCGACCATGCCGTCGATCACCTGCTTGGTGACGTTGAACAGGCTGGTCAGGTTGGTGTCGATCACCGCCGTCCAGTCTTCGTGCGTCATCTTGCGGAACACGACGTCGCGCGTGATACCGGCGTTATTCACCAGAATGTCGACCTCGCCGACTTCGCTCTTGACCTTGTCGAACGCGACCTTGGTGGATTCCCAATCGCCGACGTTGCCTTCGGACGCGATGAAATCGTAGCCCAGCGCCTTCTGCTCTTCGAGCCACTTCACACGGCGCGGCGAGTTCGGGCCGCAGCCCGCGACCACCTTATAGCCTTCTTTGTGCAGCCGTTGGCAAATGCTCGTGCCGATGCCACCCATCCCGCCCGTTACGTACGCAATTCGCTGTGTCATAAACCACACTCCGTTATCGTTTTCGAGGCGCCGACCGACGCCTCTTCCCTCGCCTGATGCATCATCTCCGCTGCCGCCGGGCGACCGGCCGACGAGGCCATTTCAGCCACACGCTCCCTGCTGCCTTGCGGCGCGCGGCATCCCTACATAGCACGGAACCGGCGCCTCATGGACGCCCGCCCCGCGCGACACACCTACCTGTTGAACCCGAACTCGAACCGGTTAATCGCGCTCGATCGCCAGCGCGACGCCCATGCCGCCGCCGATACACAGCGACGCCAGACCCTTCTTCGCATCGCGCTTCTGCATTTCGTGCAGCAGCGTGACGAGAATCCGGCAACCGGACGCACCGATCGGATGGCCGATTGCAATCGCGCCGCCGTTCACATTGATCTTCGACGTGTCCCAGCCCATCTGCTGATTCACGGCGCACGCCTGGGCGGCGAACGCTTCGTTGATTTCCATCAGGTCGAGGTCGGCCGGCGTCCAGCCCGCGCGCTCGAGACAGCGGCGCGAAGCCGGCACCGGGCCCATGCCCATCACCTTCGGATCCAGACCCGAGGTGGCGTACGCCTTGATGCGCGCGAGCGGCTTGAGGCCGAGCGCTTCAGCCTTTTTCGCCGACATCACCAGCACCGCCGCGGCGCCGTCGTTCAGACCCGACGCGTTGGCGGCCGTGACCGAGCCTTCCTTCGAGAACGCCGGCTTCAGACCCGACAGCGCTTCAGCCGTCACGCCGTGGCGCACGAATTCGTCGGTCGCGAAACGCAGCGGCTCGCCCTTGCGTTGCGGAATCTCGACCGGCACGATTTCGTCGTCGAAACGGCCGGCCTTCTGCGCGGCTTCCGCCTTGTTCTGCGACGCCGCTGCGAACGCGTCCTGCTGCTCGCGCGTAATGCCGTATTCCTTGGCGACGTTTTCCGCCGTCACGCCCATGTGATACTGGTTGTAGACGTCCCACAGGCCGTCGACGATCATCGAGTCGACCAGCTTCGCGTCACCCATGCGGAAACCGTCGCGCGAACCCGGCAGCACGTGCGGCGCGGCGCTCATGTTTTCCTGGCCGCCGGCAATCACGATGTCGGCGTCGCCCGCGATGATCGCGTTGGCCGCCAGCATCACGGCCTTCAGGCCCGAGCCGCACACCACGTTGATCGTCATGCCCGGCACGGCATTGGGCAAGCCCGCCTTGATCAGCGACTGACGCGCCGGATTCTGGCCGGAGGCCGCAGTCAGCACCTGACCCAGAATCACTTCGCTCACCTGCTCGGGCTTCAGACCAGCCCGTTCGAGTACGGCACGAATCACCGTGGCGCCAAGCTCGGGCGCGGCGACCTTCGCCAACGACCCGCCGAATTTGCCCACGGCCGTACGGGCGGCCGATACGATCACAACATCAGTCATTTCCATATCCTCCGGGCAAGCCGGCCAACTGCGCCGCAGCCCGTCAAGTTAAAAATCTCGTTGCTCAATCTCGCAGCACTTGCGCTGTGACACGCGTTCAAACCTACTCCCGTTGCCGCACATAACGTCCCGGCGCCGGCTCGATCACCGGATAGTCCGCCGAACCGGCCGCCGCGCGCGGCTTAACCTTTTTGCCGCCGTACTGGTCGAGCCACGTGGTCCATTCGGGCCACCAGCTGCCGGGCACTTCAGTTGCCGCGTCGAGCCATGCGTCGGCGCTTCCCGGCAGCGTCTTCGCATCGCCTTCCAGCATCCAGAAATTGCGCTTCTTCTTGGCCGGCGGATTGATCACGCCCGCGATGTGACCCGACGCGCCGAGCACGAATTTCAACGGCCCGGCGAGCAACGGCACCGACGCATACGCCGTTTGCCACGGCACGATATGGTCTTCGCGTGAACCGTAGATGAAGGTCGGCACGTCGATCTTCGACAGATCGACCGGCTCGCCGCAGGTGGTCAACGCACCCGGCTCGCGCAGACGATTCTCGAGATACGTGTTGCGCAGATACCAGACGTACATCGGACCCGGCAGGCTGGTCGAGTCGCTGTTCCAGTACAGCAGATCGAACGGCACCGGCGTGCGACCTTTGAGGTAGTTGTCGACGACGTAGTTCCACACCAGATCGTTCGGCCGCAAGAACGAGAACGTGTTGGCGAATTCGAGACCGCGCATCAGGCCCGGCTTCGCGCCGCCCTTGCCGCCGATGGTCTGCTCGCGCATCTGCACATGTTGCTCGTCGAC
This sequence comes from Paraburkholderia bryophila, assembly GCF_013409255.1. Classification (NCBI taxonomy): domain Bacteria; kingdom Pseudomonadati; phylum Pseudomonadota; class Betaproteobacteria; order Burkholderiales; family Burkholderiaceae; genus Paraburkholderia; species Paraburkholderia bryophila. The sequence goes on from NZ_JACCAS010000001.1 coordinate 858,534, forward strand.
GAACACGTCGAGCACGCCCGTGTCGGTGAAGTCGAGCATAGCGGTGAGCAAGGTCATGGACGCGGCCGGATGTTCGCCGCGCGCCGCGGCCACTGCCAGCGCGGTGGCGAGCATCGTGCCGCCCACGCAGAAACCGAGCGTGTTGATCTGCTCACGGCCGCTGATCTTGCTGACCGTCTCAATCGCGGTCAGCACGCCCTCGCCGATGTAGTCGTCCCACGTTTTATGCGCGATCGACTGATCCGCATTGCGCCACGAAATCAGGAACACCTGGTGCCCCGAATCGAGCCCGTGCGCGACCAGCGAATTCTCCGGCTGCAGATCGAGAATGTAGAACTTGTTGATGCAAGGCGGCACGATCAGCAAAGGCCGCTCGCGCACGGTGGCCGTGCGCGGCTTGTACTGGATCACCTGCATCAGCTCGTTTTCGAACACGACCGAGCCTTCGGTGTTCGCGAGGTTCTCGCCGACCACGAAACGCGATTCGTCGGTCTGCGAAATCTTGCCGCGCTGCAAGTCGCCGAGCAGGTTCATCACGCCCTGGCGCAAGCTCTCGCCCTTGCTGTCCAGCAAGGTTTTTTGCGCTTCCGGATTCAACGCGAAGAAGTTGCTCGGCGAGGCCGCGGCGGTCCACTGCTGGACCGCGAAACGGACCCGTTCGCGCACCTTCGGATCGGTGTCGAGCGCGTCGACCATTTCCTGCAGATAGCGTGCGTTCAACAGATACCAGGCGGCGGTAAACGCGTAGGCCGGCGCTGCGCTCCATGCGTCGGAACTGAAGCGGCGATCCTTGAGTTCGGGGGACTTGACGGCCGACGACGTGGCTTGCTGGATCAACTCCAGTGCCTCACGCGAATAATCGGCCTGCAGCTTTTGCAGCCGCTCAGAAGGAATCGCGGCGCTCGGAATATTCAACCCGGCGAAAGATGGCAGCGACGGCATGCCGCCCGCGGCCAGCTTGCTGAAGTCGGGCATGCCAGGGAACGACGGCATTGGCGGCAAACCGAATCCCGCCATGGGCGGCACGCCCATTTGCGGCATGTTCGCGATAGAGGGCATCTGCGGCATGGCGAACGGCAAGCCGTTGCCGCCCGGCGGCGTACCGACCGAACGCCACGCATTCATCCACAGGTCGAGTAATTGCTGCATGCCTGCGGCCGGCGTTGCACCGCTCGTACCGGCCTGCTGCGTCTGCTCCTTCGAGGAGTCCGTGCTGGGGGAAGCTGAGGAATGTGATGCTGCCATGCCTGCTTTTGACCGGTAAGTCCTTGCGGACGGGTTGAGAGGCAGGTTCGTGCGCAAGTGGGCGATTGCTCGCGACCTCGTCACGCCCTGTCCTGCACGAGGAGCCGTGAGGAACATTCTTGCTCCCCATCGCAAGGCATGTCAATGCTTGTTCCCGATTTTGCCGCAGTGCGATAGTTTTTTAATTATCGTTTTCCCTGTGTAGAAGATCGCGCTTTTGCGACATGAATGAACCGAAGTGCAAACAGGCGAAAAAAGCTCCCATAGAGCATGGGCTTATGTGTGTTTATCCGTTCGCGTGTGACGCTTTTTTGCGGCAGTTTTGCGCTAGCGCAGAGAATTCCGGCAGTGCAGCAAAATAGCGGACCGCGTCTCCGAATAAACCCTCATACGCAGGTCCGTAGGAATGGGCCGCGTGCTTCCCGACAGGCGTTCCGGCGAGCCCCAAACGCAGCACGCCCGCATGATCGCGCCGGTGAAACAAGGCGTGGTCATGCGGGCGTGAGCGGCTAGTTTTTTCTGTTGATCTAGTCGGCGATCTTATTGGCCTGATCGTCCAGCCAGATCAGCGCGGCCATACGGCCGGTCTCGCGATCGCGGCGATAGGAATAGAAACGATCGCGTTGCGTCACGGTGCAAAGATCACCGCCGACCACGCGCGTCACACCGAGCCGCTGCAAACGCAAACGCGCCAGCGCCGGCAGATCGGCGAAGTATTTACCCGGATTGTGCGGATGCTCGACGAACGCATTCGCCGTCGCCTCGCGTTGTGCGCCGTCCACGCCGTTCATGAAGGCGTCACGCACGTCTGCACCGACCTCGAATGCATCGGGCCCGATCGACGGGCCAAGATAAGCGTGCAATGCGCTCGTCTCGACACCCGCGAGTTCGGCGACGCGCTGCGCCGTCTGTTCGACGATGCCCGCCGCCAGGCCACGCCAACCTGCGTGCGCCGCGCCGACCGCGCGGCCTGCTTCGTCGCAGAACAGCACCGGCATGCAGTCGGCCACCATTACCACGCAAACGGTGCCGGGACGATCGGTGATGCTCGCATCGGCGCGCGTCGGCGCATCGCTCGCGTGACGCTGCGCCAGCACGTCTTCCGCTCGCACTATCCCCGCGCCGTGAATCTGCTCGAGCCACGCGGCCTCGCTCACGCCGGCGAGCGTCAGCAGCCGCGCGCGATTGATCGCGACCGCGGCCGGATCGTCGCCGGCTTTCATGCCCAGATTCAAACCGCCGGGCTGCTCCGCGCCGTCCTGCCAGCGGCCGAACGGCGGCAGACTCACGCCGCCGTTGCGCGTGGTGACCAGCGCGCGCACGCGCGGCGACACGTTCCACGCGGGCTGCACGAGATCGGCAAAGCTCAGTTCCGGCACACTCATGCGCGATCGTCCTTGTCGTGGGGACCGGCTTCGTCCTGATCGTCGTCGCCGTGGTCGTCGTCGCCGGGTTCGTCGCCGTGGTCGTCGTGGTCGTCGTCCGCGTCGTCGTGGTCGAGCGCACCGTCTTCGTCGGCATCGCCGTCGAGCGACGCGTCGTAGTCGTCGTCCTCGTAGTAGGTCTCGTCGAACTCGCCCGCGTCGTCGCGCCCGAGACCCAAGGCCACCGACAACGCCTCCATGTCCTCCGGCACATTGGCGCGCCAGTTCATCGTGCGGCCGGTTTTCGGATGCGTCAGCCCCAGCCGCCATGCATGCAGCGCCTGACGCGCGAAGCCGCCGGGCAGCGGCTTGACCGAGCGCTTGCCGCGCGCGTGCCCATACACCGGATCGCCCAGCAGCGGATGCCCGATATGCGCGCAATGCACCCGAATCTGATGGGTGCGGCCGGTTTCCAGATCGCAGGTAATCGCGGTCACCGGCTGGCGCTCCCAGATCGCCGTTTCGACGCGCCGGAAATGCGTGCGCGCCGGTTTGCCCGTCGCGCCCGTCACCACCGCCATGCGGGTGCGTTCACGCGGATCGCGGCCGATTGGCGCGTCGATCGTGCCGCTCTCGGGCATGTTGCCCCACACCAGCGCGAGATACCGGCGCTTCACCGTGTGTGCCTGCAACTGGCGCACCAGATCGGTTTGCGCCTCGAGCGTGCGCGCCACCACCATCAGCCCGGAGGTTTCCTTGTCGAGCCGGTGCACGATGCCCGCGCGCGGCAAGCCCGCCGCCGCGTCGCCGTAGCGGTACAGCAGGCCGTTCAGGAGCGTGCCGCTCCAGTTGCCGGCAGCCGGATGCACGACCATGCCGGCCGGCTTGTTGATGACCACCAGCGTATCGTCTTCATAGACGATCTCGAGCGGCACCGGCTCCGGCGTGAACGCGAGCTGTTCGGGCAGCAGATCCGGCACGAGTTCGATGGTCGCGCCGAGCGGCACCGGCTGGCGGATCTTCGCGGGCTTACCGTCGATCCGCACGCGCTCCGCCTCGATCCAGCTCTGCAGCCGGTTGCGCGAGAACTCGGGGAATACCCTCGCCAGCACCTTGTCGAGCCGGTCGCCGGCCATTTCGTCGGGCACGACGATGTAGCGCGGGGTCTCGTCCGTGACGCGGTTAGCCACCGTCGGCACAAGGCTTTGCGGGTCGACGGCGTCTAGCGCGTCGCTGCCGAGATCGTCGTCGAGGGAATCGACGCCCAACGCGTCGGACGGGTCAGCGCTTACGCTATAATCTTTGTTGCTATTCCCGGCACCGGTTGCGGTACCTGGAGTATTTGAGCGGGTCATTGAGTCTGGGTCACCTGGACGTAAAGCTAGACTGGAAAATGCGAGCCTTGAACACCATCACTAAAGCGGCGATCAATTTGGCGGCCATCAAGAAGGCGGCCCGTAAAGTGGCCGGATACATTGCGTGTGCCGCAGCCGTCGCCGTTGTTGCGGCTTGTCACGGCCTGCCGGAGAAGACCGACGAAACGGCAACGTGGAACAACAACAAATTATATACGGAGGCGAACGACGCCTTGAGCGGTGGTGATTTCGGCAAGTGCGCGAAGTACTTCGAAATGCTCGAGGGGCGTGACCCGTTCGGCCACTTCGCGCAGCAGGCGCAGATCAACGTGGCGTACTGCAACTGGAAAGATAACGAAAACGCCGCCGCCGACCAGGCGATCGACCGCTTCATCCAGCTGCACCCGGATCACCCGGACATCGCCTACGCGTACTACCTGAAGGGCATGATCCACTTCAACGACGACCTCGGTCTGTTCGGCCGCTTTTCCGGCCAGGACATGAGCGAGCGCGATCCGAAGTCGCTGCGCGAGTCGTATGACGCGTTCAAGATCGTGGTCGACAAGTACCCGAACAGCAAGTACGCACCGGACGCCGCGCAACGCATGCGCTATATCGTGAACGCGCTGGCGTCGCACGAAGTCCACGCGGCGGATTACTACTACCGCCGTGGCGCATATGTCGCCGCGATCAACCGCGCGCAACTGGCGCTGACGCAATACAAGAACGCGCCGGCTATTGAAGACGCACTGCACATCATGATGCTGTCGTACCAGAAGCTGAACCAGCCGCAACTGGCCGACGACACCAAGCGCGTGCTGGCCGGCACCTTCCCCGACAGCCCGTACATCACGGGTCATGCACGGCCGGGTAAGGAAAAGTCGTGGTGGCAGTTCTAAGCCGCACCACGGCACGCTGAAATTAAGCGTCAGCCTGGAATGAAAAAACGCCACGACCCAAGGTCGTGGCGTTTTTGTTTGTGCGGCTAGCTCGGCTTGTAGGACTTGCAGGCCTGACTGCCCACCGATCAGCGCGGGCCAGCGGCGGCCCGGCGACCGCAGCGCTCAGTCCCGTTCGAACAGCGCAATCGACTCCACATGCGACGTGTGCGGGAACATGTTCACCACGCCCGCGCCCACCAGCCGGTAGCCGGCATCGTGCACCAGCAGCCCCGCGTCGCGCGCGAGCGTTGCGGGCGCGCAGGAGACGTAGACGATGCGCTTCGGCAGCGGCCCATTGCCGCTCTGCGCAATCTCCACGAGCGCCCGGGCGACGGCCAGCGCGCCTTCGCGCGGCGGGTCGATCAGGAATTTGTCGAAGTGGCCGAGCGCGCGGAAGTCGTCGGCGGTGACTTCGAACAGGTTGCGGCACGCAAACGACGTATGTCCGGCCACACCGTTCAGCTCAGCATTCTCTAGCGCGCGCGAAGTCAGCGCCTCGCTGCCTTCGATCCCCACCACCTCCCGCGTAATCCGCGCGAGCGGCAGCGTGAAATTGCCGATCCCGCAGAACAGATCGAGCACCCGATCGGACCGCGCCGGCGCCAGCAACCGCAACGCGCGGCTGATCAGTACGCGGTTGATCGCGTGATTCACCTGGGTGAAATCGGTCGGTTTGAACGGCATGCGGATGCCGTATTCCGGCAGCGTGTAGTCGAGCTGCTGGTCGAGCGGATAGAACGGCGCGGCCGTTTCCGGGCCGCCCGGCTGCAGCCACCACTGCACCTTGTGCTGGTCGGCGAAATCGCGCAGCACCTGTTCGTCGGCCTCGGTAAGCGGCGCCAGGATGCGCAGCACCATGGCGGTGACCGACGAACCTACCGCCAGCTCGATCTGCGGCATACGCTCGTAAATCGATAGCTTGCGGATCATGAAGCGCAGCGGCATCAGCATGGCCGATATATGCGGCGGCAGCACCTCGCAGGTCTTCATGTCGGCGATATCGCTGCTTTTCTTCTCGTGAAAGCCGATCCGCATGCCGCCCTTTTCGGGCAGGAAACGCACCGCCAGACGGGCGCGATAGCGATAACCCCAAGCCGGGCCATGAATCGGCCGGAACACGGTTTCCGGACGCAGCTTCGCCAGATGCTGCAGATTGTCCTCGAGCACGCGTTGCTTGACGGCGACCTGCGCGCGGATGTCGAGATGCTGCATCGAACAGCCGCCGCAGGTATCGAAGTAGCGGCATTTAGGCTGCGTGCGGATCACGCTTTCGCGCAATACCTGCACGACCTCGGCTTGCTCGAATTTCGCCTTGCTGCGATGCGTCGAATAGCTGACGCGCTCGCCGGGCAATGCGCCTTCGACAAAAATCACCTTGCCGGGCGTGCCGTCTTCGGTCTCGACGCGGCCGACGCCGCGCGCTTCCATATCGAGCGAAACGATTTCAATGACCGGCTCGTTGCCGGTGACGACGAGTGCGGGCGCCGGCCGGGACGACTTCTGTCGCTTCGGCGAGCGACGATGGGGGGCAGTTCGGGACACCTGCGACTTCCTGACAAACTTGGGGGAAGGCGAGATTGTAGACGAAGCGCCCGCCTTGCCAGCGATTCGGGAAACGAAGCGCCAACGGCGAGCGGGCTAGCGGGCTATCGGCCTGCTACTGATCGAACGCCGCCAGGTACTCGGCCCATTGCGGCGCTGCTTCCTGCGCGAGCGCATTTTTCACCAGATTGATTTCGTCGGCATATTCTTCGGCGGAAAACGCGCCGCGAATCAGCTGGAACCGGCAATACAGCAGGTAAGTATTCACGACGTCGGTTTCGCAGTAATTGCGGATTTCTTCGATCCGCCCTTCCTGGTAGGCGTGCCACACCTGGCTACCGTCCATGCCCATCTTGCCGGGGAAGCCGCACATCTTGGCGAGCGCGTCGAGCGGCGCGTTGGCGCGCGCCTGGTACATGGCGAGCACGTCCATCAGATCCGTGTGACGCGCATGGTAGCGGCTGATGTAGTTGTTCCACTTGAACTCGCGGTCGTCCTCGCCGAGATCCCAGAAGCGGGGAGCGGGAATGCCGTTGACCAGCGCCCGGTAGTTCAGCACCGGCAGATCGAAGCCGCCGCCGTTCCACGACACGAGCTGCGGCGTGTACTTCTCGATCACGCGATAGAACGATTGCACCAGCGCGGCTTCACCGTCTTGCAGTGTGCCGAGCGAGCGCACGCGGAAGCCGTTGTTGTCGCGGAATACGCAGGAAATCGCCGCGACCCGTTGCAGGTGATGCGGCAGGAAATCGCCGCCGGTCTTTTCGCGGCGCGCGGCGAACGCGTGCTCGGCGACTTCGGCGTCGCTCAGTGTGGCGGGCAAATTGTCGAGGCGGCGAATGCCGGCGACATCGGGAATCGTCTCGATGTCGAATACAAGAATCGGTGTCATCAGTCTAGAGAACGGCGTCCTTGCGAACGCCATTAGAGGCGAAGAAGCGCTTCAAACGCACCAGCGCTTCCTGTTGGATCTGGCGCACACGCTCGCGCGTGAGGCCCATTTCGTCGGCCAGCTCTTCGAGCGTGGCGGGTTCGATGTGGTTGAGCCCGAAGCGGCGCTCGATCACATGACGATGTTTGTCCGACAGCCGCGCGAGCCACGCCCGCGTGAGCGTTTCCAGTTCGCGATGCTGGACTTCGGCGTCCGGCGACTGGCTTTGGTCGTCGGACAGCAAGTCGAGCAGGCTGCTGGCCGGATCGAGATCGAGCGGCGCGTCCAGCGACGCGGTGTGCTCGTTCAGCGCGAGGATGTCGGTGACTTCGTCGGTGGTCTTGCCGGTCAGATAGGCAATATCGTCGATGCTGGCGTCACGGCGCTCGGCCGCTTCGCCGGAGTTCATCGAATTCTTTTCCAGATGGCGCTTGGCGCGCAGCACCTGATTGAGCTCGCGAATCACGTGAACCGGCAAACGCACCGTGCGCGCCTGGTTCATGATCGCGCGCTCGATACTCTGGCGGATCCACCAGGTGGCGTAAGTCGAAAAGCGGAAGCCGCGCGTCGGATCGAATTTTTCGATCGCGTGCATCAGGCCGAGGTTGCCCTCTTCGATCAGATCGAGCAGCGGCACGCCGCGGTTCAGATAACCCTTGGCAATGCTGACCACGAGCCGCAAATTACGCTCGATCATGACCTGCCGCGCGTCGAACTCGCCGGCCTTCGCAAGACGCGAGTATTTCTGCTCTTCCTCGACGGTAAGCAGCGGCTTGACGCTAATGCGGTTCAGGTAGTGCTGAATGGTGTCGGCCGTCAGCTCGGCTTGCAACAGCGCGCGGAAATCGTCGGCGTCGGGTGCGGCTTCGGGCGTGCTTTCGCGGGCGTCGCCGCCCTCTTCCGCGCCGCTCTGACGCTCGTCGAGATCGCGCTCTTCGGCGATCTCTTCTTCCACTTCCGAAGCGCCGCTTTCCTCCACCGAAGCGGATACAGCTTGGCTGGTCTTTCCAGACTCGGCTTGCGGCGGGCGGCGCTTCGTTTTCGGCATGGTCGTTTCGCTTATTGCGGCGGCAAATACTTCAGTGGGTCGACAGGTTTACCCTGCCGGCGAACTTCGAAATGCAACATCACGCGGTCGGAATCGCTATTGCCCATCTCAGCGATTTTCTGCCCCTTCGTTACCGCGTCTCCCTCTTTTACCATCAAAGCGCGGTTGTGTGCATACGCCGTGAGATAAGTTGCATCATGCTTGATGATAATGAGATTGCCGTAACCACGCAGCCCATTTCCGGCATAAACCACGCGACCATCCGCCGAGGCTTTCACCGGGTCGCCGGCCGCGCCGCCGATATTGACGCCCTTGTTGGTCGAATCGTTGAAGGTGCCGAGGAGCGGCCCGCGCACCGGCCAGGCGAAGCTCACGTTGCCAGCCGCGGCGCCCGAATCGCTGGCGGCGCCCGGCGCCGGCGGCGTGAGCGATGCGTTGTTCGCGCCCGAGCCGTAGATCGGCGGTGCGGCAACCCCTGCTGCCGCGCCCACGGCCGGCGGCGTGCTGCCGAGCGGCGCGCTTTGCACGGCGCCGCCGTTGCCGATCGGCGCGGTCGACACGCCCGGCGTCAGCGCCGCGGTGTTCGCACCCGGCGGCACCACGCGCAGCAACTGATCCACTTCGATCTGATTCGGGTTGGTCAGATTGTTCCACGTCGAGATGTCGCGGTAGTTCTGGCCGTTCTCCAGCGCGATCCGATACAGCGTGTCGCCCGGCTTCACGCGATAGTAGCCGGGCGGCGGCGGGCCGAGCGGCACCGGCGGCTGCGCAGCCTGCGTGCCGAGCGCGCCGCTGCCGGAGCGGTCGATCACGGGCGCCTGGTCGAGCCTCGTCGCGCATGCCGTCATCAGCAGGGACAAGGCGAGCACGCACACGCTACGCTGGGTTACGGTCATCGGGACATTCAGGCTGGTTCTTTGCATGGCGCGCAACATACTCATCGGTGTTAAATCACTCCGGATTTTAAGGGTACAAAGAAAACGCGATCAAGCCGTGACTCGCGCCATTGCGCGGGCCCGGTCCGCTCAACCAGAGTCAGCACCTGATTCTGGCCTTCCTGCGAGCCGACCGGCGCAACCAGACGGCCGCCGATCGCGAGTTGTTCAAGTAATGCCGGCGGTACGTCGAGACCCGCCGCGGCGATCAGGATCGCGTCGAACGGCGCCGCCGCCGGCAAGCCCAGCCGCCCGTCGCCGTAATGCAGGCGAATGTTCGGAATGCGCAGCGGACGCAAGTTTGTCTTGGCGCGTTCGGACAGCGGCCTGATGCGTTCGATCGAGTAAACCTCGCGCGCCACCTGGCTCAGCACCGCCGCCTGGTAACCGCAACCCGTGCCGATCTCGAGCACCGTGTTCAACGCGCGGCCGGCCGCGGCCAGTTCGATCATTCGCGCGACGACCGACGGCTTGGAGATCGTCTGGTGATGACCGATCGGCAACGCCGCATCTTCGTAAGCCTGGGCCGCGAGGCCCGGGTCGACGAACATGTGACGCGGCACCACCGACATCGCATTCAACACACGCTGATCGGTCACGCCGTTCGCACGCAGGCGTTCGACCATGCGTTCGCGAACCCGTTCCGAAGTCAGTGCCAAGGCGCCGTTCAATGCGACGTTCGGCGCGGCGGTGCGCTCGCTCGCGCGGGGTTTCGCCGATGGCGCCGAGTGCGAAGCCGCGCGCGTGCTCAACCCCGGCATGGCGGGTTTGAGCGGCGCTTTGGCCGACGCCGCGGCTTGCGGCTTAGGCGCAATGACGAGCTGGGACGGCGCTTGCGACTTGGCCTGCACGGGAGACTGAACCTGCGCTCGGGCCTGCACCGCCGCTTGCGGCTTAGCTTGCGACTTCGCTTGCGCCTTGCCGCCAGCAGCAGCCGGCGACTTCTTGGCCGGCTGCTGCCGCGCATTCAGCGCCGCGCTCGCGGCCAACGCCGCCGCGCGTATTTCGCCCGGGCGCCCTTCGGGCCGGCGCGGTTCGCGCACCAGGTCCTCGAGGCCGAGCGGAAAACGCTTGGCGCGCTCGCTGGTCATGAAGCGCTGCTGCCGGCGCGCAGCCAGTCGCGCGCCGCGGGCAACATTTGCGTGTGGGTCAAATCGAGCTGCAGCGGCGTGATCGACACGTGGCCATTGGCGACGGCGTGGAAGTCCGTGCCTTCGCTCGCGTCGCGCGCGCTGCCCGCCGGGCCGATCCAGTAGATCGGTTCGCCGCGCGGATTGGTCTGGCGGATCACCGGCTGCGACGGATGCCGCTTGCCGAGACGCGTGATCTGCCAGCTTTTGAGTTGCTCGTAAGGCAGATTGGGGATATTCACGTTCAACAGCGGATGCCCGGCCAACGGCTGCTGGAGATAATGCGCGACGATCTCGGTGGCGACGCGCACCGCGTCGTCGAGATGCACCCAGTCCTTGTCGACCAGCGAGAACGCGATGGCCGGCACGCCGAACATGATGCCTTCCGTAGCGGCGGCGACGGTGCCTGAATACAGCGTGTCTTCGCCCATGTTCTGACCGTTGTTGATACCCGAGACCACGAGGTCGGGCGTATGGTCGAGCATGCCGGTCAGCGCAATATGCACCGAGTCGGTGGGCGTGCCGTTCACGTAGTAGAAACCGTTCGCCGAACGCAAGACCGAGAGCGGCCGCGACAGCGTCAGGGAATTCGACGCGCCGCTGCAATTCTGTTCGGGAGCCATCACGGTGACGTCTGCGATCGGCTTGAGCGCTTCGTAAAGCGCAGCAAGGCCTGGCGCCAGATAACCGTCGTCGTTGCTGAGTAGGATTCGCATGCGGCGATTGTAACCGAGGAAAGATGGCGCGCGGACGACAGGGCGGCCCGCGTTCGCCCCGTATGCACGACGCACACGCGAGGGTTATGGCGACCCGGCTTGAGTCGCATGATGACATGCGTATCGAGCGCGTCCCGCACACTCAACCGCGCGCGCCACGAGGATAAAAACGCACGGTCGTGCTGATTGTTTTACACTCGACACGCTTACCAAGCCTCGAAGAAAATCCCTCAGTAAGACCCTGATCGATATGGAGACACGATGCGCGCGATTCGCTGTAATCAATACGGCCCGCCGGAGAGCCTGGTCGTCGACAATCTGCCGGACCTCGAGCCGCCGCCTGGCCATGTGGTGATCGACGTCAAAGCCGCGGCGGTCAATTTCCCCGACGTGCTGATCATCGAGAACAAATACCAGTTCAAACCGCCGCTGCCCTTCACGCCCGGCTCGGAAGTCGCGGGCGTGGTGCGCGCGGTCGGCGCCGACGTGACCCAGTTCAAACCGGGTTCGCGCGTGGTCGCGTTCACCGGCCAGGGCGGCTTCGCGGAGCAGGCGCTGGCGCCGGCCGCCGCGTGCGTGCCGCTGGCGGACGGCGTCGACTTCGACGTCGCCGCGGCGTTCACGCTCGCGTATGGCACCTCGCATCACGCGGTGGTCGATCGTGGCGCCTTGCAGGCCGGCGAGACCATGCTGGTGCTCGGCGCGGCCGGCGGCGTCGGCCTCGCGGCGGTCGAGATCGGCAAGGCGCTCGGCGCGCGCGTGATCGCGGCGGCATCGAGCGACGAGAAGCTCGCCACCTGCGTGAAGCACGGCGCGGACGCGACGATCAACTACAGCACCGAAGACCTGCGCGAGCGCATCAAGGCGCTCACCGACGGCAAAGGTCCCGACGTGATCTACGACCCGGTCGGCGGCATCTACGCGGAGCCGGCGTTCCGCAGCATCGGCTGGCGCGGCCGCTATCTGGTGGTCGGCTTCGCCAATGGCGAGATTCCGAAGCTGCCGCTCAATCTGACGCTGCTCAAGGGCGCGAGTCTGGTCGGCGTTTTCTGGGGTGACTTTGCGAAGCGCGAGCCGCAGCGCAATCATGCGGCGTTCCAGCAGATGACCCAGTGGATCGGCGAAGGCAAGCTCAAGCCGTACGTGTCGGCGCGCTATGCGCTGGAAGACACCGGCCGCGCGTTGCGCGATATGGCCGAGCGGCGTGTGATCGGCAAGGTGGTGATTACGCCGTAGCCTTCGGGCTGTTGCTAAGCCGTGCTGCTTGAAGCGCAGCGAACCGTCGAACAGCGGCCTTACAAAACAGCCCTGAAAAACCCAAAAAAAACGGCGCGCGGTTTTCAAACCGCGCGCCGTTTCCTTTGAGCCTCGTTGTCGTTGCGCCTACAACTTTTCCGTCTCGCCCGATTTCGGTTGCCACTTCATCAAACGCCGCTCGCCGACGCCGACGATCGCATCGAGAATCAGCGCGAAGGCGGTCAACACCAGAATCCCGGCGAACACGGTGTTGATGTCGAAAGTGCCTTCGGCTTGCAGAATCAGATAGCCGACGCCGCGCGCCGAGCCCAGATACTCTCCCACCACCGAGCCGACGAACGCCAGCCCCACGGCCGTATGCAAGCTCGAAAACACCCAGCTCATCGCGCTCGGCAAATACACGAAGCGCAGCAACTGCTTGCGGTTCGCGCCGAGCATACGCGCGTTGGCGAGCACTACCGGACTGACTTCCTTCACGCCCTGGTAGACGTTGAAGAACACGATAAAGAACACCAGCGTGACGCCGAGCGCGACCTTCGACCAGATGCCCAGACCGAACCAGACGCCGAAGATCGGCGCGAGAATCACGCGCGGCATCGAGTTGGCGGCTTTGATGTACGGATCGAACAGCGCGCTCGCGAGCGGTGACAGCGCGAGCCACAGACCGACGCCGAGTCCGAGCGCAGTGCCGAGCGCGAACGCGAGCACGGTCTCGACCAGCGTGATCCACAGGTGCAGATAGATCTCGCCGCCCGTGAACCACTCCCAGATGCGCTGCAGCACCTTCTGCGGTTCGCCGAAGAAGAACGCGGCCTTGTTGGGATCGTCGAAATAGAACGGCGGCAGCAGCGTCGGACTGGTCAGCACGTACCAGAGCACGAAGCACAGCACCAGCAGCAGCCATTGCCAGATCACCAGATTCGCCCGGTTCGGGCGCAACGTCTTCCACATGACTCGGTTTGCCTTCGACGATGGATTGGTCCACGTTCTTCACACGCACAGGCCGCGCTGGTTCATCCCGGCGCAACGCAGGCACGGGCCGCGCCTAGACGGCGGTCAGTTGCTGCTGATACCCCTTCAGCACCTCATCGCGCAGCACGCTCCAGATCTGCGCATGCAACTCGACGAAACGCGGATGCGCACGGATTTCGGCGACGTCGCGCGGACGCGGCAGATCGATCGTGAATTCGCCGATCGGATGCGTGCCCGGCCCCGCCGACAACACCACCACGCGGTCCGACATCGCGATGGCTTCGTCGAGATCGTGGGTGATAAACAGTACGGCTTTGCGTTTTGCCGCCCACAGGTCGAGCAATTCGTTTTCCATCAACTGACGCGTCTGGATATCCAGCGCGGAAAACGGCTCGTCCATCAGGATGATGTCGGGATCGAGAATCAGCGTCTGCGCCATCGCGACGCGCTTGCGCATGCCGCCCGACAACTGATGCGGATAGCGGTCGCCGAAACCGCCGAGGCCGACGCGCTTCAACCACTCGTCGGCCTTGGCGCGGGCTTCGAGCGGCGGCACGCCGTGAAACGCGAGGCCGGCCATCACGTTATCGATCGCCGAGCGCCACGGCATCAGCGCGTCCGCCTGAAACATGTAGCCGGCGCGCCGGTTGATGCCCTTGAGCGGCTCGCCGAATACGCTGACCGTCCCCGACGACGGCCCCAGCAGTCCCGCGCCGACGTTCAGCAGCGTGGACTTGCCGCAACCGGTCGGCCCGACCACCGAGACGAACTCGCCCGGCGCGATGCGTAGCGTGGTGTCCTTCACGGCCGTGTAGCGCTGCGCGCGGTTGTCGCGCGCAGCGAACGTGCAGGTGATGTTGTCGAGCGCCAGGGCGGCAACGGTCATCGTTCAGCTCGCTTGTTCGGAGTTCGGTTGGGGCTTGAGAAGTGGTCCTGGCGGTGCGGCGTCGTCATGGCGTGACGGCGCAGCATCGCGACAGCGCGGCCGGTTGCGAAACGCGCAACAGCGGCGCACGTCGCCACCTTCGACCTCGTAAGCGTCGCGGCGCTTACGCCTTGACGGTCGCCAGCGCTTTTTTCACGAAGTCGTTGGTCCACGTCTTCGACAGATCGATCGGCTTGCCCTGCACCGCCGGGTCGAACGCCTGCAAGGTCTTCAACGAGGTCGCGGGACCGTCGACGGGCATCAGGCCGTCGGGCGACATGGCTTCCTTCACGTGCTGCCAGGCGTCCAGATAGACCGCGCGGTCGCCGAGCAGATAGCCTTCCGGCACCGTGTTGATCAGCTCGCTGCCGGTCGCCGTTTGCAGCCACTTGAGCGCGCGCACCATCGCATTGGTCAGCGCCTGCGTGGTGTTCGGATTCTTCGCGATGAAACTCTGCGACGCGTACAGGCAACCCGCGGGCATGTCGCCGCCGAACACGTTGCGCGTATCGGCCAGCGTGCGCGTGTCCGACACGACGCGAATCTCGCCGGTGCGTTCGAGCTTGGTCATCACCGGATCGAGATTGGCGATCGCGTCGATCTGCCCCGACTGCAACGCGGCGATCGCGCCGGCGCCCGCGCCCACGCCGATAAACGCCACGTCTTTCGCGCTCAATCCGGCCTTCGCCAACACGAAGCTCGCCATGATCGAGGTCGACGAACCCGGCGCGGTCACGCCGATTTTCTTGCCCTTCAGATCGGCGATGGATTTGTAGTTCGGCAGCGTCTTCTTCGACACCGCGAGCACGATTTGCGGCGCGCGACCTTGCAGCACGAACTCGCGGAACATCTGCTTCTGCGCCTGCAACAGCAAGGTGTGTTCGAACGCGCCGGACACCACGTCCGCGCTGCCGCCCACGGCCGCCTTCAAGGCTTGCGAACCACCCGCGAAATCGGAGATTTCGACGTCGAGCCCTTCGTCCTTGAAGTAATTGCGACGTTCCGCAATGGTGAGCGGCAGGTAATAGAACAGGTTCTTACCGCCGACCGCGATCGCGACTTTGGACGTTTCAGGTTTGCCCTGCGCGAAGGCAAGCGGCGAGACGCCGAGCGAGACGCCCGCAAGCGCGACGGTGCCGGCGAGGAAGGATCTGCGTTGCATGGTCTTTTGTCTCCAAACTTTTTTTTGTTGTCCGGTTTTTTCTTTTTACCGCGACGCGCGCTCAACTCAATCGCATTCAGACAATCTGTTGCGCGTGCAACCTTGCAATGTCGTCAGCATCATAACCTAGCGATTGCAGGACTTCATCGGTATGTTCACCCAGTTCCGGACCCAACCAGCGCGTTTCGCCGGGGGTGGCCGAGAGCTTCGGCGTGACCGCCGGCAGCGTGATTTCCTTGCCGTCCTGCCACTTGAAGCGCTGGATCATCTGACGCGCCATGAACTGCGGATCGGTGAACATATCCGCGACGCTATAAATGCGGCCGACCGGCACGTCGGCGGCATTCAGTACCGCAAGCGCTTCGTCGATGGTGCGCGTGGCGAGCCAGGTGGCGATCGCGGCGTCGATTTCCAACGTACGCGGCACGCGCCCGTCGTTATGCGCGAGGCCGGGATCGTTCGCGAGATCGTCGCGCTCGATCGCCACCATCAGACGCTTGAAGATCGGATCGCTATTGCCGCCGATCACGATGCTGCCGTCGCGGCACGGATACGTGTTCGACGGCACGATGCCGGGCAGCGACGCGCCGGTGCGCTCGCGCACCATGCCGTACACGCCGTATTCGGGCACCACGCTTTCCATCATGTTGAAGACAGCCTCGTACAACGCGACGTCGACCACCTGCCCTTTGCCGCCGTTCACCTGCCTGTGGTGCAGCGCCATCAGCGCGCCGATCACGCCGTGCAGCGCGGCGATCGAATCGCCGATCGAAATGCCGATGCGCGGCGGCGGCAAATCCGGATAGCCGGTGATATGGCGCAGGCCGCCCATCGACTCGGCGATCGCACCGAAACCGGGCCGGTCGCGATACGGTCCGGTCTGTCCGTACCCGGACAGACGCACCATCACGAGGCCGGGATTTTCCGCGGACAGCACGTCATAGCCGAGCCCGAGTTTCTCGAGCAATCCCGGCCGGAAATTTTCGACGACGATGTCCGCTTCTTTCGCGAGACGTCGCACGATTTCCTTGCCCTCTTCGGCCTTCAGATTGATCGTGATGGATTTCTTGTTGCGCGCCTGCACGGCCCACCATAGCGACGTACCGCCGACTTCCGGATAGAGCTTGCGCCATTTGCGCAGCGGGTCGCCGCCTTTGGGGTCTTCGATCTTGATGACCTCGGCGCCGAACTCGCCGAGAAAGCGCGCGGCGAACGGGCCGGCGATCAGCGTGCCGAGTTCCAGCACCTTGACGCCCGCGAGCGGGCCTGTGGGGCTTTGGGTTTGGGTGGCCTGCGCGCCGGGAATGTCTTCAGGCGCGGCGTTCGCGTGGGATTCGGGAGTGGCGCTCATGGGTCTCCTTGGTTCTAGGCTGGGCTACGCGGCGTGCACCGCGACGACCGGGCGCGCTGGCGGCGCACGCGTTCGCGACGAAAGCTTTTGCGATGCCGCCGCGCGCGATGCAGCGATGCAGCGGTGACGCGCGTTACATCGAGCGACGGTCGAGCATCGCGCGGGCGATCGTGCCGGCGTCGACGTATTCCAGCTCGCCGCCCACCGGCACGCCACGCGCCAGACGCGTGACGGCGAGGCCGCGCGCCTTGAACGTTTGCCCGAGGTAGTGCGCGGTGGCTTCGCCTTCGTTGGTGAAATTGGTGGCCAGCACGACTTCCTTGACGACGCCGTCCGACGCGCGCCGGACCAGCCGGTCGAAATGAATTTCCTTGGGACCGACGCCGTCGAGCGGACTGAGTCGTCCCATCAGCACGAAATAGAGGCCGCGATAGGTCATGGTCTGCTCGAGCATGATCTGGTCGGCCGGCGTTTCGACGACGCACAGCAGCGAAGGATCGCGCTCCTCGTCGAGACAGGTCTCGCAGATCTGCGCCTCGGTGAAGGTGTTGCACTTCTCGCAGTGCTGCAGATGCTCGGTCGCGAACAGCAGCGAGCGGCCGAGTTTTTCGGCACCGCCGCGGTCGTGCTGCATCAGGTGATAGGCCATGCGTTGCGCCGACTTCGGCCCGACACCGGGCAGCGCGCGCAGCGCTTCGACGAGCGCCGACAAGGCGGAAGGTTGTTTCATGCGGATCGGCGTCGAAGTGGAATGGCCCGGGTGGGCGGATCACGATGCGGTTGAGGCGATCGGTTTCTACCATCGCGGCCTGGGTTCGCATTCGAGGCGCGCACGATGCGAACCTCCAGCGAACCGCAGCCGGTTTGTGTCCAACCGGAACAGGCGCGCCGCGGATGCTGCACTGCCAGCATGCGCGGTTCGCGCGTTCCGTTCGCGCCGTGGCTGCGACAGCCGCGGCGCCGACTCCGCCTTGCGGCGGTGTCGTTCAGAACGGCAGTTTGAAGCCCGGCGGCAGCGGCAGGCCCGAGGTCATGCCACCCATTTTTTCCTGGGCGGTGGCTTCGGCCTTGCGCACGGCGTCGTTGAACGCAGCGGCGACGAGGTCTTCCAGCATGTCCTTGTCGTCGGCGAGCAGGCTCGGGTCGATCGAGACGCGGCGCACGTCGTTCTTGCAGGTCATCGTCACCTTCACGAGACCGGCGCCCGACTGCCCTTCGACTTCAATCAGAGCGAGTTGCTCCTGCATTTTCTTCATGTTTTCCTGCATCTGCTGGGCTTGCTTCATCAGCCCGGCGAGTTGACCTTTCATCATGGACATGCTCCTTCTAGATAGCGTGAAATTCGGAAATCGGGCGCGTAATGCACGTTAGGCAAGTTAGGGCCTACCGGCCTACCGGCTTACCGCGCGGCGAATCAGTGGACCGACGGCGCGCCGGCTGAGCCGGCGTCCGGTGTAATCGGGCGGATCGAGCCGGGCACGATGCTCGCGCCGAACTCGCGGATCAGCGACTGCACGAACGGATCGGCGCCGATCTCGCGCTCCGCTTCCTGCTGGCGCTGCGCGCGCGTCGCGGCGTCGTGCGCGGCGGCCGTGCGGCGGGCCGCACCGACTTCGACCAGCACCTCGACGTTGCGGCCGAGCTTGTCGGCGAGCGCGCTTTTCAGTTTCGCGACCTGCGAGGCTTCCGCGTACTGCGGCACCGGCACGTTCAGTTTGAGCGTGTTGCCTTCGAGCGCCATCAGTTCGCTGTTGAACGCGAGCTGATAGGAAATACCCTTGAGCGGGAGGTCGACGGCCAGCGCCGGCCAGTCGCCGTTGAAACCCAATGGGTCGAGCGGCACGGCGGCCGGCAGTGGGCGCTTGTCGATCGCCGGCGCAGGCGACGGCGCGGGGGAGGCGTTCATGCGCACGTCGTCCGGACCGCTATCGAAGACCGGCATGTAGCTGTCGTCCGGCGCGCCGTAGTAGCCGTCGTCCGAGGCCGACAACGGCATGTAGTCGTCGGGCGGCATGTCGTCCCACGGAGGCACCGGCGAGCCGTTCTGCTCGGTGCCGTTGCGTTGGGCGCCATCGCGTTGCGCGGGCGACGCTGCGCGCGGTGCGGCGGCCGGCGGGGCGTCTTGCTGCGGCGCGCGACGTGGCGCGCCCGGCGTCGGCACCGGGACGACGACGCGAGGTGCGGCAGGTTTCGGCGTGGGCGCGGCGGCGGCCGCTGCTGTGGCGCGGCCACGATCCGATGAAACTTTCAAACCGGCACTGCGCAGGACGTCGAGCGCGGCGCTTGCTCCACCGGCGCGACGCGGCGGGATGCCGGCGGCGGGCGACGGTTCCTGCGACGCGACGGCGGACGCGGCCTCTTCCGCGCGTGCGAACGCAGCGGTTGCAGGTGCGGTTGGTGACGACGCGGGTTGTTGGTCTTCGAGGCGGCTGGATGCGGCGGAAGCTGGTGCTGCGATTGGGGCGCTGATGTTGTCCGATGCCGGTGGGACTTCCGTCGCAGCCGGGGCGTGAAGGCCGGGCGCGGCAGCTTCGGACGCAATCGGGGCGTTCAGGTTAGACGCTGCGAGCACTTCTGAAGCAGCCGCGGCGTCGACGTTAGGCGCTGCGGAGATATCTGAAGCAGCCGTGCCGTCGATGTCATTAACCGCTGAGACTTCTGACTCGGCCTTAGTACTCACGCCAGATGCTGCTGAAACATCGACTGCGGTCGCGGCGCTCACACTCGACGCCACAGGCGTTTCGCTCGCAGCGGATTCAACGGGGGCGTCGTCCCACGGAGCCAGGGGAGTTGCCTCGATAGCACCCGTGGATACCACCTCAGTTGTCGAGGTCGCCGACGCGGCCGTCGTTCCGGGCGCGACACGCGGCGCCGACGGCGACAGCGACGGCGACGCGACGGCCGCAGTCGATACAGCCGCAGCCCCAGCCGAAGAACCCATCGCCCCCTGCTGCGCAGCCACCGCCGGCGCACCGGCGCGCCTTGCACCACCGGCACCCGTTGCCCCCGGCGCGCGGCTCGCACCCACCGCGCCGCCACCGCCGCCCGTAGGCGCCGGTTCGAACGCCAGCATGCGCAGCAACGTCATCGTGAAACCGGCGTATTCATCGGGCGCGAGGCCCAATTCACTCCGGCCGATCGTTGCGATCTGATAGAACAATTGCACGTGCTCGGCGCTGAGCGCGCCTGCGAAACGACGCAGATCGGCCGCCTCCGGCCACTCGTCCAGCACCGACGACGGCGCGAACTGCGCCCACGCGATTCGATGCAGCAAGCTCGCCAGATCCTGCAATGCCGTCGAGAACGACAGGCTGCGCAGCGCCATCTCGTCGGCAACCGCGAGCAACGCCGCGCCGTCGCCGTCGGCGAGCGCGTCGAGCAGGCGAATCAGATAGCTCTGATCGAGCGCGCCGAGCATGCCGCGCACCGCTTCTTCATTGACCTGATTGGCCGAGTACGCGATCGCCTGATCGGTCAGCGACAGCGCGTCGCGCATCGAGCCGTCGGCGGCGCGCGCGAGCAGGCGCAGCGCCTGCGCGTCGAACGGCACCTTTTCTTCGCCGAGAATGTGCTCGAGATGCGACACGATATGGCCGGCCGGCATCTGCTTCAGATTGAACTGCAGACAGCGCGACAACACCGTGACCGGAATCTTCTGCGGGTCCGTGGTGGCGAGAATGAACTTGACGTGCGCGGGCGGTTCTTCCAGCGTCTTCAACATCGCGTTGAAGGCGTGGTTGGTGAGCATGTGCACTTCGTCGATCATGTAGACCTTGAAGCGCGCGTCGACCGGCGCATAAACCGCGCGCTCCAGCAGTGCCGCCATTTCGTCGACACCGCGATTACTCGCCGCGTCCATCTCGACATAATCGATGAAACGCCCTTCGTCGATCTCGCGGCACGCGCGGCACACGCCGCACGGCGTGGAGGTCACGCCGGTTTCGCAATTCAGCGCCTTGGCGAAGATGCGCGACAGCGTGGTTTTGCCGACACCGCGCGTACCGGTAAACAGATAGGCATGGTGCAGACGGCCGCCGTCGAGCGCGTGCGTGAGCGCGCGCACCACGTGCTCCTGTCCGACGAGCGAAGCGAAATCCTTCGGCCGCCATTTGCGTGCGAGAACTTGATAGGTCATCCGGAAATTGTATCAGTAACGATGCCGCGCAAAACCGATTCGAGACGGCGCGCGAACGCGTGTGACCGCTTCATTGAAACGGGCTAACGGACCGATAGAAAAAATTGGCGGGGACGAGCGGAAAACGCGATCGCGGCCTCACGACATGCATGAGAATTGCGGCATTGCGCATGACTCAGGGTAAAACAGGAGATGGGGGGTGAAGCGAAGAAAACCGACGACAGAAACAGAAAAAAGCAAGGTGACGAGCCTAACCCTCGGCACTGGTGGAAAACGGCTGTGGCTGCTTCGTTCCCGACCTGACCAGATTGACCATCCCTCCATGCGAGGAGGCCCGTCACGAAACATTCTATCACCGCTTGGGCCGTCGCGCGACTGTTAATACGATCAAAGTGACATCGATGCGCCGAATCGCAACCTTCGCACGTTATCGACAACGCAAGGGCAACGCAACGCGCTGCGCGCAATCGCGCGTGCCGCGCACTTGTGTTTGCTGCGCCTGCCACCAGATAGGCTGCGTGGCGGTCAGCAAAACGTCGCGGCGATTCATCGGCAGGTGTCGGCCCCACTGCCCCTGATGAGTACTATCGCCCCCGGCAACGCATAGCGAATTAAGCTAAACTGCCGTACGGATGACCCGCAAGCGCGCGCCTTCCGCGCATGTCAGCATAAGTCGACGACTTTTCAGGCGTGTGTCGGTTGGGCTCCGATTGCGGCAAAGCGAACGGAAGTTTCCCTAGATTTTGACGTATCGTGGCGAGCAATTCAGGCGGGCCTCGAACCGATAGAGGTATTCATACAATGAGCGAAAACATCAAGCATATTAGCGACGCATCGTTCGAACAGGACGTCGTGAAATCCGATAAACCCGTGCTGCTCGATTTCTGGGCTGAATGGTGCGGTCCGTGCAAGATGATCGCGCCGATCCTCGACGAAGTCGCGAAGGATTATGCCGATCGCCTGCAAATCGCCAAGATCAACGTCGACGAACATCAATCGACGCCGGTCAAGTTCGGCGTGCGCGGTATCCCCACGCTGATCCTCTTCAAGAACGGCGCAGTCGCCGCGCAGAAAGTCGGCGCACTGTCGAAGTCGCAACTCACCGCGTTCCTCGACGGCAACCTGTAAAGCAATGCGCGTCGGCGCGCATGCGGACCCCTCGCGGTCCGCATGCGCGCTGAGTTGAGCATGTTGTCAGTCGGCAACATGCTCAACAAGAAAGATGCCATGCCGTCGCACTGACGGAAATTGGCGTGTGCTATGCTAGAATCCGCAAAACGTCGAAAAGACGTGTAAGTCCTTGAGCGGTTCCGCTCACTCTCCTCCCAGATTCCATTTCGTCGCACCTTCTCCTGCGGGTTCTCCGTATGCATTTATCCGAGCTTAAGACTCAGCACGTGTCCGAATTGATCGAGATGGCCAATGGCCTCGAGATCGAAAGTGCAAACCGCCTGCGCAAGCAGGAGCTGATGTTCGCCATTCTAAAAAAACGCGCCAAAACGGGCGACACGATCTTCGGCGACGGCACGCTCGAAGTGCTGCCGGACGGCTTCGGCTTCCTGCGTTCGCCGGAAACCTCGTACCTCGCCAGCACGGACGACATTTACATCAGCCCGTCGCAAATCCGCCGCTTCAACCTGCATACGGGTGACACGATCGAAGGTGAAGTGCGTACGCCGAAAGACGGCGAACGCTATTTCGCGCTGGTGAAGGTGGACAAGGTCAACGGCCAGCCGCCGGAAGCCTCGAAGCACAAGATCATGTTCGAAAATCTGACGCCGCTGCACCCGAACAAGGTGCTGCTGCTCGAACGTGAAATGCGTGGCGAAGAAAACGTCACGGGCCGCATCATCGACATGATCGCGCCGATCGGCAAGGGCCAGCGCGGCCTGCTGGTGGCCTCGCCGAAGTCCGGCAAGACCGTGATGCTTCAGCACATCGCGCATGCGATCAAGCAGAACCATCCCGACGTTGTGCTGTTCGTGCTGCTGATCGACGAACGCCCTGAAGAAGTGACCGAAATGCAGCGTTCGGTGGCCGGCGAAGTGATCGCCTCCACGTTCGACGAACCCGCTGCACGTCACGTGCAAGTCGCCGAAATGGTGATCGAAAAAGCCAAGCGCCTCGTCGAAATGAAGAACGACGTGGTGATTCTGCTCGACTCGATCACGCGTCTCGCGCGCGCCTACAACACGGTCGTGCCGGCCTCCGGCAAGGTGCTGACGGGTGGTGTCGACGCCAACGCGCTGCAACGTCCGAAGCGCTTCTTCGGCGCCGCGCGCAATATCGAGGAAGGCGGCTCGCTGACCATCATCGGCACTGCGCTGATCGAAACCGGCAGCCGCATGGACGACGTGATCTACGAAGAGTTCAAGGGCACCGGCAACATGGAAGTGCACCTGGAACGCCGTCTCGCTGAAAAGCGCGTCTACCCGTCGATCAACCTGAACAAGTCCGGCACGCGCCGCGAAGAGCTGCTGATCAAGCCCGAAGTGCTGCAAAAGATCTGGGTGCTGCGCAAGTTCATTCACGACATGGACGAAGTCGAGTCCATGGAATTCCTGCTCGACAAGATTCGCCAGACGAAGAGCAACTCCGAATTCTTCGACATGATGCGTCGCGGCGGCGGCAGCTAAGCAAGGCTTCACGCCGACCCGACTGCACCGGTTTCGCAAGCCCGTCACACGCAAAAGAAAGCCGCTCGCCGCAAACGAGCGGCTTTTTTTCGTCCGTGCAGCGGGGTTTTAGACCCTTGGATTTCGTTTGCTGAATGTCGGCCGACGACCAAACATGTACGTGAACGTACACGTTGAAGTACAATGCGACGGTTACCTGCGATAGCTGCACCACCACTTATGCCAACGGACTCCCCCACTCTGCTCACGGTGCGCGACGCCGCCGAACGCCTCGGCGTCACACCGCGCACCTTGAAGTACTACGAGGAACGCGGCCTCGTCTCGCCCACGCGCAGCGAGGGTCGCTACCGGCTTTACGACGAGGAAGATCTCAAGCGCTTCGGGCGCATTCTGCGATTGCGCTCGCTCGGTTTTTCGCTGCACAGCGTTACTGAAATGCTCAAACGGCCGCTGGAACCCGTCGACGGCGGCCTGCGCTATTCGACCGAATCGCTGCAGCAGATTCACGACGCCATCGCGCAACAGGTCGAAGCGCTCGACGCCCGTATCGAATCGATGCGCCGGGAACTCAAGGAAGCGCAAAAGCTGCGTGCCGAACTGAGTCCCGACGTCGACTATCTGAAGCGGCGCCTCGCGGGTGAAAATGCGGAGGCGTTGCTGGCGCAACGGCGCAACGCGCGGGCCAAATCGAAATGACCGCGGCATCCCCCCGCGCGCCGCTATTCAGCGTCGACAAACTGCGCGGCGATTTTTTCCCCTGGGCGCTGGCCGTCGTCACCGGCCTCGACTACTTCGACAATTCGATTTTTTCGTTTTTCACGAGCTATATCGCGGGCGGCATCAACGCATCGCCCGACGAACTCGTGTGGGCCTCGAGCGCGTATGCGGTCGCCGCCGTGCTCGGCATCCTGCAGCAGCAATGGTGGGTCGAGCGCGTCGGCTACCGGCGTTATGTCGCCGGTTGCATGCTGCTCTACGCGGCCGGCGCGGTGGCCGCGGCACTGTGCGAATCGTCGATCGAACTCGCATTCGCGCGCGGCTTTCAAGGCTACTTTATCGGCCCGATGATGGGCACCTGCCGCATTCTGATCCAGATGAGCTTCACGCCGCAGCAGCGGCCCGCCGCCACCCGCGCGTTTCTCGTGCTGATCGTGTTGAGTAGCGCACTCGCGCCGCTGATCGGCGGTCAACTGGTTGCCCATTTCGACTGGCGCGCGCTCTTTCTATGTACGGCGCCGGTCGGCGTTCTGTTCGCCGTACTGGCGTTGCTTGCGCTGCCCGACGCCGGCAACCGTCTGCCCGAAGAGCGCGGTTCGGCGCATTTCTGGCCGTATCTGATCTTCGCGTTCGCACAAGGCGCGCTGCAAATCGTCATGCAGCAGGTGCGCTTCCAGTTGTTCAGCGCATCGCCCGGCCTGATTCTGCTGACGGTCGCCGGCATTACCGCGCTCGGCTGGTTCGCGTATCAGCAATGGCATCATCCATCGCCGCTCATGCGCCTGCATGCGCTGCGCGAGAAGGTCTTTCAGGTCGGACTCGTGCTGTACATGTTCTATTACTACATCTCGACCGTGTTCAGCTATCTGATCTCGCGCTTTCTCGAGAGCGGCCTGGGTTATCCGGTCGAAAACACCGGACGACTGGTGGGCGTCACGTCGCTGATATCGGCGAGCGCGCTGTTCGTCTATCTGCGCTATGCCAAGCTTCTGCCGCGCAAGAAGTGGATCATCGTACCGGGCTTCGCGGTGGCCGCGTTCGCGGCGGCGTGGATGACCCGCATGTCGCCCGGCGTCGGCGAGGCGGCGCTGATCGTGCCGTTGCTGTTGCGCGGCTTGCTGTTGCTGTTCATCGTGCTGCCGGTCGCCAATCTGACCTTCAGAATCTTCGCGATCGAAGAATTCACGCACGGCTACCGGCTGAAAAATATCGTGCGACAACTGACTATCTCGTTCGCGACGGCTTCGGTCATCATCGTCGAACAGCATCGCCAGGCGCTGCATCAAACTCGCCTCGCGGAGTTCGTGAATCCGTACAATCCGTTATTCCAGAACTCGCTTGCCGCCTTGACTCAAAGTTTCGCCGCCGGCGGCCGCTCGCCGTCCGAGGCGCATTCGCTGGCAATTGTGGAAATCAGCCGGACGGTCGCGACCCAAGCCAGCTTTCTGGCCTCGCTGGACGGCTTCACCTTCCTCGTCGGCATTGCGATATGCGGCGGCATCTTTGCCGCGTGGCAAAAACAGATCGACTAAAGGTTGCATCAGGTCATGCTCACGAAACTCACCCAATGGCTGGGCACGCGCCGCCGCGACCGCGCGCTGCGCGACTACGCGATCGACGACGCGTTATGGCAAGCCACGCTCGGCGGCCTGCCGTTCCTCGCGCATCTCGGGGCGCCGGACCTGGCGCGGCTGCGCGAACTGACCAGCCTGTTCATCGCGCAGAAGGAATTCTCGACCGCGCACAAACTCGAACTCACCGACGCGATGACCGTGGCGATTGCCGCCCAGGCTTGCCTGCCGGTGCTGAATCTGAGCCTCGACCTGTATCGCGGCTGGGTCGGCGTGATCGTCTATCCGGGCGAATTCGTGATCCGCAAAACGGTCGAGGACGAAGACGGCGTGGTCCACGAAGTCGAGCAGGACGCGAGCGGCGAAGCGTGGGAAGGCGGCCCCGTGGTGTTGTCGTGGGAAGACGCGCAGATGACGGACGGCACGGACGCCTACAACGTGGTGATTCACGAGTTCGCCCACAAGATCGACATGCTCAACGGCGAGGCGGACGGCCACCCGCCGCTGATGCGCCGCTGGCACGCGCCGCTCGACTCGCAGGCGTGGGCGGACGTGTTCGATCACGCGTACGACCAGTTCTGCGCGAAAGTCGATGCGGTGCCGGAGCGGCGCTGGGCGCGCTTCGAGCGCGATTCGCTGATCGATCCGTATGCGGCGGACCATCCATCGGAATTTTTTGCCGTTTGCAGCGAGGCGCTGTTCGTGCAACCGCAGGCGTTCGAGGCAGCCTACCCGGAGCTGTACCGGTTGCTGGCGCGTTTTTACAGGCAGGATCCGGCGCGAGTCGGACTGACTTTCGCCGCAAATTGACCGGCGCAACGCGGCCACCCGATCCACGGTACGCAATTTAAAAGAAGCCCCGCAGCGCCCGCCAGCCAAGCGTTGCGGCCTCTTGGGCTCTGTAAGGGCGCAGACCTCACGGATAACGGCTGGAACCACGCCCAGTGCTAGCAAAAAGCTGGCACAAAAGTCGTCAAGCGACTGATTTTCTGGCATAATCGCCGTTTTTCGACCATAGGCAAGTGGCTCGCGCCTAGATGCGGTTCGCATTCACTGCGGTCGCACGCGGGTTGGCTACCGCCAGATTAAAGGGAAGACCATGAAAGAAGGCATTCACCCGGATTACCGCGAAGTTCTGTTCATCGACATGTCGATCGACTTCAAGTTCGTGACGCGCTCCACCATCAACACGCGTGAGACTGGCGAATTCAACGGCAAGACCTACCCGTTGGCCAAGATCGAAGTGTCGTCGGAATCGCATCCGTTCTACACCGGTCAACAAAAGATCATGGACACGGCAGGCCGCGTCGAGAAGTTCAACAAGAAGTTCGGCACGCGCGCTACCGGCAAGGCAGTAGCAAAGTAATACCCGCGGCGGTGCCGGTTTCGACCGGCAGCGAAGCAGAAAAGAGGGCAGCGCGAGCTGCCCTTTTTTGTCGCCGTGCCTGGCGCTCGGGGTGCGCTTAAGGTGCGCTGACGTTGGCTTGGGCGCGCTTCGACGGCGAGCGGATTGCATGTCGTGTCGGTCGCGCCCGATTCCATCCGGGCTTCGGTGCCAAGCGTGCCCTACCCGCCGCGTTGCCCGCCACCGTTGTCAGTCTTGCCAGCAGGCCGCGTCAGACTGCCCGCCCATCAGCCGGCACGACCCTGAACGCAAAACCACGCTCCGACGCAACACGACGCGCCCTGTATTACCGCCTCCCCCAACCACGTTGCGCGCCGTTACCGGCCGTGACGCGCATCCCACGGCACGACTACAATGCCGGATGCTCCAGATTAGCCATTCCAGCCGGCCCACCGGTCCGGTCCCAGGCTGCACCGCTTAAGTTAGCTCATCCAATACCTACACACCGCATGAGACCTGTCGTTCGCCTCACTGCCTCCGCGACGAGTGCCCTGCCGCGCTGGCTGCTGCTGACCATCTGTATCGTCTACGCATCGTTCGGGCTATTCGGCCGTGATCCGTGGAAGAACGAGGACGCAGCAGGCTTCGGCGTCATGTGGACCATGGCGAACGGCGGCGCCCACGACTGGCTGCTGCCGAACCTGGTCGGCAAATACATTACCGAAGACGGCCCGCTCGGCTACTGGCTCGGCGCCAGCGCGATCCGCGCGCTCGCGCCGTGGGTCGACGCAAGCAACGCGTCGCGCGTTTTCACGGGCCTGCTGTTCTGCACGGCTTGCGCATTCGTCTGGTACGCCGCCTACCTGCTCGGCCGGCGCGCCGAGGTCCAACCGTTCAAATACGCATTCGGCGGCGAGCCGGAACCGCGCGACTACGGCCGCACGCTCGCCGACGGCGCACTGCTGATCCTGCTCGCGTGCTTCGGGCTGGCCGAACGCGGCCACGAGACCACCCCGCAACTGGCGCAGTTCGTCGGCATCGCGATGATGGTGTACGGACTCGTGCGCACCATCGACAAACCGATTCAAGGCTCGCTCGTCTGGGGCGTCGCGCTCGGCCTCGTCACGCTGGCGAGCAGCCCGGTGCTGGTCGGCGCGCTGCTGCTCGGCACGCTGGCCATGCCGCTGATCGTGCGCGAGGCGCGTTCGCGCTGGCTGCTGCTGGCCGGCTTGCCGGTCGCGCTCGTGCTGGCGCTCGCATGGCCGATCGCCGCGCTCACCGCCTATCCCGACGACGCCGTCTGGTATCTGAATCAATGGGTTCACGTCAGCTTGAGTTCATTCGCTGGGCCGCCCGGCTCGGTCGCCGCGTATGCGCTGAAAAACCTGCCGCTCTTCACGTGGCCCGCGTGGCCGCTCGCGCTGTGGGCGTGGTTCAGCTGGTCGGGTCTGCGGCGCGCGCCGCACGTGGCGATTCCGCTGTCGGTAATCGGACCGCTGCTGGTGCTGGTGATCCTGCAAAGCCATCAGTCGAACCGGCTTTACATGCTGCTGTTGCCGCCGCTCGCGGTGCTGGCCGCGTTCGCGCTGCCCACGCTCAAGCGCGGTGCGATCAATGCGATCGACTGGTTCGCGCTCCTGAGCTTCACGATCCTCGGCAGCTTCGTCTGGTTGGTCTACGTGGCCGGGCTGACCGGTTTCCCGCATCCGCTCGCGCGCAACCTCGCACGTCTCGCGCCGGGCTTCGCGCCGCAGTTCAAGATTCTGTCGTTCGTCTGCGCGGTCGCCGTGACGGTCTGCTGGTTCGTGCTGGTGCGTTGGCGCCTCGCGCGTCATCCGAAGGTGCTGTGGCGCAGCGTCGTGCTCTCCAGCGCCGGCACCACGCTAATGTGGGTTCTGCTGATGACGCTGGCGCTGCCGGTCGTCAACTACAGCCGGACCTATAAAGACGTCGCCGAACAGATCGCGAGCCATCTGCCGGAGGACTACACCTGCATTTCGCCGGTGCGTCTGGGCAATGCGCAGATCGCGACGTTCGCCTATTTCGGCGACATGCACTTCTCGTTCGACCAGGACTGCGACGTGATCCTGCGCCAGGACACCCAGGAATACGGCGAGCCGAGCTCGATGCCGGACTACATCTGGAAGCTGGTGTGGGAAGGCCGCCGCGTGGCCGACCGTGACGAACGCTTCCGTCTGTACGTGCGGATCGACCGGCCCAAGCCGCCGGTCGTCAAGCGCCGCAACTGGCACAAGAAGCCCGACTGACCATGCTCGCCGACGTACGGAAAATCGCCGCGCTCGCCTGGCCCGTGCTGATCGGCCAACTGGCGATCATCGCGTTCGGCGTGATCGATACGGCGATGGTCGGCCGCTATTCGGCCGTCGATCTGGCCGCGCTCGGGCTCGGCTCGTCGATCTACATTTCCGTCTACATCGGCCTGACCGGCATTCTGACCGCGTTGCAGCCGATCACCGCGCAACTCTACGGCGCGCGCCGCTACGCCGAGATCGGCGAAGAAGTCCGCCAGGCGCTGTGGCTCGCGCTGGCGCTCACCGTGATCGGCTTCCTGATCCTGTATTTTCCGGGGCCCGTGCTGCACGTGGCGCGCGTGCCCGAGGCGCTGCACGAGCGCACGGTCGCGTACCTGCGGATTCTGGCGTTCGGCCTGCCGGCCGGCCTCACGTTTCGCGTCTACAGTTCGATCACCAATGCGGTCGGCAAACCGCGGCTCGTGATGATCCTGCAGATCGGCGCGCTGCTGCTCAAGGTCCCGCTCAACACCTGGTTCATCTTCGGCGGGTTCGGCTTGCCGGCGCTCGGCGGGCCGGGTTGCGCGCTCGCCAGCACGATCATCAACTGGGGACTCGCGACGCTCGGCATGGTGCTGCTGACGCGCGTCGACCTGTTCAAGCCGTTCGAGATTTTCGCGCACTTCTGCTGGCCGGTCTGGCGTCGTCAGGCGGCGCAGTTGCGACTGGGCATTCCGATGGGCCTGTCGTACCTGATCGAAGTTACGTCGTACACGTTCATGGCGCTGTTCATCGCGCGCTTCGGCACGACGACGCTCGCCGGTCATCAGATCGCCGGCAACATCGGCGCGGTGCTGTATATGACGCCGCTGTCGATCGGCATTGCGTCGTCGACGCTGGTCGCTCAGGCGCTCGGTGCGCATCGTCCGGAAGCGGCGCGCACGCTGTCGCGCCACGGCATCGTGATGGCGATGGCCATCGCCTGCTGCTACGGCGCGATCATGCTGGTGCTGCGGCCGTATGTGATCGAAGGCTATACGACCAATGCGCAGGTTGCGGCTGCGGCGCTACCGCTGGTGTTGATCGTCATCTGCTATCACCTGTTCGACGCGTTGCAGATCACCACCGCGTTCGTGCTGCGCGCGTATAAGGTGGCGGTCGTGCCGACCGTGATCTACGCGGTCGCGCTGTGGGGTGTGGGGCTGGGCGGCGGGTACGTGCTCGGCTTCAATGTGACCGGCGTGACGCCGGAGTGGCTGACCGGCGCACGGGGTTTCTGGGTCGCGAATACCTTGAGTCTGGCGATCGCCGGTATCGGCTTGCTCATCTACTGGCGGACGGTGAGCAAGCGGTACTTGCGCGAGGGCGCGGGGCTGCCGGTCGATTCGGCGGTTTGATAAGGAACGTTGGGAGCTGGTAGCCACCGGCTCGAACTCATCCACCGACGCGCCATGTGTCGAGGTGGCTTGCCTTATCTGACAGTTAGTTGCGTTCGCACTCGTAAAAAGCGGCCGCGCGAAGCCGCCGCTTATGATCCCCTACTCCGCCGACACGGGAAAATTTCAGCCGGCGTGCGCCGCTTCAGGCGCCGACAATGTCTGCGCCGCCTCAGCCTCCCGATCATGCCGCTCGAAAATCTCACGCGCCGCGAACAACGCATTCAGCGCGGCCGGAAAGCCCGCATAGAGCGCCATCTGCATAAACACCTCGACGATCTCCTCGCGCGTGCAGCCGACGTTCAACGCCGCCTCGATATGCACCTTCAACTGCGGTTGCGCGCAACCGAGCGTCGCCAATGACGCAATCGTCGCGATCTCACGCGCCCGCAGATCGAGCTGCGGCCGGCTATAAATATCACCGAAGCCGAACTCGATCAGCAGACGGCCGAAATCCGGCGCAATCGGCGCGAGCGCGGCGATAACCTGTTCGCCGGCCGAGCCGTCGATTTCCTTCAGTTTGTCCCAGCCTCGGGTGTAGCGGTCGTTGTGTGCGTGGTTCATGGTGAGTCCTTTTCCTGATGTGAAAGCGCCTGAGGTTCGTCGGTGTGTCGTGTCGAACGATCCGCTACCGGTGCTTGGGCGGCCGCTTCGTAATAAGCGATCTTGTCGACGATTGCGCCGAGATTGATCTGCAACTCGGCGATCCGCGCCAAAACCGCATCCCGATGCGCCACCAGCAAATCGCGCCGTGCGCCCATGGTCGGCTGACCGTCGGCGCGTAACGCCGCGAACGCCTGCATCCCGGCGATCGGCATGCCGGTCGCCTTCAGACGCATCACGAAGCGCAGCCAGTCGAGATCGGCCGGCGAATACAGGCGATGACCCGCCTCCGTGCGCCCGACCGCCCGGATCAGGCCAGCCTGTTCGTAATAGCGCAGCGTGTGCGCGGACACGCCGAGCGTTTGCGCGACCTGGCCGATGGTGAGTGCCTGGGAGATATTCGACATGACGGAACTCAGGTTAGGACTTCGAGTGCACTCTAAGTCAAGAGCTCGATGCTGTCATTTGTCTGTGTCGTTCTCTTTTGTGGCGCGCGGCAATGGGATCGATAAACTCAACAATGCCTGTTCGACAGGCAAAAGCTTTAAATCTTGTTCACACAGATTTACTTGTCACAAATCGATCGGTATAAATCGTCCGCGTTCGCAAATAAGGGCGCGCGATTTGTTCTATGCTTAAGCGCAACGCGCGGCTGACAGGTGTGTCGTCCCGAACCGCTCCGGGTTGTTCTGAATCGTTCTGAGTCTTCTTGAGTTGTCTTTCGCGGCTAACTTTTTTGCCCTCAACCTCGAAGCGGCCGGGCTGACGATCAACGGTTCAGCCACCCCGCCGACCGGCGCTGCGGCCGCGACGAAGTCGGGCCGCAGCGCCGGCGGCGACGACAGCAACGACAGCAACGACAGCGTCGGCCAACGCGCCGGCCGACGCGTCGGGCACCAAGGCTTCGAAGAAGAAGGCAAAGAAGAGCAAGGCAGCATCAGCCGCGGCAGCTTCAGGCGGCGCATAACCCGGGGCAGCGCAGGCAGCGAGCGTTCCGTGCGAGGCGTGAAGCGTGGCGTGTGTGATCCAAGCATCACCGCGCTGCACTACACGCAGCAGCATTGTCTAACCGTCGCCAGACCTGCTTCACACGGCGCCGCGCAACCGCGCGGCGTTTTCACCCGCCGGCTCGTCAAACGCGCGTCGGCATTCAAGAGAGACCGTCATGAGCCTACTCGACACACTCGGTTCCCTGATTGGCAAATCGCCTGAAGGCGGCGGCCAGCAAGCCCTGGTTTCAGCCGCCCTCGAATTCGTCAACAACCAGCCCGGCGGGCTGAACGGCCTGATCGACCGTTTCAAGGAAAAGGGCCTCGGCGACGTCGTCACGTCGTGGGTCAGCAACGGCGACAACCAGCCGATCTCGGCCGACGCGCTGCACAGCGTGCTCGGTTCGGACGCCGTCACGAGCCTCGCGGCCAAGGCCGGCGTGCAGCCGGACCAGGTCACCGGCCTGCTGTCGCAGATTCTGCCGCACGTCGTCAACGCCGCCACGCCGGAAGGCGAAGTGCCCGCCGAAGGCAAGCTCAATTCGACGACCGTGCTCGGCGCGCTGGGTGGCCTGTCGGCGCTGTTCGGCAAGGGCAACGCCTGAATCCACGACGCTCGCATTTAGTGGGGCCTACCCGTTGATCGGGTAAGGAAATCGGGCGAAAAAAAAGGGGCAACGAAGACCACTTCGTTGCCCCTTTTCTATTCATCGAGCCGGGCCCGACGCGAACGCATTTCGCTCAATGCACGACGCGTTCGAACACCAGCTTGCCGTCTTCCACTTCGACCGGAATCACGTCTTTCGGACCGAACTTGCCGGCCAGAATCAGCTTGGCGACCGGGTTCTCGATCTCCTGCTGGATCGCGCGCTTCAACGGCCGCGCACCGAACAGCGGATCGTAGCCCACCTTGCCGACGTGCGCGAGCGCCTCGTCAGACACCTCCAGCTGCATATCGAGCTTGGCCAGCCGCTCGTGCAGACGCTGCAACTGGATCCGCGCGATCGACTGGATATTCGAGCGGTCGAGCGCATGGAACACGACGACATCGTCGATCCGGTTCAGGAACTCGGGCCGGAAGTGCAGCTTCACCTCTTCCCAGACCGCGTCCTTCACCGCTTCCTGCGGCTCGCCGACCATTGCCTGAATCACGTGCGAACCGAGGTTCGAGGTCATCACGATCACCGTGTTCTTGAAGTCGACGGTGCGGCCCTGGCCGTCGGTCATGCGGCCGTCGTCGAGCACTTGCAGCAGCACGTTGAACACGTCCGGGTGCGCCTTCTCGACTTCGTCGAGCAGGATCACGCTGTACGGCTTGCGACGCACGGCTTCGGTCAGATAACCGCCTTCTTCGTAACCGACGTAGCCCGGCGGCGCGCCGATCAAACGCGCGACGCTATGCTTCTCCATGAATTCGCTCATGTCGATCCGGATCAGGTGATCTTCCGAATCGAACAGGAACGACGCCAGGGCCTTGCACAGCTCCGTCTTACCGACCCCGGTCGGGCCGAGGAACAGGAACGAACCATACGGCCGGTTCGGATCCGACAGACCCGCGCGCGAACGGCGGATCGCATCGGCCACCGCGGTGATCGCTTCGTCCTGCCCGACCACGCGGTCGTGCAGTTTTTCTTCGATCTGCAGAAGCTTTTCGCGCTCGCCCTGCATCATGCGAGAGACCGGAATGCCGGTGGAACGCGACACGACGTCCGCGATTTCTTCCGCGCCGACCTGCGTGCGCAACAACCGCCGACGCGTCGGATTGCTCTGCTCGTTCGCTTCGGCCTGGGTCACTTCCTTCAGTTGCGCCTCGAGCCCCGGCAGCTTGCCGTACTGCAACTCGGCGACCTTTTCCAGCTTGCCTTCCCGCTGCAAGCGGACGATTTCCGCGCGGGTCTTCTCGATCTCTTCCTTCAACTGTGCGCTGCCCTGCACCGCGGCTTTTTCAGCCGTCCAGATTTCGTCGAGGTCCGAATAGTCGCGGTTCAGTTTCTCGATTTCTTCTTCGATCAACTGCAGACGCTTTTGCGACGCTTCGTCTTTTTCCTTCTTGACGGCTTCGCGTTCGATCTTCAACTGGATCAGGCGACGATCGAGCCGGTCCATTTCTTCCGGCTTCGAATCGATTTCCATCTTGATCTTCGACGCGGCTTCATCGATCAGGTCGATTGCCTTGTCCGGCAGGAAACGATCCGTGATGTAGCGATGCGACAGCTCCGCCGCCGCGACGATAGCCGGGTCGGTGATATCGACGCCATGATGCAGCTCATACTTTTCCTGCAAGCCACGCAGGATCGCGATGGTCGCTTCCACCGACGGCTCGTCGACCAGCACCTTCTGGAAGCGGCGTTCGAGCGCGGCGTCCTTTTCGATGTACTTGCGGTATTCGTCGAGCGTGGTGGCGCCCACACAATGCAGTTCGCCGCGCGAGAGCGCCGGCTTGAGCATGTTGCCCGCGTCCATCGCACCTTCGGCCTTGCCCGCGCCGACCATGGTGTGAATTTCGTCGATGAAGACGATGGTCTGCCCTTCGTCTTTCGCGATATCGCTCAGCACGGCCTTCAGGCGTTCTTCGAACTCGCCGCGATACTTGGCGCCGGCCAGCAGCGCCGCCATATCGAGCGACAGCACGCGCTTGCCCTTGAGCGTTTCCGGCACTTCGCCGTTGACGATGCGCTGCGCGAGACCTTCGACGATCGCGGTCTTACCCACGCCCGGCTCGCCGATCAGCACCGGATTGTTCTTGGTGCGGCGTTGCAGGATCTGGATCGAACGGCGGATTTCGTCGTCGCGGCCAATCACCGGATCGAGCTTGCCCGCGCGCGCGCGCTCGGTCAGGTCGACGGTGTATTTCTTCAGCGCTTCGCGCTGGCTTTCGGCGTCCTGGCTATGCACCTGCGAGCCGCCGCGCACCGCCGCGATCGCGCTTTCGAGCGACTTGCGCGACAGGCCGTGCTGACGCGCGATGCGGCCGGCTTCGCCTTTGTCGTCCGCCACCGCGAGCAGGAACATCTCGCTCGCGATGAACGTGTCGTTGAGCTTCTGCGCTTCCTTGTCCGCCTGATTCAGCAGACCCGTCAGCTCGCGGCCGATCTGCACGTTGCCGTCGGTGCCCTGCACCTGCGGCAAGCGCGTCATCGCGTCGTTGAGCGCCGTTTGCAACGCCTGCACATGCACGCCGGCCCGCGACAGCAGCGAGCGTGCCGAACCATCCTGCTGCGCGACGAGCGCCGACAGGACATGAACCGGTTCGATGTATTGATTGTCATGACCGACCGCGAGACTCTGCGCGTCTGACAGTGCTTCCTGGAATTTAGTGGTGAGTTTGTCGATTCTCATCAAGAGACCTCCAATTTCGAATACCACCAAAATGAGGCGTTTTTTCCAGGTTTCAAGCGCTTTTTTGCCCTTCGCGACAACTATTTAACATTTGACGCGAACGAACTGCCTGGCCGTCCTCAGGACACCGGCGCGGGGTTGCTGCCGGCCGGCCCAACCGGCGCAAGCGGCATGATCGGGATGATGCTGCTCAAGCCCAGCAGCGCCGCCAGCGGCCCATGCGGTTGCGCGACTTCACCGATGGTATGCCGGTCGAGCTCGGCAAGGAAGGCATTACGTGCCGCTTCGAGCGCGCCGCGCAAACGGCATTGCGGCGTAATGACGCACGAACGGCGCGCACCCTGCTGGTCGGGAAAACAGCCGACCAGCGCGAAGTCACTTTCCGTGGCGCGGACGATTTCGCCGACGGTCAACGCGTTGCTTTTATCGGCCAGCCGCAAGCCGCCGTTGCGCCCGCGCACGGTCTCGACCCAGCCGAGTTCGCCGAGTTGCTGAACCACTTTCATTAAATGGTTCTTGGATATTCCGTATGCATCCGAGATGTCCTGAATCGTCGATAAGCCCTCGCCACGGACAGCGAGATACAGCAGAACGCGAAGCGAATAATCCGTGTAGTCGGTCAGTCTCATAAGTGCAGGTATCACGATGAGCGCAAGCCGCGATCCGGAGGAAAACCGCGCCGACGCAAGGGTTGCCGGGGACCGCCTGTTCGCCCTAAGATGCAGGCGCAACGCATGTTTTATTGTTTTGCGCTGACAGACGGAGTTTCTCTTTCGGCAGTAATGGTAACGTTTCCCGCGTAGTTCATTCATACGAAAAGGAAGGGTTTCGCGGCTTACTTCTTTGAGTTTGCCCCTCTTTGAGGCCATTCCTGACGCTCTGTGGCGCGGTGTGGAGATAGACGTCGCGGGTTGCAAGCATTTGGCATACTCGTTGGCCACGGTTATTGGCGGCGTTGACTGGTCGCACTTGCCGGCCGCGCTCATTTGCCGCCCGCATTTGCCGCAGTCATTGGCCACAATCATGTGCCACTCTCATTCGCCAATTCAGCTGGCCGTATTTTCTGGAATCCGCATGAACCCGTCTTTCCCCGCCGCAACGGCCGTCGAGCGCGCCGCCGAGCCCACCGAGGCGAACGTCCGCGATCTCGTCTATGCCTTTTACGACCGCGTGCGTGCGGATGCGCTGCTCGGCCCGGTTTTCGATGCAAGCCTCGCGGGCCGCTGGGACGAGCATCTGCCGAAGATGTGTCTGTTCTGGGGCAGTCTGGTGCTCGGCGCGAAACAGTATCGCGGCAACGTGCAGCAGGCGCATCAGCCGCTCGAAGGCGTCGAGCCGCAGCACTTCAGTCGCTGGCTGTATCTGTTTCTGGATACGGTCGAGTCGCGCTATGAGCCGGCCGCAGCGATCCGTTTCATGGAACCGGCGCTACGCATCGCGCAGAGTTTGCAGTTGAGTCGCTTCGGCTGGGATTACAAGATTCCGGCGGAACAGCAGGCGCTGCTGGAGCGCGTCGCGCCAAAGCGCGCGCGGGATGAAGAGGACGGCCATGACGCGGCGCGTCAGCCGGGTGGGCCGGGTGAGCCTTTTCCGACGCGGATTATCGGCCGGGCAAGGGATGAGTGATTGTCTCTGGCTCGCTAAGCCAAACGCCGCTTAAAGGCTTGATAGCGGACGTAACCGGTTCCTGCAAGCTGCCGGACTGCGACCGACCGACGAAGGTAGGCCGCTCCTGGGCGGCCTCCGTCCGGCGAGACGTAGTCGTCCCCGAACCAGCACACTTACTTCTCCGTCCGGTTCCCTGACTCGATGCCCCAGCGCGCCAGCGCGGCGTCATCGGTGACGCGGGCGTCGACCCAGCGCTCGCCGGCCTCCGTCTTCTCCTTCTTCCAGAACGGCGCCTCGCTCTTCAGATAATCCATCACGAATTCACATGACGCGAAAGCGTCCCCGCGATGCGCCGCGGTCGTCGCCACCAGCACGATCTGATCGAGCGGATAAAGCTTGCCGACCCGGTGCACGATCAGCACCTCGATGCCCGGCCACCGCTCGCGCGCGCTGCCGACGATCGCTTCCAGCGACTTCTCCGTCATGCCCGGGTAGTGTTCGAGCTCCATCGTTTCGACCGCGCTGCCCTCGTTCAGGTCGCGCACGGTGCCGACGAAACAGGCCACCGCGCCGATCTTCGGATTGCGCGCGCGCAACGCGGCGACCTCGGCGGTGAGGTCGAAGTCTTCGGTCTGGACGCGAACGGGCATCTGGGGCTCCTGGTGGTTGGGTGAGGCTGCGCGCGATCAGCCGCCCGTGACCGGCGGAAAGAACGCGACCTCGCAGCCTTCCGTAACGCGCGTGCCGGCGTCCGTCATCACGTGATTGCAGGCCATGCGCAGCGCGCGGCCCTCGGCCAGCGTGTCGGCCCAGGCGCCGCCACGCACGCGCAGCCACGCACGCACGTCGCCGACGGTGGCGATGCCGTCCGGCAGGTCGACCGTTTCATCGGCCAGATCGAGCGCTTCGCGCACACTCGCAAAATATCGCAATTGAATCTTCATCGGGATGCCGCCGGCGCGTGCCGGCCTCAGTTCAGCAATTCGGAAAAGGGAATGAACCGCACGGTCTCGCCGGCGCTGATCGCGTGGTTCGGCGGATTGTCGATCAGACCGTCGCCCCACACCGTCGACGTCAGCACGGCCGAGCTCTGATTCGGAAACAGATCGAGGCCACCGGCCGGGTTGATACGGGCACGCAGGAATTCGTTGCGGCGATCGGCCTTGCTTTGCGTGAAGTCCGCGCGCAGCGACAGCATGCGCGGCGCAACCGTCTGCACGCCGGCGAGGCTCAGGATGAACGGGCGCACGAACAGCAGGAACGTGGCGAAGCTGGACACGGGGTTGCCCGGCAGACCTATAAAGAACGTTTCCGACGCGGGTGCCTCTTCAAGCGCCGCACCCCGCCGCACCGCACCGAACGCCAGCGGCTTGCCAGGCTTCATCGCGATCTGCCACATCGACAGACGGCCTTCGGCCTCGACCGCCGGCTTCACGTGATCCTCCTCGCCCACCGACACCCCGCCGCACGTCAGGATCAGGTCATGCGCCACGGCGGCCTCCCGCAATGTGGCGCGGGTCGCGTCCAGCTTATCGGCGACGATGCCGTAATCGGTCACGTCGCAGCCCAGCTTGTCCAGCAGACCGCACAGCGTGAAGCGGTTCGAGTTGTAGATCGCGCCGGGTTCGAGCGGCTCGCCCGGCATGGTCAGTTCGTCGCCGGTGAAGAAAACCGCCACCTTGACGCGCCGCCGCACCGCCAGCGTCGCGCAACCGACCGAGGCGGCCAGTCCCAACGCTTGCGGCGTGAGCCGCGTGCCGGCCGGCAGGATCACCGAGCCGCTGCGAATGTCCGCGCCTTGCGCCGTGATCCACTCGCCCGGTTGCGGGCTGTGCAGGATCGTGACCTGGTCGCCGGTGGCTTCGGTTTGCTCCTGCATCACGATGGCGTCCGCGCCGGGCGGCACCGTTGCGCCCGTGAAGATTCGCGCTGCGGTGCCGGGCTTCAGCGGTTCGGGCGCATGGCCGGCCGGAATGCGTTGCGAGACCGGCAAACGCTTATTGCCAGCGGCCGCGAAGTCCACCAGGTCCGCCACGCGGATCGCGTAGCCGTCCATGGCACTGGTGTGCATCGGCGGGACGTCGAGCGGCGAGATGACGTCGGCCGACAGAACCCGGTTCAGTGCTTCCAGCGTGGCAATCGACTCGGTGCCGTCGATCGGGCTTGCGGCGCTGAGCAGGGTCGCCAAGGCTTCGGCGGTAGTGAGCATCGGAGCGCGGGGCGTGGGTGTGGACATCTCTGGTTTCGAAGCCGCAGGTTAAAGGAATATTGTAGCGGCCGACGCCGGCGGCATGTGCCACGGCGCGTTATGGAGGGATTTATGGTGTTTGGGGCGCTTGCCGCGGGGGTTGGCGGCAAGCATTCTGACGGGCTAGCCTGCCAGCCCGTCCAACCAGCTATTCAGCCAGCCGAGATGCGTGAGCCGTTCGACTCACCCACCCCCGCAAAAAACTTAACCGCCCGTATTCGCGACGATAAAGTCCTTCACACGCTGCGCATCCGCCGGCAGCACTTCGAATCGCTGCGGCAGCGACTCCAGCCCCTCGAACGCGGCCGGCCGCTCCGGTTCGCGCAGCAGCGCTTCGCGGATCGTTTCGCCGAACTTGATGGGCTGCGCCGTTTCCAGCACGATCATCGGAATACCCGGCTGCAGATGCTCGCGCGCCACCTTCAGGCCGTCGGCCGTATGCGTGTCGATCATGGTGTCGTAGCGCTCGAACACGTCGCGGATCGTTTCCAGGCGGGTCTCATGACTGCTGCTGCCCGACACGAAACCGAACTCCCGCACACGCGCGAAATCGCCGCTCGCGGCGAGGTCGAAGCCGCCCTTCTCTTCAACGTCGCGGAACAGTTGCAGCACGCGCGCCGGATCGCGACCCAGCAGATCGAACACGAAACGCTCGAAGTTCGAGGCCTTCGAAATATCCATGCTCGGGCTGCTCGTGTGATACGTCTCGGCGGCCTTGCGCACACGGTAGATGCCGGTGCGGAAGAACTCGTCGAGCACGTCGTTTTCGTTCGTGGCGACCACCAGCTTCTCGATCGGCAGACCCATCATGCGCGCGATATGACCCGCACACACATTGCCGAAATTGCCCGACGGCACCGTGAACGACACGCGCTCGTCGTTCGACTTCGTCGCGGCGAAATAGCCCTTGAAGTAGTACACGACCTGCGCGACGACCCGCGCCCAGTTGATCGAATTGACCGTGCCGATCTTGTGCTTCGCCTTGAACGCGTGGTCGTTCGAGACCGCCTTGACGATATCCTGCGCGTCGTCGAACACGCCTTCCACCGCGATGTTGAAAATGTTCGGGTCTTGCAGGCTGTACATCTGCGCGGTCTGGAACGCGCTCATCTTCTTGTGCGGCGACAGCATGAACACGCTGATGCCCTGCTTGCCGCGCATTGCGTATTCGGCGGCGCTGCCGGTGTCGCCCGAGGTCGCGCCGAGAATGTTCAGCGTCTGACCGTGTTTGGCCAGCGCGTACTCGAACAGGTTGCCGATCAACTGCATCGCCATGTCCTTGAACGCGAGCGTCGGCCCGTTCGACAGTTCCAGCAACGCGAGCGGCGCGCCGTTCTCGACGCCGAGCGTCTTCAGCGGCGTGATCTGCGCGGCGCTTTCGTCGTCGCGCACGTTGCAGTAGGTCGCGGCCGTGTAGGTCTTGCGGGTCAGCGCGCGCAGGTCTTCGGCGGGAATGTCGTCGCTGAATTTCGACAGGATCTCGAACGCGAGGTCCGCGTACGGCAGCGTGCGCCAGCGCGTCAGTTCGTCGGCGGTAACGCGCGGATAGTCAGCCGGCAGATACAGGCCGCCGTCTTTCGCAAGACCGCCCAGCAGAATCTGGGAAAAGGTGTGGCGCTCGCCGGCTCCGGCGCCGCGCGTGGAAAGATAGTTCATAGTTCGGCCTAGTTCAGCGCTTCCATGCGCAGCTTCGTGACTTGCGAGACAACGGTGCTCAATGCTTCGATCGTTTTGATCGCGGCGTTGACGTGCTTTTCGACCGTTTCGTGCGTGATCAGGATGATGTCGGTTTCGCCCTTGCCGTTCGCGTCGACCTGCTCCGATTCCTTCTGCAGCAACGCGTCGATCGAGATGCCCGTATCCGCCAGAATGCGCGTGATGTCGGCCAGCACGCCGGTCACGTCCGCCACCCGCAGACGCAGGTAGTAACCGCTCGTCACTTCTTCGATCGGCAGGATCGGAGTGCTAGACAGGCTGTCCGGCTGGAACGCCAGATGCGGCACGCGATGCTCCGGGTCGGCGGTATGCAGACGCGTCACGTCGACCAGATCGGCGACGACTGCCGACGCCGTCGGCTCCGCGCCCGCGCCCTTACCGTAGTAGAGCGTGGTGCCCACCGCGTCGCCATGCACGACGACCGCGTTCATCGCGCCTTCCACGTTGGCCAGCAGGCGCTTTTCAGGAATCAGCGTGGGGTGCACGCGCAATTCGATGCCCTTGTCCGTGCGGCGCGCGATGCCGAGCAGCTTGATCCGATAGCCGAGTTCCTCGGCGTATTTGATGTCGATCGCCGCGAGCTTGCTGATGCCTTCCACGTAAGCGCGGTCGAACTGCACCGGCACGCCGAACGCGATCGCGCTCATGATCGTCGCCTTGTGCGCGGCGTCCACGCCTTCGATGTCGAAGGTCGGATCGGCTTCGGCATAACCCAACTCCTGGGCGGCCTTCAGCGCGGTCGCGAAGTCGAGCCCGCGGTCGCGCATTTCCGAAAGAATGTAGTTCGTGGTGCCGTTGATGATGCCCGCGATGTACTGGATGCGATTGGCCGTGAGCCCTTCGCGCAGCGCCTTGATGATCGGAATGCCGCCCGCCACCGCCGCTTCGAACGACACCATCACGCCGTTGGCGCGCGCCGCTTCGAAGATTTCCGTGCCGTGCACCGCGAGCAGCGCCTTGTTGGCGGTGACCACGTGCTTGCGGTTCTTGATCGCGCGCAGCACCAGATCGCGCGCCACGCCCGTGCCGCCGATCATTTCGGCCACGATATCGATCGACGGATCGTCGACCACCGCGTTGAAGTCATCGGTCAGCGCCACCGTGCCGGCTTCCGTGCCGAGCGCCGCTGTCGCCTTCGCGGGATTGCGCACGGCAATGCGCGCGATCTCGATGCCGCGGCCCGCGCGGCGTTTGATTTCTTCCTGATTGCGGCGCAGTACCGTGAAGGTGCCGCTGCCTACCGTGCCGAAGCCCAGCAGTCCAACTTTGATCGGTTCCATGCAGCGTGTGTTTTCGATTAGAGGTTTAAAAGGGAAATCGGGCAGGCGCGTGGCACGGCGCGGGTGGGCCGCGCCCTGCTCCATATTCTGCGCTAGGCGGTGTGACGCTTGCGGTAACCGTCGAGGAAGCGTGCGATCCGGTTGATCGAATCCGCGAGGTCGTCCAGGTTCGGCAGGAACACGACGCGGAAGTGATCCGGCGTCTTCCAGTTGAAACCGGTGCCCTGCACGAGCAGCACGCGCTCTTCCAGCAGCAGATCGAGGATGAACTGCTGGTCGTCCTGGATCGGGTAAATCTTCGGGTCGAGGCGCGGGAACATGTACAGCGCCGCTTCGGGCTTCACGCAACTCACGCCGGGGATCGCCGTCAACATGTCATACGCGAGTTCGCGCTGTTTGTACAGGCGCCCGCCCGGCAGGATCAGGTCGTTGATGCTCTGGTAGCCGCCCAGCGCGGTCTGGATCGCGTACTGGCCGGGCACGTTCGGGCACAGGCGCATGGAGGCCAGAATGCCGAGTCCTTCGAAATAGTCTTTCGCGTGACGGCGGTTCTCGCCGGCGGTGAGGCCCGAGATGAACATCCAGCCGGCGCGGTAGCCGCAGGCGCGGTAGCTCTTCGACAGGCTGTTGAACGTGACGGTGAGCACGTCTTCGGAAAGCGACGCGAGCGCCGTGTGCTTCTTGCCGTCGTAGACGATCTTGTCGTAGACCTCGTCGGCGAAGATCACGAGGCCGTGCTGGCGCGCGATCTCGATCAGGCCGAGCAGCAGTTCGTCCGAATACAGCGCGCCGGTCGGGTTGTTCGGGTTGATCACGACGAGCGCGCGCGTATTCGGCGTGATTTTCGCGCGGATGTCGTCGAGGTCGGGCATCCAGCGATTCGACTCGTCGCAGATGTAATGCACCGGCGTGCCGCCCGACAGGCTCACGCCGGCGGTCCACAGCGGATAGTCGGGAGCCGGCAGCAGGACTTCGTCGCCGTCGTTGAGCAGCCCCTGCAGCGCCATCACGATCAGCTCGGAGGCGCCGTTGCCGATGTAGATGTCGTCCAGTTCGACGCCATGCACGCCTTTTTGCTGCGTGTAATGCATGATCGCCTTGCGCGCGGCGAACACGCCCTTCGAATCGGAGTAGCCCGACGAACCCGGCAGGTTCAGGATCATGTCCTGAATGATCTCGTCAGGCGCTTCGAAGCCGAACGGCGCGAGATTGCCGATGTTCAGCTTGATGATGCGGTGACCTTCTTCTTCGAGCCGTTTCGCATGTTCGAGGACGGGCCCGCGAATGTCGTAGCAGACATTCAACAACTTGTTGGACTTGAGTATCGGTTTCACGGCGGGCACGGGATCCTGGTTGATGACTTGGGCGAACCAGCGCGGGCGCGCAACGCCGGGCGGTTCGCCGATACGGGGAATTCGGTCGCGATTCGGTCGCAGTCCGGCGCGATGTGGCCGCGATTCGGCCGGCGACGACCGCCAGACGCGGATTGCACCGCCTTGACCGGCTGTGGGTCGAAACACAGCCGAAAGGCGCGCGAAAGCGGCAAAACCAAGGCAGGTAGCCGGTAGGTCGCGCCCCGTATCGTCAACGCGGCTTGTGGCGGCGGATCGGCGAGGGGCGCCGCAAGGCGGCTAAAAAGTTATAATTTAGCGGATTTTGGCCGACTTCCGCAATGCACCAACCGCAACGGCAAGCCTTTTCGGCCCTTTTGAGCGCTGTGGGTCGCGCTGTGGGCCGCGTTGGCCCTCCCGTGTCCTACGACTCGCGTCGCCCCGCCCCGCCTGCGTCCCG
This sequence comes from Paraburkholderia bryophila, assembly GCF_013409255.1. NCBI lineage: Bacteria > Pseudomonadati > Pseudomonadota > Betaproteobacteria > Burkholderiales > Burkholderiaceae > Paraburkholderia > Paraburkholderia bryophila. The sequence goes on from NZ_JACCAS010000001.1 coordinate 903,074, forward strand.
TGCGGCCGGGTCACGGCCTCGCAAGATGTCCCACGACGACTTCGGAAAACGAATTTGAAATTACATCAGGATGCCAGCGGCGCCCTCAACACCGTCACCGGTTACGGCGCCGACTACGTCGAAATCAATCTGGTGCGTCATTCGGGCAGCATTCTCGTGCTGCCCAACGCGCCGGTCATTCCTTGGCCCGTCTCCTCGTTCGACCAGTTGAGCGCCGAGCATTTCGCCATGCTGGTCGACGCCGCGCCCGAAGTGGTGGTGTTCGGCAGCGGCGAACGGCTGCGTTTTCCGCATCCGCGGCTGACCGCCGCGCTCACCGCGAAGCGCATCGGCGTCGAAACCATGGACTTCAAGGCCGCCTGCCGCACGTACAACATTCTGATGGCCGAGGGCCGCAAGGTCGCGGTCGCGTTGCTGATCGAAGGCTAGCGGAGCCGCGGGCGCGGGTTGGCGTCCGGTTGGCGCCCTTGTGCGGCGGCGACGGGTCGATCCGGCTCGCGTACGGGCCGTAGAGAAAGCGGGCGAACGTTTCCCTACCCGCCATCCAGCAAGTTCACGCAGCTAAACAGACCGCCCACCCTGGTCGCGCCGGGGCCAATAACGTACACTGCGCGCCATCGGAACCGGGCGCCGTTTCCCAACATTTCCAGACAACACCGCTTCGCCGCCCCGCGCGGCGTCGCCAAACAGGTTAAAGAACCCATGAACGATATGCCGTCGAGGCTACCGCTCAACCGCACGACGATCCTGCTGCTCGTGCTGGCACTCGCCGCGATCTGGTTCGTGCCGCTCGGCTGGCGCCATCTGCTGCCGAGCGACGAAGGCCGCTACGCCGAAATGGCGCGCGAGATGTTCGTCACCGGCGACTGGATCACGCCGCGCTACAACGGCTACAAGTACTTCGAGAAACCGCCGCTGCAAACCTGGGCGAACGCGCTGACATTCGCCTGGTTCGGCATCGGCGAATGGCAGGCGCGGCTTTATACGGCGCTGACGGGCTTTGCCGGCGTGCTGCTGATCGGCTTCACCGGCGCGCGCGTGTTCAACGCAGCGACCGGCGTGTTCGCCGCGATCGTGCTGGCCACGTCGCCGTACTGGAACCTGATGGGCCACTTCAACACGCTCGACATGGGCCTGTCGTTCTGGATGGAGCTGACGCTATGCGCGCTGCTGCTCGCTCAGCGCCCCAACCTGCCAACCGCGAACGTACGGGCGTGGATGTGGGTGTGCTGGGGCGCAATGGCGCTTGCGGTGCTGTCCAAGGGCCTCGTCGGCCTGATCCTGCCGGGCGCGGTGCTGGTGCTCTACACGCTGATCGCGCGCGACTGGGCCGTCTGGAAGCGTCTGCATCTGATCGGCGGTCTGATCGTGTTTTTCGCGATCGTCACGCCGTGGTTCGTGCTGGTGCAGCAACGCAACCCCGAATTCCTGAACTTCTTCTTTATCGTCCAGCAGTTCAAGCGCTATCTGACGCCTGAGCAGAACCGGCCGGGACCGTTCTACTACTTCGTGCCGGTGCTGCTGGTGGGCTTTCTGCCGTGGCTATCGGTGACCGTACAGAGCCTGCGCCACGCGCTGCGCCTGCCGCGCCAGCCGAACGGCTTCGCGCCCGTCACGATGATGCTGGTGTGGACCGGCTTCATCTTCCTGTTCTTCAGCGCGTCGCACTCCAAGCTGCTGTCGTACACGCTGCCGATCGCCCCGCCCATCGCACTCGTGATCGGCATGTACCTGCCGCTCGTCACGCGCGACCAGTTGCGCCGTCATCTGGCCGGCTATGCGCTGTTTCTCGTCGTGGCCGCGTTCGGCGCGCTGTTCATGACGCGTTTCGGCAGCGAGCGCAATCCCGCCGAGCTGTACGCCGAATACCGTAGCTGGGTGCTGGCGGCGCTCGGCGTGGCGTTCGTGCTAACGCTGGCTGCGTTGTGGCTGAACCGCCGCAGCCGGGCCGGCAGCCTCGGCGCGCTCGCCACCTTCGGCGCGGCGTGGCTGCTGCTCGGCACGATTGCCGGCACGGGGCACGACGTGTTCGGCAGGCTGAGTTCCGGCGCGCCGCTCGCGCCCGCCATCAAGGCCGAGATCGCCAAGCTGCCGCCGGACACGCCGTTCTACTCGGTCGGCGTGCTCGACCATACGCTGCCGTTCTACGTCGACCATACGATGATCATGGTCGCGCACCCCGACGAACTGGCGTTCGGCATTTCCGTCGAACCGCAGAAGTGGCTGCCGAGCGTCGACGCCTGGGTCGAACGCTGGAAGGCCGACCGCTACGCGCTCGCGCTGATCCCGCCGTCCACCTACGAGCAGTTGCTCAAAACCGGGCTGCCGATGCAGGTGATCGCCCAGGACTCGCGCCGGGTCGTGGTCGCGAAGCCGCTGGCGCCTGCGGGCACGGCGCCGGCGCTGGAAAAACCGCAATCGTGACCCCATCTCAGGATCAGATCGTTCAATGAATCCGATTTCTCTCTTCTGTATCCTCGCCGGCGTGACGTTGAACGCCTGCGCGCAGTTGCTGCTCAAAGCCGGAACGAATGCCGTTGGACACTTCGAATTCACCCGTGCGAACATCCTGCCCATCGGTTTCCGGATCGCGACCCAGCCGCCGATCATCGCCGGGCTGGCCTGTTATGTGATCAGCCTCGTCGTGTGGATCGTCGGCCTGTCGCGGGTGGACGTGTCGATCGCCTATCCGATGCTGTCGCTCGGCTACGTCGTCAATGCGTTCGCGGCGTGGTATCTGTTCGGCGAAGTCATGTCGGTGCAGAAGCTGATCGGGATCGGCGTGATCCTGATCGGCGTGCTGATCCTGGCGCGCAGCTAGGCGTCATGGCCCGGCAGCGGTGTGCCGGGCCCGATTTATTACCGTTTATTGCCTGCGCGGCCCGGTGGCTCAGCGGCTCAGGTCGACGGCGCACTGACTTCGAAAAGAAGCCGTCGGCGAACACATGGAGCGGCCCACCACGCCGGCTCAGCAAGACGTAAGCTTGACCGCGGTATGCTGCGCGGTTGCACCTTTTTTAGTTGTGGCCTTGGGTTTGTGCGGACTTTGTGGTTTACTGCGCGCCCTCTGGCTGACAAGCCTTTCAATCGAGCGAAGCATTCATGACCCAGCCAACCGTGCCGTTTTTGCCGTTTGTGAAACCCGAGATCGATGAAGAAACGATTCAGGGTGTCGCCGAGGTCCTGCGCTCCGGGTGGATCACCACCGGTCCGCAGAATCAGCAGTTCGAGGCGGCGCTCTCCGAGTTCTGCGGCGGCCGTCCGGTGCGCACGTTCAATTCCGGCACGGCGACGCTCGAAATCGGGCTGCGCATTGCCGGCGTGGGCGAAGGCGACGAAGTCATCACGACGCCCGCGTCGTGGGTCTCGACCAGCAACGTGATCTACGAGGTCGGCGCGACGCCGGTATTCGTCGACATCGATCCGGCCACGCGCAATATCGACCTCGATCTGCTCGAAAAGGCCATCACGCCGCGCACCAAGGCGCTGATTCCGGTGTATCTGTCGGGTCTGCCGGTCGATATGGACCGTCTGTATGAAATCGCCCGCGCGCACAAACTGCGCGTGATCGAAGACGCCGCGCAAGCGTTCGGCTCAAGCTGGAAAGGCGAGCGGATCGGCAAGCTGGGCGACATCGTGTCGTTCAGCTTCCACGCGAACAAGAATCTGACTTCGATCGAAGGTGGGGCGCTGGTGCTCAACAACGAGGAAGAAGCGATCCTCGCGCAGAAGTACCGTCTGCAAGGCATCACGCGTAGCGGCTTCGACGGCATGGATTGCGATCTGCTGGGCGGCAAGTACAACCTGACGGACGTCGCCGCGCGCGTCGGCCTCGGTCAGTTGCCGCATATCGAGCGATTCACCGCGCAGCGCCGCAAACTGGCGCGGGCGTACTTCGACGGCTTCGAAGGGGGTGCCGCGGTCAAGCTGGGCTTGGGCCTGCCGCTTGCGGACTTCGACAACAGCAACTGGCACATGTACCTGGTCACGCTGCCGCTCGAGAAACTCTCTATCGACCGCGCGGGTTTCATGGGCGAACTGAAAGAGCGCGGCATCGGCTCGGGCGTGCACTACCCGGCGATCCATCTGTTCTCGCTGTACAAAGCACGCGGTTTCCGGGAAGGCATGTTCCCGCACGCCGAGCGCTACGGCGCGAGCACCGTCACGCTGCCGCTCTTCACGCAGATGAACGAAAGCGACGTGGCGCGGGTCTGCCGCGCGGTCAATGAAATTTGCGAACAATACGGAAAATAAGCGGAAATGAGTTATTCGGAACATCGCGCTGTCGCACCGGAAGTGTCGATCATCATCCCGGTGTACAACGAGGAAGCCGGGCTGGCCGCGCTGTTCGCGCGTCTGTACCCGGCGCTCGACGCGCTCGGCACCGGTTATGAAGTGATCTTCATCAACGACGGTAGCCGCGACAAATCCGCCGCGCTGCTCGCCGAGCAGTTCCGCGCGCGCCCCGACACCACCCGCGTGATCCTGCTGAACGGCAACTACGGCCAGCACATGGCGATCCTTGCGGGCTTCGAGCAATCGCGCGGCGAGATCGTCATCACGCTCGACGCCGATCTGCAGAACCCGCCGGAAGAAATCGCCAAGCTGGTTTCGAAGATGCGCGAAGGCTACGACTACGTCGGCACGATCCGGCTGCAGCGCCAGGACAGCCTGTTCCGCCGCAAGGCCTCGCGCGCGATGAACCGGCTGCGCGAACGCATCACCCGTATCAAGATGACCGACCAGGGCTGCATGCTGCGCGCTTACAGCCGGCACATCATCGACACGATCAATCGGTGCGGCGAAATCAACACGTTCATTCCGGCGCTCGCGTACACCTTCGCGCAGAATCCGGTCGAAATCGAAGTCGCGCACGAAGAGCGCTTTGCCGGCGAATCGAAGTACTCGCTGTATTCGCTGATCCGCCTGAATTTCGACCTCGTGACCGGTTTTTCGGTGGTGCCGCTGCAGTGGCTGTCGTTCATCGGCGTGATCCTGTCGCTCGGCTCCGCGGCGCTGTTCGTGCTGCTGCTGATTCGCCGCTTTATCATCGGCGCGGAAGTTCAAGGTGTGTTCACGCTGTTCGCCGTGATCTTCTTCCTGCTCGGCGTGATCATCTTCGCGCTCGGGCTGCTCGGTGAATACATCGGCCGGATTTATCAGCAGGTGCGCGCGCGTCCGCGTTATCTGGTGCAAACCATTCTCGAGCAGCGCGACGGTACGACCGTGGCCGAAGCGCCGCGTCAGGCCGTCGTGCAGGCCGTGCAGGCCGCGCCGCTGGTCGACCAGGGGCCGAATCCATGAAGCCGCGCGCCGTCGTATTCGCGTATCACAACGTCGGCGTGCGCTGCCTGCAGGTCCTGCTCGCGCGCGGCGTCGAGGTGGCGCTGGTCGTCACGCATGAAGACAGCCCGGCCGAGAACATCTGGTTCGGCAGCGTCGCTTCGGTCGCAGCCGAACACGGCATTCCGGTCGTCACGCCGGCGGATCCGAAGAGCGCCGAACTGCGCGCCGCGGTGAGCGCCGCGCGGCCGGACTTCATCTTCTCGTTCTACTACCGCCACATGTTGCCGGTCGACCTGCTGGCGCTCGCCGCACGGGGCGCTTACAACATGCACGGCTCGCTGCTGCCGAAGTACCGCGGCCGCGTGCCGACCAACTGGGCGGTGATCCACGGCGAAACCGAGACCGGCGCGACGCTGCACGAAATGGCCGCCAAGCCCGACGCGGGCGCGATCATTGCGCAGACGCCGGTGCCGATCCTGCCCGACGACACCGCTGCGCAAGTGTTCGACAAAGTCACGGTGGCCGCCGAGCAAACGTTGTGGCGCGTGCTGCCCGCCTTGCTGGCCGGCGAAGCGCCGCATCTGCCGAACGATCTCTCGCACGGCAGCTATTACGGCGGACGCAAGCCGGAAGACGGCCGCATCGACTGGACGCAATCCGCGCAGCAGGTCTACAACCTGATCCGCGCGGTCGCGCCGCCCTATCCCGGCGCGTTCACGGATTTCGACGGACAGCGTTTCATCGTCGCGCGCGCGCGCCTGGCCGCGCCCGGCGCGCTTCGCTCGGATTTGCCCCCGGGCCTGCACGTAAGCGATAATGCCGTTTTCGCGATCTGCGGCGACGGTCGCGCGATCACGATCCACGAGTTGCGGCGCCAGCTCGACGGCAGCGAAACTGTCGTCACGCCGGCCGAATTCGCCCAGCTCACTCAGATTCCCTCCCAAATTCCTCGCTCCTCATGAAAAAAGTCCTGATTCTGGGTGTGAACGGCTTCATCGGCCATCACCTGTCCAAACGCATTCTCGAAACGACCGACTGGGAAGTCTTCGGGATGGACATGCAGACCGAACGTCTGGGCGACCTCATCAATCATGAGCGGATGCACTTCTTCGAAGGCGACATCACGATCAACAAGGAATGGGTCGAGTACCACGTCAAGAAATGCGACGTGATCCTGCCGCTGGTCGCGATCGCCACGCCCGCCACGTACGTGAAGCAGCCGCTGCGCGTGTTCGAACTCGACTTCGAGGCGAACCTGCCGATCGTGCGTTCGGCCGTGAAGTACGGCAAGCACCTCGTGTTTCCGTCCACGTCCGAGGTCTACGGCATGTGCACGGACGAGCAGTTCGATCCGGAAGAATCGCAACTGTCGTACGGTCCGATCAACAAGCCGCGCTGGATCTACGCGTGCTCGAAGCAGCTGATGGACCGCGTGATCTGGGGTTACGGCATGGAAGGCCTGAACTTCACGCTGTTCCGTCCGTTCAACTGGATCGGCCCGGGCCTCGACTCGATCTACACGCCGAAGGAAGGCAGCTCGCGCGTGGTCACGCAGTTCCTCGGCCATATCGTGCGCGGCGAGAACATCAGCCTGGTGGACGGCGGCGCGCAGAAGCGCGCGTTCACGGATATCGACGACGGCATCGGCGCGCTGATGAAGATCATCGAAAACAAGGACGGCATCGCCACGGGCAAGATCTACAACATCGGCAACCCGACCAACAACTTCTCGGTGCGCGAGCTCGCGCACAAGATGCTGGCGCTCGCGGCCGAGTTCCCGGAATACGCGGAACTTGCAAAGAACGTGCAACTGGTCGAAACCTCGTCGGGCGCGTACTACGGCGCCGGCTATCAGGACGTGCAGAACCGCGTGCCGAAGATCGACAACACGATGCAGGAACTCGACTGGGCGCCGAAGTCGACCTTCGACGAAGCGCTGCGCAAGATTTTCGAAGCGTATCGCGGCCACGTCGGCGAAGCCCGTGCGCTCGTCGAACAGCAATAAGGGCTGATCCTTGGCCCGTATCGTTCTGAAGATCGACGTCGACACGCTGCGCGGCACCCGCGAAGGCGTGCCGAATCTCGCACGCATCTTCGACCGCTTCAAGGCGCGCGCCACTTTCCTGTTCAGCCTCGGGCCCGACCACACCGGTTGGGCGATGCGTCGCGTGTTGCGGCCGGGCTTTCTGAAGAAGGTGTCGCGCACCTCGGTGGTCGAACATTACGGCGTCAAGCAGTTGATGTATGGCGTGCTGCTGCCCGGTCCGGACATCGGCGCGAAGGCGTCGGCGGAAATGCGCGCGATCCACGAAGCCGGCTTCGAGTGCGGCATTCATACGTGGGACCACGTGTACTGGCAGGACAACGTGCGCGCGAAAGACCGCGCATGGACCGCCGCGCAGATGGGCAAGAGCCATGACCGTTTCGTCGAAGTATTCGGCGCGCCGCCGGTCACACACGGCGCGGCCGGCTGGCAGATGAACGGCCACGCGTTCGAGCAGATCGACGCGTGGGGCATGCGTTACGCGTCCGACGGCCGGGGCCGTTCGCCGTATCTGCCGGTGGTCGACGGCAAGACGCTCGCGCATGTGCAGATGCCCACCACGCTGCCCACGCTCGACGAAGTGCTCGGCGTGGACGGCGTCGATCTGCACAACGTCGCCGCATGGATGCTGAAGCACACCGAAAACAATCCGCACGATCAGGTGTTCACGCTGCACGCGGAACTCGAAGGGCAAAAGCTCGCGCCGATTTTCGAACAGCTACTGGACGGCTGGCGCGCGCAAGGTCATACCTTCGCGACCATGGGTGATTACTACGCCACGCTAGACCGCGACACGTTGCCATCGTACCCTGTTACGTGGGGCGAACTTCCAGGCCGCTCCGGCGAGTTGATTGTCCAGCCCTGAGCGGACCGCCAACCGTCGGCAGCCCGCCTGACGAACCGGCCGCCGCGCGAGACCATGCCGCGCGCCAGCCACATCCCCCAGCCTCGATGCCAGGCCGACGCCGCCACAGCCCTGCTGCGGCGCCGGCCATAACAACCGGAGAACCTCGTGCCCATCGCAGTCGACCAACCCATCCCCGACTTCACCGCCCCCGCTACCGGCGGCGAGATCACGCTGTCCAAACTGCGGGGCAAGAAGGTGGTGCTGTATTTCTATCCGAAGGACAACACGCCGGGCTGCACGACCGAAGGCCTGCAGTTCCGCGACCTGTATCCGAAGTTCAAGAAGGCCGGCGCGGAAATCCTCGGCGTGTCGCGCGACAGCCTGCGCTCGCATGACAATTTCAAGGCGAAGCTCGAATTGCCGTTCCCGCTGATCTCCGATCCGGAAGAAGCGTTGTGCGCGCTGTTCGGCGTCATGAAAATGAAGAAAATGTATGGCAAGGAAGTACGGGGAATCGAACGCTCCACGTTCCTCATCGACGCTGAAGGGGTGCTGCGCCAGGAGTGGCGCGGCGTGAAGGTGCCCGGCCACGTCGACGATATTCTGGAGGCTGTACAAGCGCTTTGAGGCGCGCTATATTGGGCCGCAATGAGTGCCTGTCCACCCCAAATTTTTCGCCGCTGCGCCAGACTCGACGGCCGTTTTACCGGATCTGCCGGTGCTGTCGGAGTCGTGAGGCGCAACGCGAGCATTGAAGGCGAGCCGCTTGCCCCGTACGCCGGGGCGGCGGCTTTTTTAATTGCGCGCGGCCGTTCGTTCACTCGGCTGCGTGCTTCCGTTAAGGAGCCGATCGAAACCCAGGCGAACCGGCATCTCTAGACCGAATGCGCGCCTCCGGGCGCAAACTGCGTGCGCACTCACTGGCACCAGCAGAATGCGACAGGCGGCGCACGATATGTGACCCGATTAATTCGAGGGAAACCATGCCTTTGCCTACTCCCCCCAGCAAGCTCGGCAATCTCCTGCCGCCTGACGAATACAAGGCCAAAGCCGCTACGCCGGCGCGCTCCGCCTCGAAGAAACAGGCTGGCGACGGGGAAGCCGCAGAGTCGGCCGATTACGGCCGCGCGAACGTCGCCAAGCCAATGGCGAATGCCGCCAATGCCGCGACCACCTTGCGGACCGTGCCGGCGTCGTCGGCAACCCCTGTTGCGAATGCTTCCGCGGAGCAAGCTGCTCCGGCGCGCGGCCGCAAAACGAAGCAAACCGCTGCCCTGTTGCAGCCGGTTCCCGCCGCCCGCCCGCACGCCGAGCCGGCCGCACCCGCAGCACAACCGGTGGTGGCGCGCGCGCCGAGCGCGAAGCAGGCCGACGCCGCCGCACCCGCAGCCGTTGCGCCCGCCACACGCGGTGCCGGCAAGAAACGCAGCACGAGCGCCGATCCGGCCGAAGTGCAGAAGCTGTTCGTGCTCGACACGAACGTGCTGATGCACGATCCAAGCTGCCTGTTCCGGTTCGAGGAACACGACGTCTATCTGCCGATGATGACGTTGGAAGAACTCGACAACCACAAGAAGGGCATGTCGGAAGTCGCGCGTAATGCTCGCCAGGTGAGCCGTACGCTGGACGCGCTGGTGGCCAACGCCGGCAATATCTCCGACGGCATTTCGCTCGCCCGTCTGGGTAGCCGCGAGGCGTCAGGACGTCTTTTCTTCCAGACCACGCTGGCCACCATCGAACCGGTGGAAGGTCTGCCGGAAGGCAAGGCCGACAACCAGATCCTCGGCGTCGTGCGCGCGTTGCAGCGCGACCGGATGGATCGCCAGGTCGTGCTGGTGTCGAAAGACATCAACATGCGCATCAAGGCGCATGCGCTCGGCCTGCCCGCCGAAGATTACTTCAACGACCAGGTGCTCGAAGACAGCGATCTGCTGTACTCGGGCATCCGCGCGCTGCCGCAGGACTTCTGGACCAGGCACGCGAAGGGCATGGAGAGCTGGCAGGACACCAAAACCGGCACCACGTATTACCGGGTGACGGGTCCGCTGTGCGCATCGATGCTGGTCAACGAGTTCGTCTATCTGGAGCCGCAAAACGGCGAACCGGCGTTCCATGCGCTGGTGCGTGAGTTGAACGGCAAGACCGCGTTGCTGCAAACCTTGCGCGACTACGGCCACCACAAGAACAACGTGTGGGGCATCACGGCGCGTAACCGCGAGCAGAATTTCGCGCTGAACCTGTTGATGAATCCGGAGATCGACTTCGTCACGCTGCTGGGTCAGGCCGGTACCGGCAAGACGCTGGTCGCGCTCGCGGCCGGTCTGGCGCAGGTGCTCGACGACAAGCGCTACAACGAGATCATCGTGACACGCGCCACGGTGCCGGTCGGTGAGGACATCGGCTTCCTGCCGGGTACGGAAGAGGAAAAAATGCAGCCGTGGATGGGTGCATTCGACGACAACCTCGAAGTCCTGCAGAAAACCGACGACGCCGCCGGCGAATGGGGCCGCGCCGCCACGCAGGAGTTGATCCGTTCGCGCCTGAAGGTGAAGAGCATGAACTTCATGCGCGGCCGCACGTTCGTGGACAAGTATCTGATCATCGACGAGGCGCAGAATCTGACGCCGAAGCAGATGAAGACGCTGGTCACGCGCGCGGGCCCGGGTACGAAGATCATCTGTCTGGGCAACATCGCGCAGATCGATACGCCGTATCTGACCGAAGGCAGTTCGGGGTTGACGTACGTGGTCGACCGCTTCAAGGGCTGGGCGCACAGCGGGCACGTCACGCTGGCGCGCGGCGAACGTTCGCGGCTTGCCGATTACGCGTCGGAAATTCTTTAAGTTTCAATTAGTTAGAATTTTTCAGAAGCCGCCTCCGGAATCTTCCGGAGGCGGCTTTTTCATTGCCGACGCGTTTTGCGCAGAGCAACACTTAGCGCATGAACTTCAAGTAATTTGTCAAGACTTCTTGCCGGAGCGATGCGCGACGGGCTACTATCCCGAAATCGTCCGCCGTTAAACGAGCGTTTACCCGCTCTCCTCGTCTTCATGCGCCGACTCGCCCTTTCCTTGCTGACCGTTCTGCTGCTTGCCGCCTGTGCCGGCGCGCCGCAGAAGACGTCGTCGCGTGGCGCGTCGGGCAGTTCGATCGTCGTCGCCAATGGCGCTTATCATGCGCCGCCGCCGGGCTTTCCGAATTTCGTCGATCACAGCATCGGCCGCGAGGAAATCTCCATTCAGGCGATGGGTCTGGTCGGCATTCCCTACCGCTGGGGCGGGAATACGCCGGATAGCGGCTTTGATTGCAGCGGACTGGTTCGTTATGTCATCGCGAGGGCGGCTTCGGTGAATCTGCCGCGCACCACGGCGGATATGAGCGGACGCGGCGAGTCGATCGAACCGGACGAGATCGCGCCGGGGGATCTGATTTTCTTCAACACGACGGGACGGCCGCATTCGCATGTCGGCATTTATGTCGGCAAGCTGCGCTTCGTCAATGCACCGTCGACGGGCGGCACCGTGCGGCTCGATTATCTGACCAACCCTTATTGGGCCAAGCGTTTCGACGGGATTCGCCGGGTCGCCGCACCGGCCGCAACGCCGGCGCCGTTCGATACGCCGAGCTATCAGGCCGCGACGCCGCAGCCTGAGCGGGTTGCGCCGGCTTATGCGGGGGTGGCGGCGGGCGCTGCGATGCCGGCAGCATCGGTGGCCAAGGCTGCGGTATCCGCACCGCCGCCGGCTTATGCCGCGGGCGTGCAGCCGGGGCAGTCGGCGCAATGGCAGGCGCAACCGCCGTCATCACCGTCGTGGTCACAGCCGGCGACTCGCGTCGCGACGGCGCCTCATGCGCCATTGACCGCCGAGGCGCAACCCGTCGCAGCCGCAGCGACTTCGCAAGCCGATCCGTTCGAACCGCCGCCGCCCGGCATGAGCGCCGCGCAAATCCAGGCCCGCGCAGCGGGCGCTGTGTCGCCGGCGCCGGTTCCGGCCGCTCAAGCCAGCGCGTATGACGGCACGCTCGGCACAGCCCCCGCTCAGCAGGCGATGACCTCACGCGCCATCCCGCAGACGGCGTCCACTCGTGCGCCCGACCCGATCGACGCCGCCGCGGATGCGTTCGAACCGCCGCCGCCCGCATCGGTGGCCGCACGTCAGGCTCAGCAGGCGCAGCGAGCCGATGCGAATGACGGCGTGCAGATCATGCGAGCCTCGACGGCCTCGCGCGGCATCCCCGCTCCGACGCAAACCACCGACGACCCCATCGCCCGCTTCGCCAACAGCAACTTCTAAGCGTCCTTGCCTTGTGCGCGGATTCGTCGGCGCGGTGGGTGGCTGCAGGCATAAAGCGCCCCGCCACACCCGCGCCGCCGATCTGCTATCGTCATCGATATTCTTCCGACAGCGGGTGGTGACGATGGATCTTGGGCTGAAAGACAAGGTGGTATTGATCACAGGCGGCAGCAAAGGAATCGGCCTCGCCTGCGCCCGCGCGTTCGCCCTGGAAGGCGCCAAAGTCGCGATCGTCTCACGCGATCCGGCCAACCTCGCGCGCGCTTACGAGCAGTTAAAGCAGGAAGGCCTGCACGTACACCGAACCCGCGCCGATCTGCACGAGCCGCATAGCGCTGCGGATATCGTCGAAGAAGTCAGCAGCGCGGTCGGTCCGATCGACGTGCTGATCAACAGCGCGGGCGCCGCGCGACGCTACGATCCGGAAACGCTCGATGCCGACGCGTTCCGCGCCACCATGGAAGCGAAGTATTTCCCCTACATCTACCCGCAGCAGGAAGTGCTGCGGCGCATGGCCGATCGCGTGAAGGCCAACAGCGGCGCCGAACCGGGCACGATCGTGAATATCATCGGCATGGGCGGCAAAATCGCGAGCGACATCCATATTGCGGGCGGCGCCGCGAATGCCGCGCTGATGCTCGCCACCGTCGGCCTGGCGCACTACTACGCGCGCTACGGCATCCGCATCAACGCGATCAATCCGGGAGCGACGCTGACTGAGCGCGTCGAAGAAGCGGTCAAGCTGGAAGCGACCCAGCAAGGCATCGAAAGCGCGGAAGCGCTCGCACGAGGGCAAGCCAAGGTGCCGCTCGGTCGCTATGCCAAACCGGAGGAAATCGCCGACGTCGCGCTGTTTCTGGCGAGCCGCCGCGCGAGCTATGTGACGGGCGCGATTGTCCCGATGGATGGAGGCAGCGCGCCGCTGATCTGAGCGACGCGCTGTTATTCGAGCGTCAATTACCGAAGGAGCGGCGCGCGTGAAACGCCCGCTGCCCTTACAACAAACGGTGGCCGAGCCACCAGGCGAGCGCGGAGAGCGCAGCGGAGGCCGGAATCGTCAGAATCCACGCCCAGACGATGTTCCCAGCCACACCCCAACGCACCGCGCTCAGCTTCCGCGTTGCGCCGACACCGACGATCGCGCCGGTGATCGTATGCGTGGTGGACACCGGAATGCCGAGCCACGACGCGGTAAACAGCGTGATCGCCCCACCCGACTCCGCGCAAAACCCGCCGACCGGCTTGAGCTTGGTGATCTTCTGCCCCATCGTGCGGACGATCCGCCAGCCGCCGAACAGCGTGCCGACACCCATCGACAGATAGCAACCGCCGATCACCCACAGCGGCGGCGCATCCGCGATTGAGGACGCATACCCGGTCGCGATCAGCAGCATCCAGATAATGCCGATGGTTTTCTGCGCGTCGTTGCCGCCGTGGCCGAGGCTATACAAACCCGCCGACACCAGTTGCAAACGCCGAAAGCGCCGATCGACCTTGCTGGGCGGCGTGCGGAAGTAGATCCACGAAACCGCCAGCATGAAAAACGACCCGAGTACGAAGCCGAGCAGCGGCGAGATAAAGATGAACGCGACCGTCTTCATCAGACCGTCGAGATTCAGCGAACCCCAGCCCGACTTGGCCAGCGCCGCACCCACCAGTCCGCCGATCAACGCATGCGACGAGCTCGACGGAATGCCGTAATGCCAGGTGATGATGTTCCAGCCGATCGCACCGACCAGCGCGCCGAAAATCACGTAATGGTCGACGATCTGCGGGTCGATCGTGCCTTTGCCGACGGTCGCGGCCACCTTCAGGTGGAACACGAAGTACGCGATCACGTTGAAGGCCGCCGCAAAGGCCACCGCCTGCTGCGGCTTCAGCACGCCGGTCGACACGACGGTCGCGATCGAATTCGCCGCGTCGTGAAAACCGTTCATGAAATCGAAAATCAGCGCGACGGCCACCAGGCCGGCAACGACCCAGATAGCGAGTTGTATCGATTGCATTATGCGTTTTCCAGCACGATGCCTTCGATGATGTTCGCTACGTCCTCACACTTGTCCGTGATCGTCTCGAGCAATTCGTAAATTGCTTTCAGCTTGATCAGGGTCTTGACGTTGTCTTCTTCGCGGAACAGTTTCGACATGGCCGAGCGCAGCACGCGGTCGGCTTCCGATTCCAGCCGGTCGATGTCCTCGCAGGCCTTGAGGATCTGGCTCGCCTGCTTCATGTCCGACAGCAGGCCGACGGCGAATTGCACGCGCTCGGAAGTCGCCGTGCAGATGTGCGCCAACTGGCTCGCCTCGGAGGTCACAGCCTGCACGTCGTACAGCGAAATGGCAGTGGCGACGTCCTCCATCAGATCGAGGATGTCGTCCATCGTGGTGATCAGCTTGTGGATTTCATCGCGATCGAGCGGCGTGATGAAGGTCTTGTGCAGCAGGTCGATGGTTTCGTGCGTGAGCTTGTCGGCAGCCTTTTCGGCTTTCTGCACGTTCTGCTTGTGGGTCTCGGCGTCTTGCAGATTGTCGATCAGCAGTTCCAGCTCACGGCTTGCTGAGACGATGCACGCTGCGTGCGCATTGAAAATTTCAAAGAACTTGCCCTCGGTGGGCATGAATCGACCGAACATTGGGATCCCGAAAATTGGTCACGGTATGGCTGACATAAAACCGCCACATTGTACCGTTCCGAGTCCCTGATCACACTTTCGAAAGCGCCGTTACAACAGGCGCTGCGCTTAGCGCTTCCCTTCTCGGCGGATTTCCCGTGAGCTTTCAGCGGGGGTTCCGCGGGCGTTGACGAGGGTGTTGCCGACGCCGCTTACCGGCCTGCCCGATCAATCGCTGTAGAAATTCTGCGCGCCGGCAAAGTTATCGAACTTCGTGAATTGACCATGGAACGTGAGCCGAACGGGACCGATCGGACCATTCCGCTGCTTGCCGATAATGATCTCCGCGGTGCCCTTATCCGGACTGTCCGGGTTGTAAACTTCGTCGCGGTAGATGAACAGGATCACGTCCGCGTCCTGCTCGATAGCGCCGGATTCGCGCAAGTCGGACATGATCGGCCGCTTGTTCGGGCGCTGTTCGAGACCCCGGTTGAGCTGGGACAACGCGATCACCGGCACGTCGAGTTCCTTGGCAAGACTCTTCAGCGAACGCGAGATTTCCGAAATTTCGGTCGCGCGGTTTTCACCGGACGACGACGAACCGCTCATCAGCTGCAAATAGTCGATGATGATCAGCCCGAGCTTGCCGCACTGCCGCGACAACCGGCGTGCGCGAGAACGCAGTTCCATCGGGTTCAAACCACCGGTTTCGTCGATGAAAATCTGCGCCTCGCTCATTTTCTGCACGGCGTGCGTGAGCTTCGGCCAATCCTCGTCGGTCAGACGGCCGGTACGCATGCGGTGCTGATCCAGCCGGCCGACGGAGCCGAGCATACGCATGGTCAGTTGCGAACCCGGCATTTCCATCGAAAACACCGCGACCGGCAGGCCGTACTCGACCGCCACGTATTCGCCGACGTTCATCGAAAACGCCGTTTTACCCATCGACGGACGGCCCGCGACGATGATCAATTCGCCGCCGTGCATGCCCGAAGTCATGCGGTCCAGATCGACGAACCCGGTCGGCGTGCCGGTCACATCGCTCGGATTGGCGCTGTGGTACAGCGTGTCGATCCGCTCGACCACTTGAGTCAGCAGCGGCCCGATTTCGAGGAAGCCTTGCGTGCCACGCGCACCGTCTTCGGCAATCGAAAACACCTTCGATTCCGCCTCGTCCAGCAACTGGCGAACTTCCTTACCTTGCGGATTGAACGCGTCCGCCGAGATTTCGTCGGCCACGGACACCAACCGGCGCAACACCGCGCGATCGCGCACAATTTCCGCGTAGCGGCGGATATTGGCCGCGCTCGGCGTGTTCTGTGCGAGGGCATTCAGGTAAGCGAGGCCGCCGACTTCTTCCGCCTTGCCCGACGTGCCGAGCGCCTCGTACACCGTGATCACGTCGGCCGGCCGCGTGGCCGCGATCAGCTTGCCGATGTGTTCGAAGATGAGGCGGTGGTCGTAGCGGTAAAAATCGCTCTGCGACAGGAAGTCGGCGATGCGGTCCCACGCCGCGTTATCGAGCAGCAGGCCGCCCAGCACCGATTGCTCGGCCTCGATCGAATGCGGCGGGACCTTCAGCGACTCGATTTGGGGATCTTTGGACGGTGCGTTCATGGAGAGGAATTATCGGGTAATCGGGCAGCGACGGCGAGGGGAAAAGCTAAAAACCAGGCACAAAAAAAGGCAGGGGCCGGTCACCCGGCCCCTGCCTTTTGCCAGCAACTTCCTGGCCAATACGACTTTGATGCTTAGACGTGTTCGCCGATCACAGCCACCGTCACATCGACGAGAACGTCGGTGTGCAGCGAAACTTGAACTGCGTGTTCGCCAACCAGCTTCAGCGGGCCTTCCGGCAGACGCACTTGCGCCTTTTCCACTGCGAAGCCTTGCTTGACCAGTGCGTCAGCGATGTCGGCGTTCGTCACCGAACCAAACAGACGGCCGTCAACGCCAGCCTTCTGGTTGATCTGAACCGTCGAGCCTGCCAGCTTTTCGCCTTGAGCCGTAGCAGCCGCCAGCTTTTCAGCGGCGATCTTTTCGAGTTCAGCGCGGCGAACTTCGAATTCAGCCAAAGCTTCCTTCGTTGCACGGCGAGCTTGCTTTTTCGGGATCAGGAAGTTACGTGCGTAACCGTCCTTGACCTTCACGATGTCGCCCAGGTTACCCAGATTGACGACTTTTTCCAGAAGAATGATTTGCATTCGGATGCTCCTTATCGCGTCGTCGGGTTAGGCCTTGTGCTGGTCGGTGTACGGCACCAGCGCGAGGAAACGTGCGCGCTTGATTGCCGTATCCAGCTGGCGTTGATAATGCGACTTCGTACCCGTGAGACGCGCCGGCGTGATCTTGCCGTTTTCGCCGATGAAGTCCTTCAGCGTGTCGAGGTCCTTGTAGTCGATGTGATCGACATTAGCGGCCGTGAAACGGCAGAACTTCTTGCGCTTGAAGAGCGGATTTTGTTGCTGACGACGCTTGTCGAATTTCTTACCAGTCGGGCGGGGCATGTTCAGTCCTTTCCAATGTCCTGCAATGCTGTGATGTGAAATACCAGAGTTCTTGCGTTGCGGTGCTTTTTCGCCAGAAAGCCGGTGAAGAGCGTTTCCACGCCCATCTGACAGCTTTCGAGCTTACCGCTCGCCTCGCCTGCCGCTACCGCCTGCATGGTCAGTTCGACTTGCCGGGTAATACCGGCTTCGACGACTTCCGTGCGGTGGTGCAACGTGCAACCTGCAATCGGAACGCCGGCGGGGGTGTACCGCACCGGTTCGCGTTCGACGACGCTGGCCGTGAGTTGCAGCCGATTCATGGAGCCTTGGGCAAAAGCGACGCTGGAGTCTCTGGTAGCTTAAATAGTGTGTCTTAAGCCTGCGCTTCAGACGGTTGCGTAGCAGCCGACTTCTTGGCTTCTTCGCGCTGCACTTCCTTCATCATCGGCGACGGGCCGGTTTCGGCCTTCTTCAGCTTGACGATCAGGTGACGCAGAACAGCGTCGTTGAACTTGAATGCGTGTTCCAGCTCGTCGAGCGTGGTTTGGTCGCATTCGATGTTCATGCAGACGTAGTGAGCCTTAGCGAGTTTCTCGATCATGTAGGCCAGTTGGCGACGGCCCCAGTCTTCGATACGGTGGATCTGGCCACCGTGCGAGGTGATCGTGGACTTGTAACGCTCGATCATTGCGGGCACTTGCTCGCTTTGATCCGGGTGCACGATAAAGACGATTTCGTAATGACGCATATTCACTCCTTGTGCTGACTTATGGATTTAAGCCACCCGGGCGTCGAACCGGTGTGGCAAGTGAGAAGCCAAAGAGTGTAACCCGAATGGGGCCGGGTTGCAAGATATCCCGTTAATCCGCGGCCCGAATCGGGTGTGTTTTCAAGGGTTTAGTACTCAACTGCCCTCCGAGCGTTCGCTGCCCGACTGCAGACGCGCCTTCAGCGCCGCTTCCAGACCGGTCAATGCATCCGGCGCGGCGTCCGTGATCGCCCACCAGGTCATGCCCGCCGCGCTCCAGTGGGCGATCGAGTAGCCTTCGCGCTCGAGCGTCGCGGGGGCCGTGGGCGCTGCGCCTTCCGTGTTGTGGCCCGTGCCGCCGGAACCTGCTTGCGGAAAGACGTACACGTCGATCACATGCTTGCGGTAGTGGTACACCAGCACACCCACCCGCTGATGCGCGAGGTAATCCAGCCGCCCGCCCTCCAGCGGAAAGCCGCTCGCCGCGAGGTCTTCGACCGGCGGCGAATAGTCCAGCCGACCGTTGAACCACGGTTTGACCGTGTGCTTGTCGGTCGAAATCACGTCGATGTCGCGGCCGGAAACCTGCGCGCGCACATGGCTTTCCACCAGCTCATCGGCGAATGGCGAGAGGTCGGCGGGACGGCTCAGGTTCAGGGTCACCACCGCTGCGCCAGCGCACAACGCGATGGCCAGCGCGGCGAGCCAGCCCGGCGCGAGCAACCGGGACGCGCCGCTCCCACCGCCCGCGCCACCCATGCCGATCGGCTGGCCGAAGCCACCGGACGGCAAACGCCAGCCATCCAGCCAGCCCCGCCGACGGCGCGGACGTGATGGCGCCCTGGCGGCGTCCATCGCGCTGTCCGGTTGCGGGCCCGTTGCCCGTGGATCGTCTGCCGCGGTGGCCGGCCCTTCGATCGCGGCTCCCGGCCGTTCGGTTGCAGTCAGCGGCTGTCCAATCGCGAGGTCCGCTCCATCGGTCGCAGTCAGCGGCTCAGCCGCCGCGACAGCCCCTTCCATCGCCGGCAAGCCAGCCAGAATCCGCGCTCGCAGCGACTGCGGCGCGCGATGATAAGTCGCCGCCCGCAATGCGCCCCGCAAGGCGCCCAGATTCTCGCTCTCACGCCGGCAGGCCTCGCAGCTCTCGATGTGCTGCTGGACACGCCGCGCATCCGGCGCGGGCAATTCATGATCGGCGTTCGCATCGAGGAGCGGCCGTGCTTCGTTACAGTCCATCTGGCGTCTCCTGAGCGTGGCCGGCGTTACCGCCGGGGTTATTGAGTGGCCGTCCGTTGGCGGATGCCCGCAGCGGCGTGACGGTGGCCGAAGCGGTGGCCGGAACAGCACCCGAAACACCGCCCGAAGCAGCACCCGAAGCACCAACAGCCCCCGCCTTGCCGCCACCAGGCGCCGCCATCAGCAGCGCGGCCAGCTTGCGCCGACCCCGCGCGAGCCGCGACATCACCGTGCCGATCGGCACATCGGCCACGATCGCGATCTCGCGGTAGCCCATTTCTTCCAGTTCGCGCAGGATCAGCACCTCCCGATACTCAACCGGCAACAACGCCAATGCCTCGTGCACGCGCTTCGTGTCCTCGTCGCGGATCAGTAGCGCCTGCGGATCCGCACCACCGACGCTCCAGCCGTCGAACGCGGTGTCGTCCATGGTGTCGTCGAACTCGACCGTTTCGTGCGACGACGCGCGCCGCCGCCATTCCGTGTACCAGGTGCGTCGCACGATCGCCAGCAGCCAGGGCCGCGCGGTGTCGCCGCGAAACGTGTCGAAAAACCGGAACGCCCGCATGAAGGCTTCCTGGACGACATCGTCGGCGTCGCTGGCGTTGCCGCATAGCCAGCGCGCGAGGTTGTAAGCCGCATCCAGATGCGGCAGCGCGAGCTGCTGGAAACGGCGGCTCCTGGCGGCATCGGTTGCGGAATCGGCATCGCCGTGCGCGCGCGCGGCGTCTGAATCGGTCTGGACCACCTGGGCCCTCCAGGGCATTGCAGCTAGGCGAATCGTGGCTTGTCGTGAAGCGTTCATGACCACATAACCGGCGACAGGCCGAGTTTATTCCCGCGTCGGCAGCGAAACCTCCAAATAAGACGAGAAACAGCGCGCGCCCATGCCAGCAAGCCACTAATAAGCCGCCCGGTTCCAGTAATCCTCGCTGGCATACACCTCTTTCAGATAATCGATGAAATACCGCACCTTGGCCGGCACATACCGCTGCTGCGGATACACCGCGAGGATGTCGTAGTCCGGCAACGCGAACTCGTCGAGCACGGTTTCCAGCTCGCCGCGCACCAGTTGCTGCTGGATCTCCCACGTGGAGCGCCAGCCGAGCCCAAGCCCTTCCGACACCCAGCGATGCAGCAATTCGCCGTCGTTGCAATCGAGCGTGCCGCCCACCCGCACGGTCGCCAGTTTGCCGTTACGGCGAAAATACCAGCCGCGGTTCTGGCCGCCTTGCAGATTGAACGCGAGGCAGTTGTGCTGCGGTAGGTCTTCGAGGGTTTTCGGCTTGCCGTGGCGGCGAAAATAGTCGGGCGTGCCGCACACCACGCGCCGGTTGGTCGCCAGTTTCACCGCGACGAAGTTCGGATCGACCGCGCCGCCGATCCGGATCGACAGGTCGTAGCCCTCGCGCACCAGGTCGACCACGCGGTCGGTCAGATTGAACGACACCTGCAATTCCGGCTTGTCGGCAAGAAACGGAGGCGCGAGCGGCGCGACGTGTTTGCGGCCGAATGCCGCCGGCGCGGACACGATCAGGTGGCCGTTCACCGCGCGCCGCCCGGCGCTCAGTTCGTTTTCCGCCTGATCCCATTCGGTCAGCAGGCCACGGCAGCGCTCCAGAAACGCCGCGCCGTCTTCGCTTACCACGAGGCGGCGCGTCGAGCGATACATCAACTTCACGCCGAGGCGCTTTTCCAGCG
This sequence comes from Paraburkholderia bryophila, assembly GCF_013409255.1. Taxonomy (NCBI): domain Bacteria; kingdom Pseudomonadati; phylum Pseudomonadota; class Betaproteobacteria; order Burkholderiales; family Burkholderiaceae; genus Paraburkholderia; species Paraburkholderia bryophila. The sequence continues at coordinate 924,331 of NZ_JACCAS010000001.1, forward strand.
CGTCGATACGCCGCCCCAGAATCACCGGCGACACGCCCTCTTCCAGCGCGGCCGCCGCGAGGCTGCCGGCGTCCGCCACGCGCACGAAGGTTTCGATCTGTTTGAAGCGATCCATCTTTGTCTCCTGTCGACCCGGGGCCGCGCTTCAGCACTTACCCTGGGTCTGATGCAAAACCGTTGCGGTCTTGTCTCAAGGGGCCCGAACCGCGCACCGGCCCACTGCGCGACAGCTTGCCGCAGCCCCGCGCGGTCCCGCGCCGCTCAACCGCGCTAGCGCTCGCACGCCGCCGCGATTCCATACTTTTTGTTTCGAAATAAGCGACCCGGACTGATCTTATCAAACCTTTAGGTCAGGCCTACAGTGCGTTCAACACCCTTAGTTCGCCAATTTCCAGACATTCAGGAGACATTCATGGCCAAGATGAGAGCCGTCGACGCAGCTGTGCTGGTGCTCGAAAAAGAAGGTATCGACACCGCGTTCGGTGTACCGGGCGCCGCGATCAACCCGTTCTACTCGGCCATGCGCAAGGCAGGCAACATCAGCCACGTGCTGGCGCGTCACGTCGAAGGTGCGTCGCACATGGCCGAAGGCTATACGCGCGCTCAACCGGGCAACATCGGCGTGTGTATCGGCACGTCGGGCCCTGCGGGCACCGACATGATCACCGGTTTGTATTCCGCTCAGGCCGACTCGATTCCTATTCTGGCTATCACGGGTCAGGCGCCGCGTGCGCGTCTGTACAAGGAAGACTTCCAGGCCGTCGATATCGAATCGATCGCCAAGCCCGTCACCAAGTGGGCCGTCACCGTGCGCGAGCCGGCGCTGGTGCCGCGCGTTTTCCAGCAGGCATTCCACCTGATGCGCTCGGGCCGTCCGGGTCCGGTGCTGGTCGACCTGCCGATCGACGTGCAGCTCGCCGAAATCGAATTCGACATCGACACGTACGAACCGCTGCCGGTCTACAAGCCGAAAGCGTCGCGCAAGCAGATCGAAGCCGCACTGACGTTCCTCAACGACGCGGAAAAGCCGCTGATCGTCTCGGGTGGCGGCGTGCTGAATGCAGCCGCTGAAGACCTGCTCGTGACCTTCGCGGAAACCGTCGGCGTGCCGGTGATCCCGACGCTGATGTCGTGGGGCGCGATTCCCGACGACCATCCGCTGATGGCCGGCATGGTCGGTCTGCAAACCTCGCACCGCTACGGCAACGCGACGATGCTCGCCTCCGACTTCGTGCTCGGTATCGGCAACCGCTGGGCGAACCGTCACACGGGCAGCGTCGAGGTGTACACCAAGGGCCGTAAGTTCGTGCACGTGGACATCGAGCCGACGCAAATCGGCCGCGTGTTCGGCCCGGACCTCGGCATCGTGTCGGACGCGAAGGCCGCGCTCGAACTGTTCATCGAAGTGGCGCAGGAATGGAAGGCTGCCGGCAAGCTGAAGGATCGTAGCGCGTGGGTTGCCGACTGCCAGCAACGCAAGCAAACGATGCAGCGCAAGACCCACTTCGACAACGTGCCGATGAAGCCGCAGCGCGTCTACGAAGAGATGAACCAGGTGTTCGGCCGCGATACGTGCTACGTGAGCACGATCGGTCTGTCGCAGATCGCCGGCGCGCAATTCCTGCACGTCTACAAGGCGCGCAACTGGATCAACTGCGGCCAGGCAGGCCCGCTCGGCTGGACGATTCCGGCAGCGCTGGGTGTGCGCGCAGCGGATCCGCAACGTCAGATCGTGGCGCTCTCGGGCGACTACGACTTCCAGTTCATGATCGAAGAGCTGGCCGCGGGCGCGCAATTCAAGCTGCCGTATGTGCACGTGGTGGTGAACAACTCGTACCTCGGCCTGATCCGTCAGGCACAGCGCGCGTTCGACATGGACTTCTGCGTGCAGCTCGGTTTCGAGAACATCAACGCGCCGGAAACGAACGGCTACGGTGTGGACCACGTGGCAGTTGCCGAAGGCCTGGGTTGCAAGGCGATCCGCGTGCACAAGCCGGAAGACCTGAAGCCGGCGCTGTTGAAAGCGCAGTCGATGCTCTCCGAGTTCAGCGTGCCGGTGATCGTCGAAGTGATTCTGGAACGCGTGACCAACATTTCGATGGGCACCGAGATCGACGCGATCAACGAGTTCGAAGAACTGGCCGAGAAGCGCGAAGACGCGCCGACCGCGATCAGCATGCTCGACTGAACTGCGCGACGCTGTAAGTAGAAGTAGATGAAGTGACGTGAGGACGATTGGGCAGCGCGGCGGTGTATCACCGCAACGCGCCGCCTGATCGCCGCACGACGCGCCCCATCGCGCGTCGCACCACAAGCTGCACGAAGTTATTCCATTGACCGACCAGAGAGCCAAACGCATCATGCCGAAATTCGCAGCGAATCTCACCATGCTGTTCAACGAAGTCCCGTTCCTCGACCGCTTCGCGGCCGCAGCCGACGCGGGCTTCCACGCCGTCGAATTCCTGTTTCCGTATCCGTACCAGATCGCCGAACTGAGCGAACGTCTGCAACAGAACCGCCTCAAGCTGGTCCTGCACAACCTGCCCGCGGGCAACTGGGAAGCGGGCGAACGCGGGATCGCGTGCCTGCCGGATCGCGTCGGCGAATTCCAGGAAGGCGTGGGCCGCGCAATCGAATACGCGAGCGCCCTGAAAGTGCCGCAACTGAACTGCCTCGTCGGCATTCCGACGGCGGGCGTGGATGCGGACAAAGCGCGTACGACCATCGTCGAGAACCTGCGCTTCGCCGCCGGCGAACTGAAGAAAGCCGGCATCAAGCTGCTGGTCGAACCGTGCAACTCGTACGACATTCCGGGCTTCGCGCTGAACCGTTCGGGCGAAGGCCTCGACGTGATCAACGCGGTCGGTTCGGACAACCTGTTCCTGCAATACGACATCTATCACATGCAACGGATGGAAGGCGAACTCGCGGCGACCATCAGGAAGAACCTGCCGCAGATCGCGCACATCCAGCTCGCCGACAACCCGGGCCGTAACGAACCGGGCACCGGCGAAATCAACTACCCGTTCCTGTTCAATCTGCTCGATTCGCTTGGCTACGACGGTTACGTCGGTTGCGAATACAAGCCGCGCACCACCACCGCTGCCGGCCTCGGCTGGGTGCAAAGCGTGGCCGGGCAGACCCGCGGCGCAGCTCACGCCGCTGCCTGAGCGCGTTGAGGCCTGAAGGCCTCGACGAGCGGCATCAGGCGCATGACGCCCGAGGGACGCCCCCTTGGGCAGCCCCGACACGGGGCACCCCAAACAACACTGGAGATTCAGACACATGGCAAAGATCGGTTTTATCGGCCTCGGCATCATGGGCGCGCACATGGCGCGCAACCTTATCAAGGGCGGTCACACGCTGATCGTGAACGGTGCGTATCCGGTGCCGGACGATCTGAGCAAAACGACGAGCGTGGTCGCGAATTCGACCGCCGTCGCGCAAGCCGCCGACATCGTCATCATCATGGTGCCGGACACGCCTGACGTCGCCAATGTGCTGTTCGCCGACGACGGCGTCGCCGCCGGCCTCACGCAAGGCAAGCTGGTGATCGACATGAGCTCGATCTCCCCGCTCGACACGCAGGAGTTCGCGAAGAAGATCAACGCGCTGGGCGCGGACTACCTGGATGCGCCGGTGTCCGGCGGCGAAGTCGGCGCGCGCGAAGCGACGCTGACGATCATGGTGGGCGGCCCGGAAAAGGCGTTCGCGCTGGCCAAGCCGCTGTTCGAACTGATGGGCAAGAACATCTCGCTGATCGGCGACAACGGCGCGGGTCAAACCTGCAAGGTCGCGAACCAGATCATCGTTGCGCTGAACATCGAAGCCGTGGCTGAAGCGCTGCTGTTCGCATCGCGTTCGGGTGCCGATCCGGAGCGTGTCCGTAAAGCGCTGATGGGCGGCTTCGCCTCGTCGCGGATTCTCGAAGTGCACGGCGAGCGTATGACGAAGCGCACGTTCGATCCGGGCTTCCGCATCGAACTGCACCAGAAGGATCTGAACCTCGCACTCGACGGCGCACGCAAGCTGGGTATCGCGCTGCCGCATACGGCGAGCGCGCAGCAACTGTTCAGCGTGTGCGCGGCAAACGGCGGCAAGGCATGGGATCACTCGGCCATGGTGCGCGCGCTGGAAATCATGGCGAACTACGAAGTCGCGCAAGCGCCGGGTAGCGAAGCCAAGGCTGCTTAATACCGATCGTCTCTTGACAGAGCATCGTTACAGATCGTCGTGATGGTTGCGTTCGCAACGTCGTGACGATCGCAGGTGGGGCGCCCGGTTCGTCGTGCATAGGCACGGCGGAACGGGCAAATCGTGCCGCTCTGGGCTGAGAGCGGCAAGTGGGGTCCGCAGCGGCACCCGGCGGCGCCGGGGAAGCCTTGGTCGGTCAGACGTCGTCGTCGGGTGTCCGGCTGTCGGATTTCATGCTTATGCTTTTTCAGCCAATCTCTCGCAGCGGGTGCATCATGCACACCGCCCGTGCGCAGCTGAGTTCAACTCTCAGCGTGCGCTTGCCTGCGCCTACGGGGCTGCACGTTCAGTCGCAAGCCCGCTTGCATTTGCTTGCAACTCCGTCTTCTCTTCGCGACCTTATTTGACACACCGGTCCGCGCTTTTCTCCTACACTCGTTGAGTCTGGTTGCCGGCTTACGTGCGTTCGCATGCGGCTTGCTACACGCGGTAACGCAGGCCTCTGTCTTATTCGCCCGTTTCCCGTTTCGCAACCAGTGTTCAACCCGTGAGCGAAGCCTGCTTGCGCCAGTAACCCCTCTGCAAAGGATTCAGAATGAGTATCTTTGGTGACATCGTCAACAAGCTCTTCGGCAAAGCGAAGCCCGATCAGCCTGCACCCGCGGTTGAGCCGACCCCGGATCCGGCAGCCGCGCAAGCTGCCGCGCCGGACGCCGCACCGGCGCCCGCGCCGCTCGCCGACGTCGACGTCGCTGCCGTCATGGACCAGTTCGTGAGCGAGAGCGGCCAGACGCTGAACTGGCGCACGTCGATCGTCGACACGCTGAAGGCGCTCGGCGTCGACAGCAGCCTCGATCATCGCAAGCAGCTCGCCCAGGAATTGAAGTACACCGGCGACACGAACGACTCGGCAAGCATGAACATCTGGCTGCACAAACAGGTGATGCAAGCGCTGGCGGCGAATGGCGGCAAGTTGCCGCCGGATCTGGCGGCCTAAGCGCTGGCTGTTCGAATCAACCGCAAGCAGAAATGACAACGCGGCGCCCGGGTCTTACCCGGGCGCCGCGTTGTCATTGAAGCTTCAACTGCGCTGACTCGCTGAGTTGCGGAGTCAATGAACCGCTGACTCGCTCAGCGCGCAACCGATCAGTACGTATCGAACGTCTTCTGCAGCGCCACCGGCCCCGTGCCGCCCGCGGCCAGCGCCAGCATCAGCAGCACGCGCGCCTTGTACGGATTCAGCGCACCCGCGCTGACGAAACCGAGCGCGTCGTCGGCCGCGGCGCCGTTGCGCATTACATGCCCCGATCCCACGCGCGAAGAACGCACCACCGCAACGCCCTGCGACGCCGCGTCGGCAAGCGCCTGCTGCATCGACATGTGAATCGAACCGTTGCCCGTGCCCGCCACGACGATACCGCGCACACCGGCGGCCACCAGCGCATCCACCGCGATTCGCGACACGCCCGCATAGCTCGCGACGATCTCGACATGCGGCCACTTCGGCCCAATCACGAATTCGGTTGCCAGCGTATGCGGCCGCACCACGGCGCGCTGGAATTCGACCCTGCCGTCCTGCACCCAACCGAGCGCGCCGATCTCGGGCGACTGGAACGCGTCCACCGCGTAGGTGCTCGTCTTGACGACGTCGCGCGCGCTGTGAATCTTGTTGTTGAAGGCCACCAGCACGCCCTGCCCGCGCGAGCCCGCATGCGCCGCGACGGTGACCGCGTTGAGCAGATTCAACGGACCATCGGCTGACAACGCCGACGCCGGACGCATGGCCGCAGTCAGCACCACCGGCTTATCCGACTTGACGGTCAGATGCAGCAGATAGGCGGTTTCTTCGAGCGTATCGGTGCCGTGCGTGATCACCACACCGTCGATCCCGTCGGTCGCGAGCAGCGTGTTGATGCGCTGTGCGAGCGTGGTCCACAACGGCATGGTCATGTCTTTGCTGTCGACGCTGGCAATCTGCTCGGGCGCGATACGCGCCACCGTGGACAACGCCGGCACCACGGAAAGCAGTTGCTCGACGCCGACCACACCGGCCTGGTAACCGGAGGTGTTGGTGGCGTCCGCGGCCGCGCCGGCGATCGTGCCGCCGGTCGCGAGCACGGCAATGCACGGCAGCGGCGGCGTAGCGCCTTCGCCCGAAGGCGCGGCGGAAGAGGAAGTCAGAGTATTCATGGCGGCGATTGTAAGCGATGCGCCGCGCGCCGCCATGCGTGAAAAAACGGATGTCCGTTCGTTTCGGTTCTGAGCCTTAAACCGCTTCGCGCAACTGCGCCGCGATTTCCGCTTCGTTCAATTGCGGCGCGAACATTTCGATCAGCCGGTACGCGTACGCGCGCAGGAACGCGCCCTTGCGCAAACCGACCCGCGTGGTGCTCGCTTCGAAAAGATGCTGCGTATCCAGCGCGACCAGTTCGGTATCGCGCTTCGGATCGTAGGCCATGGCCGCGACCACGCCGATCCCCATGCCGAGTTCGACGTAAGTCTTGATCACGTCGGCGTCGATCGCGGTCAGCACGACGTCGGTCAACGCGCCCGCTTTCGCGAACGCCTGGTCGATATGCGAGCGGCCCGTGAAATCCTGGTCGTACGTGATGATCGGGAATTCGGCGATCTCGTCGAGCGTCAGATTCTGCCGGCCCACCAGCGGATGATCCTTCGGCACGACCACGATGTGATGCCACGAATAGCACGGGAACGTGACGATATCGGGGAAGCGGTCGAGCGCTTCGGTCGAGATGCCGATATCCGCTTCGCCGTTGATGATCATCTGCGCGATCTGTTGCGGGCTGCCCTGGCGCAGCGCCAGATGCACCTTCGGGAACACCTCGGTGAATTGACGGATCACCTTCGGCAACGCGTAACGCGCCTGCGTGTGGGTGGTCGCCACGACCAGGTGGCCGCTGTCCTGATCGGCGTACTGACGGGCCACACGGCGCAGATTTTCCGCATCGAGCAGCATCCGCTCGATCAGTTGATGCACCGCCTTGCCCGGTTCGGTGAGACCTGTCAGGCGCTTGCCGCGTCGAATGAAAATGTCGACGCCGAGTTCGTCTTCCAGATCCTTGATCTGTTTCGACACGCCCGATTGCGACGTGTACAACACGTTCGCCACCTCGGTCAGATTCATGTTCTGACGCACGGCCTCGCGCACGAAGCGCAATTGCTGGAAGTTCATCTGTATGTCTCCGGTTCAGCCAGAGTTGAGTTATTTGAGTTTGATTGAAACACCGAGTTTGATGCCTTGCCTGCCATGCTCTCCGGACAGGCGCCCTACTAGTGCGCCGGAAACACCCGCAACGCGCGCGGCACGGCGGTCACGCCGTCGCCGACCGCCAGTTGCAGATCGCGCCACGACTCGCGATCCAGCTCGGCTTCGAGCAGAGTGCCCTCGCGGCCCGCGAGCTCGACCCGCACCGAGCCGCCGAGCGTCACCACGCGCCGCACGTCGACCACGATCCCTTCGCGATGCCCGGACGCTTGCGGATACAACTGCAGGTCGTGCGGCCGTACATAGGCAAACGCCGGGCCGCTGAAATCGGCCTTGATCGATACCGGCAACGCGGCGCCGTCCACCACGAAACCGCTCGCGTCGACGTTGCCGTGCAGACGGTTGGCCGCGCCGAGAAACTCGTACACGAACGAGGTTTGCGGATGGTCGTACACATCTTGCGGACTGCCCACCTGCTCCACGTGCCCACGATTGAGCACGACGATACGGTCGGCCACTTCGAGCGCTTCTTCCTGATCGTGCGTGACGAAGATCGTCGAGATATGCAGATCGTCATGCAAGCGCCGCAGCCAGCTACGCAATTCCTTGCGCACCTTCGCGTCGAGCGCGCCGAACGGTTCGTCGAGCAGCAGCACTTTCGGTTCGACCGCGAGCGCGCGCGCCAGCGCAATCCGCTGCCGCTGACCGCCCGACAATTCCGACGGATAACGTTGCGCGAGCCAGTCGAGTTGCACGAGCTTCAACAGTTCATGCACCTTCTCGCGAATCACCGCTTCCGAAGGCCGCTCCTTGCGCGGCTTCACGCGCAAGCCGAACGCGACGTTCTCGAACACCGTCATATGACGGAACAGCGCGTAATGCTGGAACACGAAACCCACTTCACGTTCGCGCGCGCCGACCGTCGCGACGTCCTGGCCTTGCAGCTCGACCTGGCCGCCGTCCGCGTATTCGAGTCCGGCGATCACGCGCAACAAGGTGGTCTTGCCACAACCCGACGGCCCGAGCAGCGCAACCAGTTCACCCGGCGGAAAGTCGAGCGAGACGTTATCGAGCGCGACGAAATCGCCGAAGCGCTTCTGCAGGTTACGAACAGTGATACCCATTACAGCTCTCCTTGCTTGAGCGGGTGTTGCGGCGAGACAGGCGTTGCCTTGAACGATGGCGATGGCGATGGCGATGAGGCAGCGGCCAGCGCGACGGGACCGGCATACGCGGGCACGTCGCGCGCGGCCGACAGTTCCGCCGACATATGGCGCTCGGCGAGCAGCTTCAGCCCCAGCGTGACGAGTGCGAGCAAGGCCAGCACCGACGCCACGGCGAACGCCGCCGAGAAGTTGTATTCGTTGTAGAGAATTTCGACGTGCAACGGCATCGTGTCGGTCTGGCCGCGAATGTGGCCCGACACCACCGAGACCGCGCCGAACTCGCCCATGGCCCGCGCGTTACACAGAATCACGCCGTACAGCAGGCCCCATTTGACGTTCGGCAGCGTGACGCGGCGGAAGATCTGCCAGCCCGACGCGCCGAGCACGTGAGCGGCTTCTTCCTCGTCGTTGCCTTGCGCCTGCATCAGCGGAATCAGTTCACGCGCAACGAACGGGAACGTGACGAAGATCGTCGCGAGCACAATGCCCGGCACCGCGAAGATGATCTGCACGTTGTGGTCGATCAGCCACGGGCCGAACCAGCCTTGCGCGCCGAACATCAGCACGTAGATCAGGCCCGAGATCACCGGCGAGACCGAGAACGGCAGATCGATCAGCGTGGTCAGCAGCGCCTTGCCGCGGAATTCGAACTTGGCGATACACCACGAAGCCGCGAGGCCGAACACGAGATTCAGCGGCACGGCGATCGCGGCGGTAATCACGGTCAGCTTGATCGCCGACAGCGCGTCCGGATCGGCGAGCGATTCCAGATAGAACCCGAGGCCCTTGCTCAACGCCTGATAGAACACGGCGACCAGCGGCACGACCAGAAACAGCGTGAGAAACAGCAGCGCGACGGCGGTCAGGAGCCAGCGCACGACGGGCGCTTCGGTGACCGGATCGGGGCGGCGCGACACGTTCAAGGGCGCGCGCGGTGCAACGGCGACGGCAGCGACGGTCGCACGGTCGGCGCCGTTCACGTCATTCACGGACTGGCGGCTCATTGCGCGCCTCCGCCGATCGCCGCGACGCTGACCGCAGCCGGCGCCGGACTCGCGCCACCTCGACCCGTGCGGCGTTGCAAATACCACTGCAAGGTATTGATGAACAGCAGCATCAGGAACGACACGACCAGCATCACCACCGCGATCGCGGTAGCGCCCGCGTAGTCGTACTGTTCGAGCTTGGTGATGATCAGCAGCGAGGTGATTTCCGATTTCATCGGCACGTTGCCGGCGATGAAAATCACCGAGCCGTATTCGCCGAGCGCCCGCGCGAACGCCAGCGCGAAACCGGTCAGCAACGCGGGGAACACGGCCGGCAGCACGACGCGGCGAAACGTCAGCCAGCGCGACGCGCCGAGGCACGCGGCGGCCTCTTCCTGCTCGCGTTCGAACTCTTCGAGCACCGGCTGCACCGTGCGCACCACGAACGGCAAACCGATGAAGGTCAGCGCGACCAGCACGCCGGCCGGCGTGAACGCGATCTTCAGGCCGAGCGGTTCGAGAAACTGGCCGATCCAGCCGTTGCCCGCGTACACTGCCGCGAGCGAAATGCCGGCCACGGAGGTCGGCAGCGCGAACGGCAGATCGACCACGGCGTCGACGATGCGTTTGAACGGGAACGTGTAACGCACCAGCACCCACGCGACCAGAAAGCCGAACACCGCGTTGATCAGCGCGCCGCCGAGCGCGGAGAAAAACGTCAGGCGATACGACGCGAGCACGCGCGGCGAACTCACCGCCCGCACGAACTGAGGCCAGTCCAGCGTAGCGGTCTTGAGAAACGTCGCCGCCAGCGGAATCAGCACCACGAGGCTCAGATAAGCCACGGTGATGCCAAGGGTCAAGCCAAAACCGGGCAACGCGCTCGGTTTTCGGAAGGTCAACGTCGTCATGCTGGTTACTCGTTCAGGTTGATGCCGGTGTTGCGAGGACCGAATTCCGGCCGCCGGGCCTTGGGCGGCCAAAAGCGCGCCCATGGGGCGCGCTCGGGGGTCATGCGTTGCCGTTGGCCGGCCACATCGTCGCGTTGCTGCGTCGGGGTTGACCGGCCAAGCCGGCCTTACTGCGGCGCGTAGATCGAATCGAACACGCCGCCGTCGGCAAAGTGCGTCTTCTGCGCGTTGGTCCAGCCGCCGAACGAATCGTCCACCGTGTACAGCTTCAGCTTTGGAAACTTGGCCGTCAGCTCCGCCGGCACCTTGTTCGAACGCGGACGATAGAAGTTGCGCGCGGCGATCTCCTGGCCTTCTTCGCTGTACAGGAAGTTCAGATACGCTTCGGCCACCTTGCGCGTGCCGTGCCGGTCGACGACCTTGTCCACCACGGCGACCGGCGGCTCGGCCAGAATGCTGACCGACGGCACGACGATTTCAAACTTCTCCGGGCCAAACTCCTTCAGCGACAGGAACGCTTCGTTTTCCCACGCGATCAGCACGTCGCCGATACCGCGTTGCACGAAGCTGGTGGTCGCGCCGCGCGCGCCCGAATCCAGCACGCCGGCATTCTTATAGAGCTTGCCGACGAATTCCTTGGCCTTCTGGTCGTTGCCGCCCGGCTGATGTTCGGCATACGCCCACGCCGCGAGGTAGTTCCAGCGCGCGCCGCCCGAGGTCTTCGGATTCGGCGTCACGATCGACACGCCCGGCTTGATCAGATCGTCCCAATCCTTGATGTGCTTCGGGTTGCCCTTGCGCACCAGAAACACGATCGTCGACGTGTACGGCGACGCGTTGTCCGGCAAGCGCTTTTGCCAACCCTTGTCGAGCAGGCCCTTGTTGGCCAGCGCGTCGATGTCGTAGGCCAGCGCCAGCGTCACCACGTCCGCCTGCAGACCGTCGAGCACCGAGCGCGCCTGCGCGCCGGAGCCGCCGTGCGACTGCTTGAAGGTGATCGTCTCGCCGGTCTTCGCCTTCCATTCCTTGCCGAACGCCTGATTGATGTCCTGATACAGCTCGCGGGTCGGATCGTAGGACACGTTCAGCAGCGTCGTGTCGGCGGCCTGCGCCTGCGCCATCACGCCGAGCGCCCCGGCCGCGCCCAATGCGAGCGCCGCGATGATTTTTCTGGTCTTGCCTGCCAGCCCCGTACCTTGGTCGTTCATGTCAACTTTCTCCGCGTTGTGGTCCGCTAAAACAGCGTCTGGTGTTGTTCTACGTCGCGGTCACGTGCACATGAGCGCCAACTCGGAGGCCAGTCTATCGAAGAGCTTTCATCATTAAAAATAATGTTTCTTCATTCTTTAATACTCAAAAGTGGTAATGACAGCTGGGTAAGGCGTTGCGGCACGAACGTGGGCGTTGGAACGCCCTTTTGCGGCGCTGTAGCGGCACCCGAAGCGACGAACTTAAAGTAAAGCTTGAATTGCGCCGAATACTGTATAAAAATACAGTCACCTGTTCATACATACAGTGGCCATGACCAAACTCACCGCACGACAGCAGCAGGTTTTCGATCTGATCCGCCGGGCTATCGAACGCACCGGTTTTCCGCCCACCCGCGCGGAGATTGCCGCGGAACTGGGCTTCAGCTCCGCGAACTCCGCAGAAGAGCATCTGCGCGCGCTCGCTCGCAAGGGTGTGATCGAACTCGCAGCCGGCGCATCGCGCGGCATTCGCCTGCTGAGCGGGCCGGATGACTCGCCTTACCAGTTCACGCTGCCGCACTCGAGCATCATGCAACTGTCCCTGCCGCTGATCGGCCGGGTGGCTGCGGGTAGCCCGATCCTCGCGCAGGAACATATCGCGCAGCACTATGCGTGCGACCCGGCGCTGTTCTCCAGCAAGCCCGACTACCTGCTGAAGGTGCGCGGGCTGTCCATGCGCGACGCGGGCATCTTCGACGGCGACCTGCTCGCCGTGCAGAAGAAGAGCGAGGCCAAAGACGGCCAGATCATCATCGCGCGGCTGGGCGACGACGTGACGGTCAAGCGCTTGAAGCGCCGGCCGAACGGCATCGAACTGATTGCCGAGAATCCCGATTACGAAAACATCTTCGTTGAAACCGGCAGTGCGGAATTCGCGCTGGAAGGAATCGCCGTCGGGCTGATTCGCCCGGGTGAGTTTTAAGCGGTTTGTCTTTGGTGGGGCGTTGGTTGGTTCGTTTGTTTGGACGACACCACCTCGACGCCGCCCCGACACAGCACTAACGCCGCATCAACGTCGTACTCACGCTGCATCATCTTTGCATCGCCTGGAGAGACTCATGGAACGCCTTGCCCGCTTGCTGCCTTTTCGCCAGTTCGGTCGTCTGCGTCATCTGCGCAAGCTGGTGCCCTGCTCGTTGATCGAGGCATCCACGGCGAGCACGCCCTCGCTATTCGATTCGCTCGACGAGGCGTCGAATTTACAGGCGGCGCTTCCGTCTTCCTTGCCGGCGTTTGCGCGCGTGTCGTTGAACTCGGGACTGAATACGGCGGAACCGGCCCGTCGCGCGCCGGTGCGTGTCTATCACGGGCCGTCGCGGCTCATCATGGTCGGCACGGTCGACGCTGTCTGCCGCATGATCGATCGCTGCATCGCCGAAGAAGCGAATGTGCACGGCGCAGTATTCGAAGGCTGAGCGGTTCGGTTCTGAGCGATTGGATTCTGTTCTGAAGCGGTTGTCCTGTCGCATTGCCGGAATCAGTCAGGGATCGTTTTGGCGTGGCCGCGGTCCACGTTAGATCACACCTGATAGAGAGTCTCACTCGATGGCTGTTTCGACCCGCACGAAGAGCAGCGCCACCCGGCCGCTGATCGTTACGTTAATTGTGATCGTGGTGATTGCCGCGCTAGGTTTCGCGTACGCATCGCCGTATCTCGCGCTGAACAACCTTAAACGCGCAGCGGATGCGCGCGACGCGCAAACCGTCAACCAATACGTCGATTTCCCCGCGTTGCGCGAGAGCCTGAAGCAGCAGGTGACCGGCTTGCTGACGCGCCGGCTCGACGCACACAGCAACGGCAATCCGCTCGCCGCCATTGGCGCGATGATCGGCGTGGCGCTGCTTGGTCCGCTCGTGGATGCCTATGCAACGCCAGATGGCGTCGCCGCGTTGCTGAACGGCATGCCGCCGCGCGGCAACCCTGGCGAGCGGCCACCGGTGCCACCCGCGGCGAATAATCCGTCAGCGGCTGAGACGCCTGCGCCGACACCGGCACCGTCCGCTGCGCCAACCCAGCCCGACGCGGCCGCCAACAACGCGAACCCGGCCGCTACACCGTCGCAACCGCCGCAAACCACGGCGGGCTACCGTGGCCTCAACGAATTCGTCGTCACGTACCAGCATGGCGCGGGCGACGCGCGTTACTCGGCGATCTTCGCGCGCGAAGGCTTGTTCACGTGGAAGCTGGCCGCGGTCGATCTGAACCCGTGAGGTCCGGGTAACGTTCGAGCGATGCTCAATTGCGAAGAACCGGCGCGGTTCGATCACCGCGCCGCTCGGACAGGCACTCGGACAAGCGTGAACACGCATTCAGAAAAGCCCAGCGAACACGCATAGGCAATCCTGAACTTGCGCCCCGCTCACCCCATCAAGCCGCCTCTTGCTGCTGCTCCTGCGCGGAAGAGCACGCCACCAGAATGCTGCACGAAATGCGGTCGAGCAGCGGCGTATTGCCGGCGCCCATCCACCATCGCGACAAACCGGTGCGGCAACGGTGGCCGACCACGACGAGATCGACATGCAACTCGTTAGCGAGATTGGCGATCTCGTCGATCGGATGACCGAAGGCGAAATGCCCTTGCGCAGTGACGCCGCGCTCGGTGAGCCAGTCCACGCCTTCCTGCAGAATGTCGCGGGCGGATTTTTCGAAGCTGCCGCACGCCACGTCGGTGAGAAGGCCCGCGCTTTGCGCAATGCTGGAGCGCATATCCACAACGGATAACAAATGCGTTTCCGCTTTCAGATCCAACGCGAGATCGGCGCCGCAACGTAGCGCTTTACGACCTTCGCGCGAGCCGTCGTAGCACAGCAGGATTTTTTGGTAGCTCGCCATGATTTTCTCCCTTCGCGCGGAAAGTGCGCTTTGAATCAATCATGGTGCGCCGCAATTCAGCTTGCAAGGGATGGAAAACGCTAACTGCGCCCTAAACCGGTGCGCACGGCGATGGCGCGGCGATGACACGGCTAGGGCAACGCAATGACACGGCGCCAGGACCTAATGCCGCAGTGCAAGAAAGCCCTTCTGGACGCCCGGGTGCCAGGCATCGTCGGCCAATCGATGTCCTAGAATAGGCAGCCTTCCCGATCATTACGTTCATTCGCATCAGTCGCGCCCTTTCCCGGAGCCTCGTTCGATCCATGTCTGAAGCCGCCATTGAATTCCATCAGGTCAAAAAGCGCTACGGCGACAAGACGGTCGTCGACGGGCTGTCGTTTCATGTGAACGCCGGCGAATGCTTCGGCCTGCTCGGCCCAAATGGCGCGGGCAAGACCACCACGTTGCGCATGCTGCTCGGCATTGCCGCGCCGGATGCCGGCACGATCCGTCTGTGCGGCGAGCCGATTCCCGGCCGCGCGCGCGTGGCGCGGGCGCGGGTCGGCGTGGTGCCGCAATTCGACAATCTCGATCCCGATTTCACCGTGCGCGAAAACCTGCTGGTGTTCGGCCGCTACTTCGGGTTGAGCGCCGCGCAATGCCGTGCGATGGTGCCGTCGCTGCTCGAATTCGCGCGGCTCGAAAGCAAGGCCGACGCCCGCGTGAGCGAACTATCGGGCGGCATGAAGCGGCGCCTCACACTGGCGCGCGCGCTCGTCAACGATCCCGACGTGCTGATCATGGACGAACCCACCACCGGTCTCGACCCTCAGGCACGGCATCTGATCTGGGAGCGGCTGCGCTCGCTGCTCGCGCGCGGCAAGACCATTCTGCTGACCACGCATTTCATGGAAGAAGCCGAGCGGCTCTGCCATCGGCTATGCGTGATCGAAGAAGGCCGCAAGATCGCCGAAGGTGCGCCGAGCGAGTTGATCGCGTCTGAGATCGGCTGCGACGTGATCGAGATTTTCGGCCCCGATCCGGTGGCGTTGCGCGATGAACTCGCGCCGCTGGTCGAGCGCACCGAGATCAGCGGCGAGACGCTGTTCTGCTATGTGAACGACGCGCAACCGGTGCATGCCCGGCTCAAGCAGCGGGCCGATCTGCGCTATCTGCACCGGCCGGCGAATCTGGAAGATGTGTTTCTACGGCTCACCGGCCGCGAAATGCAGGACTGATCGTTGCGAGCGCATTGAGTGCATCAAGCGCTCACGCCTATCGCAAGCATCGCGTGCATCACGCCGGCCACCCGCCACCGCACCTGATCGCCATAACAACGCCCCGAAGGAAATTCCCTCGGGCAAACAGCACGAGACACGCCATGGACGCACGCACCTACGACACCCCCGACCAGGCCCCCAGCGACAAGCCCTCAGCCCAGGAACCCTTCGCCGCGTTCCCCACCAATGCGGTGAACTGGGTTGCGGTATGGCGCCGCAATTTTCTGGTGTGGAAGAAGCTCGCGATCGCGTCGATGTTCGGCAATCTGGCCGATCCGATGATCTATCTGTTCGGTCTCGGCTTCGGGCTCGGGATCATGGTCGGGCATGTCGACGGCGTGTCGTACATCGCGTTCCTCGCGGCCGGCACGGTGGCTTCGAGCGTGATGATGTCGGCGAGTTTCGAGTCGATGTATTCGGGCTTCTCGCGCATGCACGTGCAGCGCACGTGGGAAGCCATCATGCATACGCCGCTGACGCTCGGCGATATCGTGCTGGGTGAAGTGATGTGGGCGGGCAGCAAATCGATGCTGTCGGGTGTGGCGATCATGCTGGTGGCGGGCTCGCTGGGCTATGCGAATTTCCCGTCGATGCTGCTCGCGTTGCCCGTCATCGTACTCACCGGGCTCGCGTTCGCGAGCATCGCGATGATCGTGACGGCGCTCGCGCCGTCGTACGACTTCTTTATGTTTTATCAGACCTTGGTGTTGACGCCGATGATGTTGCTGTCCGGCGTGTTCTTTCCGACTTCGCAATTGCCGGTCGCGGCGCGCGTGGTCACGGGTGTGTTGCCGCTCGCGCACGCCGTCGATCTGATCCGCCCGGCCATGCTGGGCCGGCCGGTCGAGCATGCCGCTCTACACCTGGCGGTGCTGGCCGTTTATACGGTGGGCGGGTTTATCGTTGCGGCGGTGCTGTTCCACCGCAGGATGATGAAATAGGCTTAGGCCTTCGATGCGGCGGATTCGCTTCAGCGCCCATGACTCGCGGTGATAAAAACACCGCTCAGTCTTCGTCGTCCGTCCACGGAATATCCACGTCGGAGATAAACGCGACCGTCGCAAACGGCCCGCCATCCTGACGGCCAATTTTGCCGTCGGCGCGCTGCCATTCGACGCGGAACACCGTGGCCGGATCGTCGGCGATCAGACGCACCGTGCGCACTTCGTCCGGATCGGATTCCTCGACCGGACCGTCGAGCGAAACCTGCAGTTCCTGCGGCCACAGGCCATCGGCCGGATCGTAGATCTTGTCGCCGTCGGGAATCAGCGTGAAGGCTTCCACGCCGATCGTCGCCGAGGCTTCCACGATCATCTTGCCGAGCGCGCGCAGCAGTGCCGTGGCCCGTGCCGAATTCGCCTGACGGATCGCCAGATCCCCGCGCGTCAGCGCCTGCTCAAGTTTTGGGTTTGTTTTTTGTTGCGCCATTCGATGTCCTGAGTCCTATCGCTCTGTTGTGGACAGCGCGCCGTTGCAAGTGCGCGCCGCTCTCCATTTTTCGGGCTGAATCCTACCACCGGCGTCCCCAAAAGGGACGCCCTCCGGACATGCTTTGCTGCATCGCACGCCGTGCGGCGCAGTTCGACAGCCCGCCCCGCCCGCCTCCACCACAGTTTAGGTCGTGATTCGCGTTCCGGCAGGGACATTTGGCTTTCAATTGGCCAGGCAGGACAGCGCAGCAGGCGTACGCGTCCAGCTATCGCGCTGGCCCGACGCGTCGGCAGCGCCGCCGCGTCGAACGCCGACGCTGAACCTTGGCGAGCGCCCATTGTATGGCGCGCGGCTTCGACCGCTAGCCGCCACGCGGGCTCCGTTTTCGCGCTGCCTTCGGCCTGCCGCTCTCCGCCGGCTTCGGGCCACCGATTGCGGCGATCAGATGATCGCGAAACGCCCGCACCGCTGCCGGCAGTTCGCGCCCCGCCATGGTCTGCAACTGGATGCTGCGCTGGCGCAGTTGCGGATGGGTCAGCGGCATCACGACGAAGCCATCGCCGGCATAACGGTCGCGAACCGACAACAGACCCGTGAACATGACCGCGCCGCTCTTCTGCGCATAGCGGTACATCGCGCCGCTGTTGTTGGAGGTGAGATCGGGCTCGAGCAGGATGCCTTCGAGCGCGCAGGTAATGTCGATCAGCTGGCGAATCGTCGTGCCCGGCACAGGCAGCACCAGCGGATAAGACCGCAGGTCGGCGAGCGACAGCTTGGCGCGCGCGGCCAGCGGATGATCCGCGCGCAACAGCGCCAGCACCGGCGCAGGTTCGGTGTGTTCGACCTTGACGCCCTTCTCCGGCGCGAGGCTGAAGGTCAGTGCGAGATCGGCGTCGCCGTCGCGCACGCGGCGAGTGGCCTCGCCCGGCGACATGACCGAAAGCATGAAGTCGATGCCCGGATACTGGCTGCGAAAACTCGCCATCTCGGCGGGCAGGAAATCCGCGGCGAACCCTTCCGAACTCACGATCTTGATCATGCTGCCGTGCAGGCTCTCGAGGCCGCCGATCTCCTTCATCACATGTTCCGCTTCGAGCAAGCTGCGGTGCGCGTAAGCGAGCAACCGCTCGCCGGCCTCGGACAGCGCCATGCCGCGCGGGCGCCGTTCGAACAGCGCGACGCCGAGTTCGCTTTCGAGCCGCGCGATCTGCCGGCTGATCGCCGATATCGCGACGTGCAGCCGTGCGGACGCGTCGCTGATCGAGCCGGTGCGCGCGACTTCGACGAAATAGCGCAATGCGATGCCGTGCAGGGAAAGTGTCATGGGGTGTCTCTCAACCTTTGCCTTTTCGGCAACGCAAGCTTCGAAATACGATCATTGTGACAAAAAAAACGGCCTCCTAGAATCGGTTCGAAGCTGCACATCGCCCCGCATCCGCATTCCGCCCCGCATTGGAGACACACCATGAGCCGCAACGAGGCCATCGAACACGCGACACAGCATTTCGAATCCGGCGCCTTTCTCGAGAACCTCACCCGCCGGGTGGGTTTTCGCACCGAGAGTCAGGAAAGCGATCGCGCCGCGACGCTGCTGTCGTATCTGACCGACGAAATCGCGCCCGAAGCGGAGGGCCTCGGCTTCACGTCGCGCATCGTCGATAACCCGGTCAGCGGCCTCGGCCCCTTCCTGATCGCCGAACGCCACGAAGCGGCCCATCTGCCCACGGTGCTGATCTACGGCCACGGCGACGTGGTGCGCGGCTACGACAGCCAGTGGCGCGCGCCGCTCACGCCGTGGGCCGTGACGATCGAAGGCGAGCGCTGGTACGGCCGCGGCACGGCCGACAACAAAGGCCAGCACAGCATTAACCTTGCCGCGCTGGCGAGCGTGCTGGCCGCGCGCGGCGGCCAGCTCGGCTTCAACGCGAAGCTGTTGATCGAAATGGGCGAGGAAACCGGCTCGCCGGGGCTCGACGCGGTGTGCCGCGAGCACGCGAGCGAGTTCGCCGCCGACGTGCTGATCGCCTCCGACGGTCCGCGTCTCGCCGCGCGCCGCCCGACCGTGTTTCTCGGCTCGCGCGGTTCGGTGAACTTCAAGCTGTCGCTGAATCTGCGCGACGGCGCGCATCACTCGGGCAACTGGGGCGGCCTGCTGCGCAACCCGGCGACGGTGCTGGCCAACGCGCTGGCGAGCCTCGTCGATGCGCGCGGGGTGATCGCCGTCGACGGTTTGCGCCCGCCGCCCATTTCGGAGGCGGTGCGCCGTGCGCTCGCGGACATCACCGTCGGCGGCGGTCCGGGCGACCCCGACGTCGACGACAACTGGGGCGAGCCCGGCCTGAGCGCGCCCGAACGCGTGTTCGGCTGGAACAGCTTCGAAGTGCTCGCCTTCAAGGCGGGCAATCCGGAGAACCCGGTCAATGCGATTCCGTCGTCGGCCTTCGCGCATTGCCAGTTGCGTTTCGTGGTCGGCACCGATTGGCGCAATCTCGAACGGCATCTGCGCGCGCATCTGGATGCGCACGGTTTTTCGCTGGTGCAGATCGACGTCGAGCGCGGCGCGCCGGCCACGCGTCTCGATCCGGACGATCCGTGGGTCACGTGGGCGGTCGCGTCGCTCGAACAGACCACCGGCAAGAAAACCGCCGTGCTGCCGAACCTGGGCGGCACGCTGCCTAACGAAGTCTTTGCCGACACGCTCGGCCTCCCGACCATCTGGGTGCCGCACTCGTACCCGGCCTGCTCGCAGCACGCGCCGAACGAGCATCTGCTTGGCCCCGTGGTGCGCGAAGGTCTGCAGATCATGGCGGGCTTGTTCTGGGATCTCGGCGAGAACTCGCCGCATCAGAAAAGCGCAGCCTGAGGCAGTCCCGACCACCCGCACAACCGCACAAAAAATTCGCGAAGCCCGGGCCAGCGCCAAGTCAGTCCCCGGGCCCGCGCCACTCGCCCCGCCGCATCCGTCACGAGAACACGTTCACGATGATCACGTCCACCTTGCAAGCCAGCGCCGCGCGGCCGTCTGCCGCGAAAGCCCATCGCATCATTCTCGCGGCGTCGATCGGAAACGCGCTCGAATGGTTCGACCTCGTCGTCTACGGCTTCTTCGCGGTAACAATCGCGAAGCTGTTCTTTCCGGCGCGCACCGAAGCGATTTCGCTGATGCTCACGCTCGGCACCTTCGGCATTTCGTATCTGATCCGCCCGCTCGGTGGACTCGTGCTCGGTTCGCTCGCGGATCGCGCCGGACGCAAGGCATCGCTGTTGCTGTCGATCGCGTTGATGATGGTCGGCACATTGACGATCGCCGTGATGCCGCCGTATGCGGCGATTGGTTTATGGGCGCCCGCGGGCATCATGCTGTCGCGCCTCGTGCAGGGATTTTCGGCGGGCGGGGAATTCGGCGCCTCGACCGCGTTTCTGGTCGAACATGCGCCTGAGCGGCGCGGCTTCATGGGGAGCTGGCAGTTCGCGAGTCAAGGTCTTGCCACGCTGCTCGCGTCCGGTTTCGGCGCGCTGCTGACGAGCCAGCTCACCGCAGCGCAACTCGAATCATGGGGCTGGCGCGTGCCGTTTCTATTCGGCCTCGCGATCGGTCCGGTCGGTTTCTATATTCGCCGCTACGTGGATGAAGGCGCGGAGTTCGCGGCCGAGCCGAAAGCCCGCACGCCGCTGCGCGATCTGTTCGGCACGCAGAAGCTGCGTATGTTGCTGGCGATCGGCTCGCTGATCATTTCGACGGCAGCGAACTACATGATCCTGTACATGCCGACCTATGCGATCAAGCAATTGCATCTGCCCGCTTCGACCGGATTCGCGGCGACACTCGCAACCGGCTTCGTGCTGACGATACTGACGCCGTTCGCCGGTCATCTGTCCGATTCGCTCGGGCGCATCCGGATCATGGCGTTCGCCGCCGTGCTGATGCTGCTGACGGTGTATCCGGCCTTTGTGTATATGAACGCGCATCCGTCGTTCGCGACGATGCTGCTCGCGCTGATCTGGATCGGTGTATTGAAGGCGACGTATTTCGGCGCGTTACCCGCGTTGATGTCGGAGATCTTTCCGACGCAGACACGCGCGACCGGTCTCTCGGTCAGCTACAACATCGGTGTCACGGTGTTCGGCGGCTTTGCGCCGTTCGTGATCACGTGGCTGATCGACGCGAGCGGCAATAAGCTCGCGCCGGGGTTTTATCTGATGTTCTGTGCAGCGGCCAGTTTGCTGGCGCTTTATGTGGTGCGGGCGAAGCTGAAGATTCGCTGAGCTTCTTCGAGTTTCACCCGCACCGCCAATGCGTCACCCATGCTTCAGTGACGCTTCAGTAACGCATCACCAACGCTTCAGGGCGCCGGGTTCGGCTGCAATTCATGCAGCGCATCGATTTCCGCGAGGACTTCCGGCGACAGTTTGACGTCGGCGCTGGCGATGTTTTCCTTCAACTGATCGAGCGAGGTCGCGCCGATCAGATTGCTGGTCACGAACGGCCGGCTATTCACGAAGGCCAGCGCGAATTGCGCGGGCGACAGGCCGTGACGTTTCGCCAGCTCCACGTAACGCGTGGTCGCCTGCACGGCCTGCGGCTTGCTGTAGCGCTGGAAACGTTCGAACAGCGAGATGCGCGCGCCGGCCGGCCGCGCGCCGCCCTCGTACTTGCCCGACAGCCAGCCGAACGCGAGCGGCGAATAAGCGAGCAAGCCGACGTTGTCGCGATGCGCGTATTCCGACAGCCCCGCCTCATACGTGCGATTGAGCAGGCTATACGGGTTCTGAATACTGACGATGCGCGGCAAGCCGAGCTTTTCCGCCGCGCGCAGAAACTGCGCAACACCCCACGGCGTTTCATTCGACACACCGATGTGACGCACCTTGCCGGCCTTCACGAATTCGGCGAGCACCGACAGCGTTTCTTCGATCGGCACCGTGTACTCGTCGTCCACCCATGGATACGCGGAGCGGCCGAACGTCATCGTGCTGCGATCCGGCCAGTGCAGTTGATACAGATCGACGTAGTCCGTTTGCAGACGCTTCAGACTGTCGTTCAGCGCCTCGGTGAGGTTCGGCCGGTCGAACTGGTTGCCCGCGCCGCGAATATGGCGCGGGTTATGCGGTTGACGCGCCGGGCCGGCGATCTTGGTGGCGAGCACGATCTTCTCGCGCGCGCTGCGATGCTGCGCGAGCCACGTGCCGATGAAACGCTCCGTCGAGCCTTGCGTTTCAGCGCGCGGCGGCACGGGATACATTTCGGCGGTGTCGATCAGGTTGATGCCGTGATCGAGCGCGTAATCGATCTGTGCGTGCGCTTCCTGTTCGGTGTTCTGCTCGCCCCATGTCATGGTGCCGAGACCGATCAGGCTGACCTGCACATCGGAGTCGCCGAGTCTGCGGTATTCCATTGAACTGTCCTGTTGATTGTGTGAACGGAATCGGCGACGTTACCATGTCGGCGAATAGCCTGCAGCGAGGCTAAAATGCAGGGGCGGCGAACCTTGCTCGCTTGTTACCCGTTATTGCCCGCTCCCCGCTCACCGCGTTTTTTTGCCGACCTTTGCATCATGAACCCCGAACACCTCGAACTGCTGGTCACGCGCGTGATGCCCTACGGGAAATATAAAGGCCGTGTGATTGCGGACCTGCCGGGTCACTATCTAAACTGGTTTGCTAGCCAGGGCTTTCCGCCCGGCGAAATCGGCCGGCTGATCGCGTTGATGCAAGAGATCGATCACAACGGTTTGAAGCCGTTACTCGAGCCTTTACGTAAGCGCTGACATCCTTACCCATTCTTCGCGAAACGCTTGCGTGATACGTGATCGAGTTACGCGTTGAAAGCAGGTTGAAGCACTGCGAAGCCGGATGAAAGTCGTTGCGCAGGCAACGTGCAAGCAATGTAGGCTTGTACAAATTCATACAGACTTTTTCTTGCGCCGCACGCGTGCATGGACTTAAATCGGCATGTGCGCTCGCGCAGTCCTGAATGGTTCGCCGCGTGGTTTGCACCGTGGTTTGAACACTCCTTCGCACGTGTCATTGCCCGCCTCTTCATGTCTGAATTCAGTCTCTCCGCACTGCTGGAATTTATCGGCCACGACCTCTCACCCGTGCGTGCGGTCCTCGCGTTTTTTCTGATCGGCTATCTGGTGGTCGGACTGCCCGTGCATTTCCGCCAGGGCGCCGCGTCGCGCGATATCTGGGGCACCGCCGCCGGCGTGACCATGGCCGCGATTTATGCGGCGTTTATCATCGGTGTGTACCCTGCGTTGCATCATCCGGGCTTGTTGCATTGAAGGTGGACGCGCACGTGCTTGAGCCCTGGCGGCGGCTGCAGCGAGCGCCAGGGCAATGAGCTAGCGGGTTTGATGGTTGCGCGCCGCGTCGACCTGTGAGGGCACGCGGCGTCGGAAGAAGAAAACGCGTTAAGCCGGTAAGCGACCCTGCGCTATATGGGCGAGCAACCGGTCTACTGCCTGTTCGACCGGCAAGCGGTCGGATTCGATCACCACGTCGGGTGCGAGCGGTGCTTCGAAGGGATCGGAAATACCGGTGAAATGCGGGATTTCGCCACGCCGAGCGCGTGCGTAAAGTCCCTTCGCGTCGCGCGCCTCGCAGACGGCCAACGGCGCGTTCACGAAGACTTCGACGAAACCTTCGCCGACAATCTCACGCGCCGCGCGCCGATGCTGATGCTCAGGCGAAATCACCGCGGCAATCGCGACAAAACCCTGCTGCATGAAAAGCGCCGCGACGTGCGCGACGCGGCGCAGGTTTTCGGTGCGGTCCTCGT